>JAFDYH010000147.1:31380-32133 GCA_018267535.1 Bacteroidota bacterium
GTAACCTTACTGGTTTTATAAAAAGTTTTGGCATAAGCAAGATCGTCTACCAAAAGGGTAAAATCTTTTGCCATTTCATCAGCTTCGCGGGAGGGATCCTGCTGCACTTTCTCCCATCGCTCTTTATTCTTCTTTATAAAAAGGGCCTCTCTCAGAAAAGGGTTTAATTTGATTTGTAAAATACTATTTTTCTTAACAGGCGGGTACTAATTATTGGTTTCTTGTTTTTGTTTTGAGCCCGGCTCTGGAATTATTATTGAGTTTCGCTTGCGTCGCACACTTTTACGTTCTGTTCGCTATTAGGCATGGCCTCATCCTCTTATCTTTCTCCGGTTGGAGAAGGACGGTGCTGGATATTTGATCCAAACTTCATAACTACCAGATCATCTTCTGTTTTTCACTCACCACTTTTCGAGAATGCTTAAAGTTATCAGAATCTCCGAAAAGCTGAGGCTGTGCACAGTTCCTCTCCTGAAGGAGAGGTTAGGTGAGGTAAAACTATTAAATTGCTTTTCTGTTTAAATCATTCCCGGCTATGCCAATTATTAAAGTTCAAACTAACTTCAATATCGATCTCGAGTTTGAAGCCGCTGAATTTCAACGTCGGTTGGGAGCTTGGCTTATTGATCTGTTTATACAGGTATTTTACCTGATTATTGCCGGCAAAATTTATAGTGCATTGCAGGATGGTAAAAAAGTGAGCATGGATGATGCCTACGATTCATGGGCCATTGGCCTGCTTTTTATCTTACC
>JAFDYH010000148.1:0-14806 GCA_018267535.1 Bacteroidota bacterium
GTAAACCTGAAGTAAGGAAATGAAAAATGGCGCTACCGCATATTGATGTCTTTGCTTCTATACATGGTGCAAAGGGTTGGCGCATACCTGGCCAATGGTTATAGGATTACTTAACCGGGTTTGTTTTGCTGTAATCCTTTGTAATCATCTTCGGTATCGATATCAAATCTCCCCATTGGAAAATTAATTGTAATTACTTCATCCGGTCGTTGCCGTAATATCTTCCCTGCTCCTTTATCCCCGTTTAAGTTTAATAATTCCGGGAATAATGATTGATGAAAAAGGGCCGGTGTTCCAGTAATGTTTTCATATTTACAGGCAGCAATTGGTTTTCCAGTCTCTCTTTGGGTTTTAAGTAAATCTCTTAATAAAGAAGAAGTAATATAAGGCTGATCCACAACCATTAGAAGTGAACCATCACAAGCAGGGTAATTTTTTTGCAGTGACAGGATACCGGTCCTTATTGAAGAGGCAATACCTTTAGTCCAATCTTCATTATGTACGATAATTATTTTTTCATGATTGAGTTCGTGAATCAATGCAGACGAATAGGCGCCTAATACAACAACGACAGCATCGGGTCTGGCTTCTTTTATTACTGATAGCATATGCTTTAAAAGACTATTGCCATTATAGGTAAGTAGTTGTTTTGGCCTGCCAAGACGTGAAGAATTTCCGGCTGCAAGCAAAATGATTCCGCACTGATGTATGGTATAGTGGTTCTGCAAAACCGCGACCGGTTTAACTTTTTATGTGAACTTTTTCTATAGCTGATAGTGAACGGGCATGTATTTCTTCGGCGGTTCTTAAAGATTTACCTGGCCTACCAGCCAATACAGTTTTTATCTCTGCGATGATGGACAGGGCGATTTCCTCTGGAGTTTCCGCGCCAATGTCCAACCCTGTAGGTCCATAAATCATTGCACGCTGTTTATTGCTTAATAAGATTCCTTCTTCACTTAACTCTTTCAGCATACGGTCCAGTTTTTTTCGTGGACCCAGGGACCCGATATAAACTACTTCCTTATCCAGCAAGGCACGCAACATGGCAAGGTCATAATTATAGTTATGTGTCATTAATAAAAAAACAGTCTGATCGTCTATATTTATTTTAGTCAGCACGTCTTCTGGTTTAGCAACCAATACCTGGCAGGCAGAAGCGAAACGTTCTTTTTTTGCATAATTAGGCCGGCCATCTACTACTGTGCTTTCCCAACCCAATACGTCCGCCATCTGTATCAGTGGTATCACATCGTTGCCCGCCCCAATGATAATTAATGAAACAGGAGGGTTGATATATTCAATAAATGCTGTGTAGCTTTCTTTATCTGAAATATAGTTTTTAAAAGAGGTGTTATGATTTTGAAAGGCCGATTGAGCATCCCGGATAATCATATCGTTGAAGAAAGGCGAATAACCGGTACTGTTATTTTCATTTACCAATAAACAGGTCCCCGGTTGTACTCCTTTTTTATCCTGTAAAGAGAAAAGAGTAACTAATGCAGCTGATTGCCGTTGCCCGGCTACCACCTTGAGAAATTGTATCGGGTTATTTTCTTCAGAAATAATAACAGGTTCTATCAATACCTGTATTACTCCGTTGCAGCCTAATCCTACGCCAAAGGCCGCATCATCGTCGTCCATAGTATCATATGTAACGAGCATCTTTTTTTGTCTTGTCATTGCAAGAAGGGCTTTTCGTAATGCATCCCCTTCAAGACAACCACCACTGATAGCGCCTGTCAATTGCCCCTCTTCCGTTATCAGCATTCTTGCACCTGCACGACGATAAGATGAACCTTCTACATGAACAACAGTCGCTAATGCTGTCTTTTTTCCCTGCTGCTGTGCTTCATCAAATGCCTTTATGATTTCCTTTATTTCCTTCATAAATAAAGCAATTTCACCCACTACAATTTAATCAAATTGAAAATTATAAACCAATAAAACTGAATAGCTGCTCGTATTTTGTATATGATAACAGATAGGATAGCGTAAATGTTGGCCAGGAAGGAACAGATCGATTGTTATACAAGTTGCCTGTAATATGCTCAGAAATAAATCGGTAACAATAAGGACAAGGAAAAGGCAGAAATAAAAAAGACTTTTGCACCGGCGTACTATATATGGTAAGCAATATGCTTTATAATAACCAATATGATACGCCGGTTAAAGTCTGGCTGAAATATAAAGTGATAAATTACTTTACGTGTTTGCTGACAATCTTTGCCAGTTCAAACATTGAAACCTGTGCCTTACCACCGAAAACTGCTTTCAGTTTCGCATCTCCATTGATCATTCTCCTGTTCTTTTTATCCTGAAGGCCATTCTTCTTAATATAATCCCATATTTTTTTGATAATCTCTGTTCTTGGGATTGGTTTTGCTCCTACTACTTCAGCTAATGTAGCGCTGGGTGTCAGAGGGGCCATAAAGGCTGCATTTGGTTTTCTGGCTGATTTCTTTTTGGGTGCTGCTTTTTTAGGAGCGGCTTTTTTTGCTGCTTTTTTGGGAGCTGCTTTCTTAGCAGCCTTTTTTGCTTTTGCCATTGCATTTAGAATTTAAAAGTTAGTAATAAAGGGAAGCCCCTTTAGCTGATAAAAATACAGGACTTCAACAAATCAGCCTAAAAGTTTTTTTCAGAGTGTGGATATAGCTTGAGAATACCCTTTTTTCAGCTTTCCCGAGTGAAATCAGGGTGCCTGCAAACCTGCTTTCCGATTTCTGAAGCTTTGGCGTAAAAAATACATAAATCTTCAATAAAAGGTGGGTCATCCGGATCTATGACGATTTATGTTCTTTCCAGGGAAAATATTGAAACCTTGGGTTAGTATTGTATGAATATTGCTATCAATGAAGTTATGTATGATGTCGGGTACAACGATACAAAAGCATTCAGGGATGTTTTCAGCCGTGTTACAGGTTTGTCCCCTGTTGAGTATACCTCAAAATATAATAAAGAAAGTAAACTGTCTATCGTGTAAAGCCTCCTTGCAATCAAGGCTAATACTTTGTTAAGCGGACCGGCGGTAAAAAAGCGATTATAGATTTCATAGCTCCTGTAAAATCTATAATCGCTTTTGGTGATCTGGGAATAGCATAAGGCATTACAAATCGTGTCAGTATCAGGCTCCACTCTTTTGTTATATGCAAAAACTTATATCTGGTTTACATAATCCCTTACAAATGCGTTAATGTTATATAAAGTTAAGCTGGATGTAGAAACTAATGTCATATTTTGATTAATTAGCCTTTAATAAATTTCTGTTGGTATTTGTGTGTATGATCAGTCAATACTATGATATAAATCCCCCGCTGTAAATTCCCGATATTGACTTTCCCTGTTATTTGTCCGGCCGTCCAATGGTCCTGTTTTACTAACTTACTTTCATAATTATAAATTTCGATGCTCATTTCTTTATCCTGCGCTGCGCCGGAAACAGTAGCTGTAATAACATCGGAAGCAGGATTGGGATATAAATTTAGCTGGCAGTTAATAGCTGTGGTATTAAATAAAACAAATTGGGTGGTTGAATAAGCTGAAGAGCCATTGTCATTTACAGAGCGTATACGATAGTAACATTTATTATCATTATCAGCAAGGGCATCTGTGAATTCATAAATTCCGTTTCCTGCTTTATTGTTTTGTGCACTAACTTGTATCACCGGGGAAAATTGTTTTCCGTCTAGACTTTTTTCTATTTCAAAATAGCTTACACCCTGTTCCTGTGTTGTTACCCATTTTAGCTTAGCCGAGTGCCCCTGGGGAGTTATATCGAAACTGACCCAGTGTAAAGGAAGAATAATGCCTAAGAAATCACGAAACCAAATTGAATTCAGGCGCATACCAGCGCCTGTGGAAAGAGCGCCGGTTTTTGCGCCAATCGTGAAATCAATCTGGTCTTTGTTGATATAAGTATAAGTGGCCATAACATTTTTGGCAGTTGTATCAATACCGGGCGAATTTGCAATAATACCTTCAACCAGGTAATCGGCGCCAGCGCCGCCTCCGGGTGACATTTTTGTAAAAGTGAGACTGTTGACAATTGCAGAGTCGATCGATTGAACGCCTTTCATCAATGCCCATTCACTGAGTGTCGAGCCATCTCCATCAATATCCAGTCCGGTAGCATTGAATTGTGTAATTTTTGTTTTGTTATTAGTCCCTGTTTTTACAAAAGTCATTCGAAAATCCATAGACCAATTGCGATTGGCATCAGCCGTACCATTAATACCGATTACCGGTTGAAACGCTTTAGGATATCCCATACCAGGCCCTGACGTATCAATACTCGACAGCACAACATCCGCTGCTGAGCGACCTTTTATTTCTAAAAGGGCATCCAAAGAGGGTGTTACCTGCGAAAACCTGTAAATAGCGCCGTCTTGCGCGGCAGTTCCAGATTCCAGGCTCACGGTAGTAAACTGCATTTCGGGAACAAGCTGGCAAAGGGCTTTAAATTTTACTCCAAATAATAAAAAGGAGATAAATAGAACGTTGTTAAGGCGGATAGTTTTCATAAAATGCCCTAAGGGTATTTAATTGAGTACGTTAATTGAGATCTGGAGTAACTTAAGAAAGCTGCAGTCGCGGTAGGTAGTTTTCATTCACGGATTGCGTCTTCAACTTAGGATACTTCCGATCTGATGTGAAAGTAATACCTGGTATTTTACCGTGCAATGAGTTACGTATTTTTTTTATAGATACATTGTTGTATTTACTAATTAGTGGATTAAATATTAATTATCAGGAAAATATGTAATATAATATATATATAAATATTTTAATTTAATCTACTCTCGTTGTAGCAAACTATAAATTTCTAAAATGTTATCAATAAACTATACTTAGATAATTCTTGTAAAAACCGTCTAAACAGATATCCTGGTTAGCTATAAACCATTATACGGAATGCAGGCTACCCTTTTACTTATTATCATTTAATAAGTTTACAGAAGAGCTTGAGTGTAAACATCGCCAATTTCAGATATAATGTGACTTTTGTATATACCGATGAGTGCCTCGTACGACTTTTTGGAGAATAAACCTGTGCTTATAAAATCATTTTTGTTTCATTTAGTTTCAATTCTCATTAATGTATTAACCAGGGGTAATTCAATTTTAAAACGGGTGCCGGTTCCGGCTACTGATTCAACTTCGATGAAGCCTTTATGTAACTTAATAATTCTATCAGCAAGGGAAAGCCCCAACCCAAATCCTTTATTATTAGTAGAGGTTTCCGTTGAACGATAAAAAGGCTGAAAAATTTTCTTCAACTCTTCTTCGGAAATACCATCGCCTTTGTCGGTAACAGCTATTGTAATTCTATCCGTTATTTCCAGGCTAACTAAAGCTTTGTGGTCATTGGAGTATTTGCAGGCATTCAAAACAATATTCCTGATCGCAGTGGATAATAATGCTTCATTTCCATACACGACAAGGCTTTCTTCCGTATCTGGCAAATTTCCAAACTCGATGGTAACTGAATACGATTCATTGGTTCTGGCGATAGCGGATGGCAATTCCAATATAATTTCATCAATCCGGATCATTGTAATTTCAAGGCCACTCGTGGTTCCGGATGCTTTTGCAAATTCTAATAATGTCTGTGTAAGCTTATTCATATGCTGCACATCCAGGTAAATTGACTCCATTACTTTCCTGTATTCTGCAGCATCCCTTTCCCGCTGTAAGGAAACTTCCAATTGGCTCGAAATAGAAGTTAAGGGGGTAGACAATTCGTGGGAAGCGTTGGAAATAAACCGGCTTTGCAGTTCAAAACTATCCTGTAGCCTGTTTAATAACTGATTCAATGTCGTAGAAAGATAATACCACTCGTCTTTCGAATGGCCTACATCGAGCCTTCTTGCCAGGCTTTGAGCAGATATTTCCTCGATATCTTCTGTGATCCTTTTTATAGGCCGCAATAATCTGGTAGAGAAAATGTAACCGATTGCAACTACCAGGACAATACTGGTCAGGAAACTCAATAGCAGGATATCCACAAGATGATTCAATTCCTGCTTTCCTTCACTATCTTCAGCCGCCGACACAACCACAATTCCATTAAAAGTATCCTTGTAGAAATAAATGACCGTTTCTTTTGAACCGATTTCCAGGAACTGGGGGCCTTTTTTCCGGGCGTTATCCAGCATTGCGGGATTGATAGCCAGCGTATCGCCAGGATAATCACTATAACTGTAAATTTTCCTGTTCTTGTAATCAAATGCTTCTATGGTTTTTTTTATCAGGGAAATAGTAGTTAACGAATCAATTCTCCTGACGAGTTGTTCGTCAAAAATTTCTTTTTGTACCAGGAACCTGGCTGTAGTTTTAGACCGGTTTATCAGCCTGTTTTTTACTGTATTGATCCTGGTTGTATAGGAAAAGTAATAAATGCTAATGCAAAAAATGCCTACAATGACAACAACAAGTGAAGCAAATAATATGGTGATGCGCAGTCTGACCGGCATACTTAACCATTATCTCTTAAGACATAGCCCATACCTATCTGTGTGTGAATTAGTTTCGGCTGAAAATTTTTGTCAATTTTGTTTCGCAGGTAATTTATATATACATCGATAACATTTGTATTGGTATCAAAATCTATATCCCATACATTAATGGCTATATCCGCTCTTGACAAAACCCTGTTCCTGTTTTTTAACAGGTACTCCAGTAATTGAAACTCTTTCGCTGTCAGGTTAATAATTTTATTGCCACGTACCACCTGCTTACTGTCTAAATTTATTTCCAGGTCGGCCGCTTTTAAAATTGAAACTTCTCCTTTTTCGTGCAGGCTTGTTCGTTTAACCAGCACTTTTATTTTCATTAATAGTTCTTTAAATTCAAATGGCTTTGCGATATAATCATCCGCCCCGATTTCATAACCTTCCAGTTTATGATTGATCGAGTTGAGCGCGGTAAGCATGATTATAGGTACCTGTTTATTCCTTGAACGTATAGCTTTGCAAAGATCAAAACCATTTGTGTCCGGAAGATTGATGTCAAGAAGGATAAGATGGTAGAAATGTCTTGAAAAAAACTGTAAAGCCGCATCTCCATTATAGGCCGCTTCGGCCTTATACCCGTGTTCTATCAGGCCGTATTTTAATGTATCGGCTATTTTTTGCTCATCCTCAACAATTAAAATTCGTGTATCATCCATAGTGCTAAGTTGCAAGTTACATTCTTAGTCCTATTCAGGGGAATATATCCTGCATTTTAATGTGTTTCTAATTTCTTACTAATTAGTCTTTAATATACGGAAACTACATTGCATCATGCGCCAATATTTTAATAGTATCCTGATACCGGTAGATTTCTCCGAGAATACTGAACTCGCGGTAAAAAAAGGACTTGAGTTAGCTGGCAATGACGCTGTAATTCATTTGCTGCATGTTCAGAACCACTTTGCTCCATTCTTTTCCCGTGTTGCACAAGAGTATTTAATCGGGCTAAACAGGAAAAGGGGCATGGAAGAAATTGACAAAAAATTAGAACAATGGAAGAGAACTATAGAAGAGACTGCATCTTTGAAAGTATGTACCTGGAATGTGATAGCTGGTTCTGTGCAGGATATTATAAATCATAAAGCAACTCAACTGAAAGTTGACCTGATTATAATCGCCAAGCATTCCTCTCATAGTTGGTTCCCTATTCTAAACACAGTGAACCCGAGTCAATTGGTACAAAGCACAGGGATACCTGTTCTTACTGCAAAGACCGGATCGTTTCACAATAAAGCAAGAAAAATTGTTGTGCCGGTTTCCTCCCGATCAGCATATGATAAAATGGAAATTATAACTGCCCTCAGCAAAAAATTCAGGTTACATATATATATCGCCGCAATTGTTGATAACCATAAAGAGCCGTTGGGCTTTTATGCTTCATCATTACTCGAATTGTGTAAATGGGTTAAGACAACAATTGGTTGTCCTGTTGAATACACAATGCTCAGGGGAAGTAATAAAGCGAAAGCAATATTAGATTATGCAGAGAAGATTAATGCAGATATTTTGTTGCTCTATCCTGAAACAGAAACAAAATTAGGCTGGATGAACAGTGAAATCAGCGACGTATTACCTTCTTCTACAAAGGTCGAAGTCCTTACCATCTGGCCATTAGCAGTATAAAATAATAAATTGAAAATATGAAGCTATTTTACTTAACAATAATAATATTTGCTGGTTACATTGGAAATTGCCAGCCGTTAGAACAAGGAAAGAAGTATTTGTATTACGAACGATTGTCTTCCGCAGAAGAATCTTTCAGGCAGGCTATTCAACAACAGCCTGCCAATGGAGAAGCCTGGTATAATCTTGTGAAGACATACTTTATGCTCAATCAACCTAAGTTGGATTTTGATACTTTATTAAATGCCCCAGCTGGTATTAGTAAAGATCTTTTTTTTAGAATTGCTGAAGGATTCAGTTTTATTCAAAAAAATTCTAAGGATGCAGCGGTTGCCTATTTTGATAACATATTAAAGGAGAAAAAAAAGAAAAATGCCAATATTGTTGCTGCTATCGCCTGGGCACAAATCAACTCACCCAATGGAAATGTAAACTATGCGATCAACATTCTGAAGAACGCAATAAAAAAGAATAAGCAGAATGCAGAGTTATATGTGCTATTAGGTGATGCATGGAGAAAGCAATTTAACGGTTCAGAAGCATTTAAGGCTTATCAGAATGCAATCAACGAGGATAAAAACTATGCTGTTGCTTATTACCGGATGGGCCAGATTTTTCTATCACAGAAAAACCGTGCCGTATATAGCGATTATTTTCAAAAAGCCGTAGCCGCGGACCCGGACTTTTCACCGGCATGGTATAAACTTTATATTTATGAATTTAACCGTGACCCTGCAAAAGCGATGACTTATTATTCGAACTATTCCAAAAATGCAGACCATACCATTCAGACAGAATATGATATGGCAGACCTTCACTACTTGAATCATGAATATGATCAGGCAATTGCCAGGGCAAATTCAATTATTCGTTCGGAAGGAGATAGTACTCAGCCTCGTATTTATAAACTAATCTCTTATAGCCTTGCCGGAAAAAAAGATACTATCGGGGCATTAAAAGCCATGGCTACTTATTTCAAAAACGAGCAGGATAGCAATATCATTTCAAAAGACTATGAAACGATGAGTGCATATTACTCAGCCAGCCCTGGACAAGATTCGTTGGCCGCCGTTTACCTGGCAAAAGCCACAACGCTGGAGGAGGATTCAACGGTCTTATTTAATGATTATAAAAAGCTGGCTAATATGGCCGCGGACAGAAAGGATTATCAGGCACAGTCGCATTGGCTGGGAAAATATTGCAGGGAGAATCCTAATGCATCCAACCTTGATTTGTTTTACTGGGGAATAGCTAATTACCGGATTGAAAACTATATAAAAGCAGACACCATCTTCGGAATGTATATTGCGAAATACCCTGATCAGAGTTTTGGTTATTACTGGCAGGCTAAGAGTAAAGCATTGCAGGATACGAGCATGTCAGCGGGCCTGGCAATACCGGTCTATGAAAAACTGGTTGAGGTTTTGAATAAAGATACAACAGACGAAAATTATAAGAAATGGATAATCGAAGCATATGGCTACCTGGCAGCCTATGCTGTTAATACAGTGAAAGACTATGCAAAAGCAATCGGTTATTTTCAGCAGATATTAACGTTAGACCCGGAAAATACGATGGCTAAAAAATATGTTGATATGCTGAATAAACTAATAAAAGACAAAGGAGATTCTGCCAGCGAAACAGTTAAGCAAAATTCAAATTAAGATAGGTTCGGCAATTTCCTTAACAATCCGTACCTGTTTTTTAAAACCGGGTAGATTCTTTTTTCAATAAATACTGATTTTATTAGCTTGCATCTACGTTCATACCTTGACAAGATTATCCAGTGGAAAATTTTTTTAGGAAATTCAAGTTAGAAGATAAGGAAGAAGTTGCAACTGTTATCAGTGTAATTGATAAAGGGGTTGTTTTCCGGGGTACCAATCTCTGGATTTTGATTTTTGCAATTTTTGTTGCTTCCCTCGGGCTTAATGTAAATTCCACAGCTGTTATCATCGGAGCCATGCTGATTTCTCCTTTGATGGGGCCGATTATGGGGATTGGTCTTAGCATCGGAATCAATGATGTAACTTTGCTGAAGAAATCGATCCTGAATTATGGTATTGCCACTATTGTTGCCTTAACGACTTCTACTTTATTCTTCCTTATATCCCCTTTAAACGATGCACATTCGGAAATCCTTGCAAGAACCTCGCCTTCGATCTACGATGTATTAATTGCATTGTTCGGAGGTTTTGCAGGAATCGTGGCGACATCCAGCCGTCAAAAAGGAAACGTTATTCCCGGAGTTGCTATAGCAACAGCACTTATGCCCCCCCTCTGCACTGCTGGTTATGGATTGGCAACCTTTCAGCTAAGCTATTTTATTGGGGCTTTTTATTTATTTGTAATAAACACAGTTTTTATTGCGCTGGCGACTTTACTTTTTGTCCGGACCGTACAATTCCCCCTTAAGCATTTACAGAATCCCCGATCACAGAAAATAGCAAGAAGAATTATCTGGCTGGTTGTACTGGTAACTCTTATCCCCAGTCTTTATTTTGGATATGATCTTGTACAACAGGATCGTTTTACAAAAAAAGCAAATCGCTTTATCGCGAATGAAGCTCATTTCCCCAATGACTACCTGCTTAGTAAAAGAATAGATCCGAAGAAAAAAGAAATTGCGCTTGTTTTCGGAGGTGAGCGGATTGCTTCAAAAGATATTGATGCATTAAAAGCCCGCCTGCAATATTATGAGTTGGAAAAGGCCACGTTACAAGTTAACCAGGGGTTTGCTTATCTCGACGAAGACAAAGAACTCCTTCGCAATGAACAACTATCGCAGTTTACAGGCGCGATTGCAATAAAAGACAGACAACAAGATTCATTACGTCATATACTCGATAGCATAAAAGGAATAGAGTTGTCGGGTCAACAATTATTTGCAGAAATGAAAGCCCAATATCCCGAAATTGATAGTGCCGTTATACAGCCCGGCTATGTTTATTCAGATTCCAATAAGGTCAATTATGGATATTTTGTTTTACTAAATTTAAAATCACCTATTCGCAGTTCAGAAAAGGGTAAACTTGAAAAGTGGTTAAAAGTAAGATTAGGCCGTAGTAACTTAAAATTGATAACCCAGTAATCAGAAAAGTGATGTAGCAGGATATTTTCTGCAAATAGTAGAATATAATTAAAAATAAGTAGCGATTAAAACGCTGTATTATACAGGAGTAATTTTGAATATAGAACCTACGCCCCAAATTTGATGATAAGCCTTATTGCTATTATAATTTTTGTACTCGGATATACCGCTATTGCATTTGAACATACCCTTAAATTAAACAAAGCAGCATCTGCATTGATTACAGGTGTACTTTGCTGGACTATATATATAGTGGCTGGCAATGAACCTGAGAAAACAAATGAAGAGATTATTGCCCACCTGGGCGATATCGCTTCTATTCTTTTCTTTCTTCTCGGGGCTATGACGATAGTTGAGCTGGTCGACTCTCATAACGGATTTGATATAATAACCCAGAAAATCAGTACAAAGAGTAAATCAAAGTTATTGCTGATTATAACAGGACTGGCATTTATTCTATCCGCGTTGCTTGACAATCTGACAACAGCTATTGTAATGACCTCTTTGTGTTCAAAATTAATTCCACAAAGAGAAGACAGGTGTTGGTTTGCAGGTATGATTATCATTGCTGCAAATGCCGGAGGGGCCTGGTCTCCCTTAGGAGACGTTACCACAACAATGTTGTGGATTGGCGGGCAGGTTTCCGCATTTAATATTATCAGTCAATTGATTTTACCATCTTTAGCCGTCTGTATTATTCCTGCTATTGTAATAGGCCGACGGTTTAAAGGGAAAAAAATTCAATCAATTCCTTTATCTGTTTGTACACCAAAAGAAAAAAGAGATGGCCGTATAGTCCTGATTTCAGGAATAGGGCTATTGCTTTTTGTTCCACTATTTAAAACAGTTACACATCTTCCTCCGTTTATGGGAATGTTGCTTGTTCTCGGTTTAATGTGGGTAATTACAACTGTCTTGCATAGCAAAACAAATCCTGCTACTGCCGAGCGGTTTACAGTAACCCATGCCCTGCAAAAAATTGACGCCCCGAGTATCTTATTCTTTCTTGGAATCCTGCTTGCTGTTACAGCCCTTGAATCAATAGGCATTTTAAAATCGCTGGCAGGTCTGCTTGAGCAGAAGCTGAATAATGACTGGCTGATTGGTACCGTTCTTGGTTTGCTATCAGCAGTTGTTGATAATGTTCCTTTAGTCGCTGCATCACAAGGTATGTATGACCTGAATACATATCCGATGGATCATGCTTTTTGGGAGTTTCTTGCATTAACCACCGGAACGGGTGGTAGCGCAATTATTATTGGATCTGCCGCAGGTGTGGCTGTTATGGGAATTGAAAAAATTGATTTTATGTGGTACTTAAAAAAAATCAGTTGGCTTGCTCTGGCAGGATTTTTTTCCGGCATACTTATCTTTTTACTTCTTCATCAACTAAGATAAAGTTGGACCGACATCAGGATGACCAGTGAACATAAAGCAACAACCATTTTTGACCACATTACCTATTTAAAAACATTTCCTTTATGCAAATAACTTTCTGTCCGCAACAGGACTATTGTCACTCAAAAAAATAGTTTGGGTGGGAAATGCAAAATCGATATTTCTCTGCTGAAAACTTTCGAATATATTCAGGCATATTTTTTCCTGCGTATTCATATAAAACACATAATCGGGTGAGCCGATGTAATAAGCAATTTCGTAATTGATACTGAAATCCCCGAATGATTTAAAGTTTGCCCGATCAAAAGTAACGGTGGCCTGTTTTTCGATAATTTCTTTTATTAATCGGGGTATTAATCTTAGTTTTTCTACGGGTGTGTTGTATACAACCCCAATGTTAAATACAATCCTTCTTTTTTCAAGACGTTTAAAGTTTTGAATAACCGATTTCACCATTTCTGTGTTTGGCATAATTAGCTGTTGGCCATCCAGGCTGCGTACATGTGATGTTTTAATGCCAATTTTTTCAACAACCCCACTATAACCACTTGTTACAATAAAATCACCAATCTCGAAGGGTTTATCAAAAAAGATCACGATATAACTGAATAAATCCGTAAGGATACTTTGAGCAGCCAGGGCGATCGCAATACCGCCTACGCCAAGGCCGGCAATAATCGTCGTTACATTGTATCCCAAATTATCCATCAGCATAACCAGACCAGAGGCCCAAACAATTGCTTTTACAACCGTCAACATTCCCTGCACCTGCTGTATTCTTTGTTCGGATTCGTTTCTTGACTTCATACCTACCACAATAAGGTGCTGAATAACGAAATTAACCAGCCTTACGGCATAGTAAGTTGTAACTAAAAGAGCCGCTACTTTTAGCACCTTACTGACGTTTTCCGAGAGCTCCAATTGCAAGATAATTGCATAATTGACTGCCAGGTAGGTGTAAGGTCCTAAAAATTTATCGGCTGCTTCTATAAGCAAGTCATCAAAATTTGTTTTTGTTTTGGAAGTAAGTTTTGTTAGCAGGCTTATTATAAATCGTCTTGCCAATTTCCATATAATCCAGGTAATAATAATGCCGAGGAAAACCAGCGAATAAGCAAGAATTGTATTTCCGAAGAAAACTTGGTTTATTACATTTCTCATACTATCAATTTTTCTTTGTTATAATTCAAGTATAAGCGTTATCGTCTAATTACTTGTTAAAAAGAAATTAAAACATGCATACAGCCTTTTCTAACAAAAAAACTGGCGTTTAGATGTGCTAAATTTTTATTTTAACTGCATTCTAATTTCATTTTAATGGCAGATTAATTTCCGGCTTGTATTTTCGGAGTTTGCGAAACGCACCACTACTTCCGGCTTATCATTATTCCTCTTTATTTATCAATTCGTGGAGTATGAAGAATTTTATGCCGGTCTTTATTTTTTTATTCTTTAGTTTAGGAGCAAATGCACAACAAAAGAAAATTGCCCCACAATGGCTGAATTTAACAGGTATTGTTGCCGATAGCAATTCCTCTATGCGCATTGCGGGAGCCACGATAGAAATAAGCATAAGGCCAGGCGACCCTTCACAGAAAAAGCAAAGCTCATTTCCGAATAAAATTGCTATTACAAATTCGGCAGGCGATTTTGAAATCGATCATATTCCGATTGCCAGATCAATCTATTTGTCAGTATCTGCAATCGGTTATAAAACTGTCTTTAAAAAAATTATTGTATCCCCGCCTGATCGCAACTATCTAACCCTTGCTGTAAATGCAGGAGTTATCAAGTTAGCGAAGGAGTATAAATCACTGGATGCTGTTGTCGTTTCTTCAAAAACAAAATCTTTGTTAGAGCTTCAGAATGACAAGCGGGTATTTCTTGCAGATAAAGCAATAGTGTCGCAGGGGGGTACGGCCATCGACCTGTTTAGAACAATACCTTCTGTTTCTGTCGACGCAGATGGTGCTGTAACGATGCGGAGCGCTAGCCCGCAAATACTGGTTGATGGACGACCTTCATTTTTAACGCCAGACCAGATACCTGCTGATATGATAGAAAAAGTAGAATTGATTACGAACCCATCAGCCCGATATGATGCTTCTTCATCCGGAGGTGTAATCAACATTGTTTTGAAAAAAAATAAAGTTGCCGGAATCAATGGTATGGCTTCAGTTGG
>JAFDYH010000148.1:14860-24132 GCA_018267535.1 Bacteroidota bacterium
TTTGTCGGCGGAAACTATAATCAATCTGGGGGAAATGTCAAAGAACAATCTTACCGGGAAAACAAAAGCAACGATATAATTACGGATTTTTTTACGCAGCAATCACAAAGCAAAAGGAATAGGGCTTTTTTATCATTACGGGGTGGTATAGACTATTATTTAAGTAAAAAGACAACACTTTCCTATGTGCAAAGCATTGGCAGGGGAAGAAATGATGCGAAAGAGAATCAATACCAGGAATTTCTTGATCAGGAAAAGAATATTCAATATACGGGCACAAGGTTGGCGGATCGTAAAGGAAGGTTTGTTAGGAATAGCAGCCGCTTCAGTATAGATCAAAAACTCAGAGATGATGAAACCCTATCAGCAGATATTACGATTAACTCTTCTTCCGGGAAAAGCAACTCATCTTATAGTAATAATTTTTTTCTGCCGGATGGGAATATTTATTCCGCAGAAAATCAGGTCAGGGCAAATGGAGATAGCAAGGGACAACAGGTAACGCTGCAGGTTGATTATGCAAGAAAATTTAGCGAAAATAAACGGGTAGAAGCAGGCTTACGTGTTTATCATAATAATAGCAGCGCTGTATTTAATTCTTTCCAGTTAAACTCTTCGCAGGAAGAAATCAAACTACCGCTAAGCAATAATTACCGGTACACAGAAAACGTTAATGCCGGATATTTTAATTATGCAAATAAATGGAAATCGTTTTCATACCAGGCAGGCCTTCGAATTGAATTATCTGATTTTAAAGGATTGCTGGTGGATAGTAATGCCCGGTTCGGTTATCATTTTCCTGACGGACTAAAGAACCTTGATTATGCATTTTTCCCGAGCTTTTTTATAAGCCGGCCACTAAATGAAAATTCGGATATCCAGTTAAGTTATTCCAAGCGCATAAGGAGACCGGGTTTCTGGCAGGTTAATCCCTATATTGATATCAATGATCCGATGAATATACGATTGGGTAACCCCCAATTGAAGCCGGAATATACTAACTCAATTGAGTTTAATTTTCTTAACCGGTTCAAAAAAGGAGGCAGTATATTAACTGCCTTATATTTTAAGAACAATGTAGGGGATATCACGCAGTTCAGCGATACGTTGTCAACGGAGCTTTATCAGCAATTGAATAATGCTTCAGTATCGCCAGATGCAATATTGAATTCCTATATCAATGCGGGGTATACTAATCGTACAGGTGTGGAAGTAATTATTGAAAAAAAAATATTTAAGAACCTTGAGCTTACTTATAGCGGTGAAGCACAATACCGTATTACCCGGGCCCATACAAACAAGTTCAGATTGAATAACGAAGGCTTGAATTTTGAAACAAAACTTACTACAGCCTACAGGTTTCAGTCAACCCCGCGCAATTTTTTCAATAACCTCAATCTACAATTCTCCGCTGCTTATGAAAGCCCGAGAGTAATTCCACAGGGTAAGATCAAAAGTCGCTTTGTTTCCGATTTTGCAATACGTAAAGAATTTTTGAAAAAGAAGGCGGCTGCAGTTGTATTTTCAATAAACGATATTTTTAATTCACAACGGTTCGGAACTATATACAATACAGACAGATTTTACCAGGATTCTTACCGTCGTTGGAACGTAAGGACTTTCCGTCTTACCTTTTCTTATCGCTTTGGTAATTCAAAGGCAGACCTGTTCAATAAAAGAAAAAAACAAACTGCAAGAAATAATGATGAAGAAAATGATGGCGAAACTGATTTCCGTTAATAGTTAATTAGAGTTATTTCGTTACAATGCCTTAAGCTTATGCTCCATCTTGTTCTTATTAAGATATTTATTCAATTTTCTGTGCTTCTTCCTGGCTGGCATACTCTTCTTCCGGCGCCGGTAATATCTTAATAATTGACTGCTGTAGTGAAATAACAGATGAAGCAGAGTACAAACCGATATTGTTATGCGTGTAAGTGTAGTCTACAAGAGTAAGTATAACGATGTCTTCTATTGATAATTCAATATAGTGCCCATAGCGGATCAGTCGGAAGCGAAATGAATCCGGGTTAACAAATGAAAAAAAACCTGCCTGCAAATCATTAAAGATAAAATTCTGTCGGTTATTCATGGGGTTAAAACCCCATACACGGATCTGCACCTGGTTATTTTTTACATTGAATGAGATATAATATCCATTGCCTTCATTATCCATATCCGTTACAATACCGAATTTTCCCATACCCTCCAGCGTTAGTATACCTTCCCAGATGAAACTTTCCGAAGGCTTCTGAAAGCAGAATATTTCATAACCGCTACGGGAACCACAAATCCATTTGTCATCAACCATCGCAGATGTTGCGGTTGGGTTATTAAAGAGGACTTTGGTCGCCCCGAATTCTTTTTGAACCACTGTAGCCAGCACCATTTTTTCCCAGCGGTAATAGCTTTTTAATTGTAGCCTGCCTTCTTTATCTGTCGATAATTCTTTTGGAGGGGGAAGGACCCGAAGAGCATCTATTTTTCCGTATGCATAAAAAAAATTGTAAACCAGTATATGATCTCCATCCTGTACAATTCTTGCTGCATAATTACCCTGGGGGAGGATAACATCACTATGAAAAGAATGATATTCTCCCAAAAAATCCGGCGCAAACCAGTAGCGCACTTTAATATCTTCCCGGATAGAACCCAATAAATAGAAACGGTGATTCAATTTAAATACACAAGGGCACTCAACATCATCATATACCATTGGGTTTAATAGCGGGGGCATTAATTCGACAATATCGTTGGTGATTTTTACTAAGCCTACACATCCGCGCCTGGACACAGGACCAGACAACGTGCGGGCATCTACCAAAAGATAGATTTCACCATTGTGTTCGAAACGAAAAGGATCGCGGAAACTCAGCCATTTGCGGGGATTGGATTCGATAGCTTCGTAATAAATGCCCTTCGGCCCGATTGGAAATATATTCTTACTTTTCTTCTCCCATTCAATTAGATTAAGCGATTCTGCGTAACCTATTTTGGAAACAACGCCCCTGTCTTTGCGCTGTAAGCCTGTATAATACATTTCAAACTTTCCGTTTACTTCACAAACATGCATCGTCCAAAGCATATCATCATCCCATTGCCCGGGATGACCGACAAAAAGTGCATTGTTTATTCTTTTCCATGATATACCATCTTTTGAAACGGCATGTGCTATATAGTCATGATTAGGAATAATCAGGTGAAACAAATGATAAACACCTTTATGTAGAATGACTGTGATATCGCCAATTTCCCAATCATTAAATCCTGAACCTGAATACATAATCTTCTAATCTTTTTTTAATGTCAAATGTACAAACTACAGCTATGAGATTTGGTAAATTTGCAGTTTACCTTTTTAAGAAATGTGTAATAATGGATGGATATTATATTCAATTATTCAGCCCTCACGGCCTTATTCGATTTCATAATCCTGAGGTAGGCCGTGATAAAGATACAGGGGGCCAGGTTAAGTATGTCCTTGAATTGCTTGAAAGCCTTTCCCAACATCCTGCAGTACGAAAAGTAGATCTTTTTACAAGAAGGATATCAGATAAACGGGTTTCATCTGCATACGATAATGAGATTGAAACGGTAAATGATAAAGCACGTATTGTACGCTTGGTTTGCGGCGGCAATTCTTATCGCCCCAAAGAATCATTATGGGATTACCTGGATGAATTTGTTGATAAAACAATCCGGTTTATTGAAAAGCAGGATGCTTTTCCTGATATCGTGCATGGCCATTATGCTGATGGTAATTATATAGCAGGCCAGGTGAGCGATGTATACGGTATTCCTTTTATCGCGACAGGTCATTCCCTGGGTCGAAACAAAAAAGATCTTTTGTTACAGCAAGGATTAACGGCAGAAAAAATCGACGAGAAATTTAGTATGAATCAACGCATAAACGTCGAAGAAGAAGTATTGAAGAATGCGGATACTATACTCGTTAGTACGGAACATATCATCACCAGTCAGTATAGTTCATACGAAAACTATAAGCTTGCAAAATTTAAAGTTGTTCCTCCTGGCGTAAACAACGATTTGTTTTATCCATTCTACCGGTTTGATATGCCCACTTTCAAAATGTCAATTGAACAGGAACAGGTTGTTTACAGGGTGAATGCAGATATTGACAGGTTCTTGTTTAATCCATCGAAGCCTTTAATTCTTTCTATTGGAAGAGCAGACAAGCGTAAGAATTTTGAAACGATTATCCAATCATTTGGCCAGGACAAAGAATTGCAGGCGATGGCCAATCTCGCCATTTTTGCAGGAGTAAGAAAAGATATAACGCAAATGCCGGAAGATGAACAGGGGATATTGACTAATCTTTTGTTGTTGCTTGACAAATATGACCTCTATGGAAAAATGGCAATTCCAAAGAAGAATGATCCGACCCTGGATGTGCCTGAGATTTATCGTTTGGCAGCAAGAAAGAAGGGCGTATTTGTAAATGCGACTCCCGGCGAAAACTTTGGATTAACTATTGTTGAAGCGGCAGCGTGTGGGTTGCCTGTAATAGCTTCGCCAACCGGCGGGCCAAAAGAAATACTGGAACAGTGTAATAATGGACTCCTTGTTGATGTGGAAGACCCTAAAGCGATTGCCGACGCATTGAAAAAAATAATCGCCGATCAATTGCAATGGAATACGTATTCGGCGAATGGGATCATGGGAACAGATGAACATTATTCATGGAAATCACATGCTGAACGTTATCTTGAAATTGTTAGTGAACTATGTCAGCAAAAAAAGATATCGGCTGTTTCAGGAGCTGGCAAATCAGCCTATGGAAAGAAGTTGACAAAAGCGAGCCAGTATATTATTACAGATCTTGATGGTACATTGGTTGATGGAAACCGTACCGATGGTTTAGACGAACTGAAAGAGTGGATCACAAAAAATAAAGACCAAATAGTATTTGGTGTAGCGAGTGGCAGGAATAAGGAATTGGCCAGGGAAGCATTTGCTACTTATGAATTACCTGAACCGGATATATTGATTTGTTCGGCAGGTTCGGAAATTTATTATACCGATCAGTTAATACCTGACAATGGATGGGAAAGCCATATAGATTACCAGTGGAAGCGGGAGGAATTGGAAAAATCGCTTTCAACATTTCCCGGCCTTACCTTACAGGAAAAGGATGCGCAATGGAAATTCAAACTAAGTTTTTATGTAAAGGAGGGCTTTGGTGAAGATAATCTTGCAGACCTCTACAAATTTCTTGACGATCGGAAACTGAGAGCAAAAATATTACTGACTGAAAATAAATATTTAGACATCTTACCCTTTCGGGCCAGCAAAGGAAATGCTATCAGATACCTGAGTTACAAATGGAAAATACCAATGAAACAAATCATTACTGCGGGTAATAGCGGCAACGATAAAGATATGCTTATCGGAAAAACAAAAGGGATTGTCGTTGCTAATTATAGCCCGGAACTCGAAGAGCTTAGAAACAGCAAGTTTGTTTATTTTACCAAACATTTTCTTTCAATGGGTGTATTGGAAGGAATAAAATTTTATAGTTCCTGAGAAATGCTAAGTTGTAATCCTGAACAGGTACTTTTTTCCCCATGAAACAAGGCTTCTGGTTTTGTGTCTTAAGCTCTATTGAAATTGAAAAAGAAAAGTGAATTCTTCGATTTTATTATAAAATAAAGCTTTGAAGATTTCCTGGGTAGTGCTAATTTGTATACAGGACATAAAATGCCAATACCGCGACAATTGTTTCTTGTCAGACTTATTACATGGTAGGGAAAAATAGTCCAGGATAGATATGCTCCTCAGTTCCCGATTTTCCAGCCAGGTAAAATTTGAAGTCATTTAAAAACCAACCTATTTTTTGTTTTCGACTTGTACATTATGCGCTACGCTTTGACAATTTTGGTGCGTTTCAGCTCCCAAATGAAAATGGAATCAATTAATAGCCAGGATGGCTGCTATTTAGTTTAATTGTTAAATTAGCAGCGTGTTCAATCGCTGAAATATAATGCCTGTTAATGGATACAAACCTATTTCCAGTTAAAACCTCATAGCTTGAATTTTGCACTTGTCCTTTTGGCTATTGCTGAAATATTTACAATAGCAGTGGTGATTAGCAGCACCCGGTCAGCAGGAAAGGCGCTGGCATATATTCTGTTAATTATAGGGTTGCCCCTGATCGGAATTATTATATACTTTTCTATCGGGGTTAATTTCCGTAAGCGGAAGCTGTATAAAAAAAAAATTGACCATCACCCAGGAAAAAGCTATTGAATTACAGCAAAAGCTAAGACAGTATTTAAAAAATGTTATTGAAAGTCAGGCCGGGAAAATGCAAAATTTTTTTAAGCTGGCACAAAATAACCGTTTTGAGTTTATGCTCAGTGCTAATAATGCTGCGGAGCTGCTCATTAACGGGGAACAAAAATTCCCGAGCTTGTTACAGGATCTTCAATTGGCCAGGAAGCATATTCATCTTGAATATTATATTTATGAAGTAGATAAGATCGGGAACGAAATAGCAGAAATCCTGGTGAAGAAGGCAAAAGAAGGTGTAACAGTAAGGTTTATCTATGATGATTTCGGGAGCCTGGGTATCAATAAAAATTTTGTCAGAAAACTAAGAGAGGCGGGTGTGGAAATTGTTCCATTTTATCATATCCGGTGGCTTCTTTTTGCCAACAGGATTAACTTCAGAAATCATCGGAAAATAGTAGTGATTGATGGGAAAACGGCTTATGTTGGGGGTATCAACGTTTCAGATAAGTACATTAATAATGGCGAGGAAAAATTATTCTGGCGCGATACACATGTTCGTATAAAAGGCTTTGCAGCGCTGGTTTTGCAATATATTTTTCTTACCGACTGGAACTTCTGTGCCAATCAGAATATTCCATTTTCTACCGGCTATTTTCCCTTAAATGAAATTGATAATTTTGAGAACGGACAAATGGTGCAAGTTGTTTCCAGCGGCCCTGATTCGGATTATCAGAATATTATGTATGCTATGATGCAGGCGGTAATGCTGTCCCAACGGGAGGTGTTAATAACAACACCTTACTTTATGCCAGATACTTCTTTTATTGATGCCTTAAAAATTGCAAGTTTAAGCGGAGTCAGAATAAAAATTTTAGTACCCGAAATAGCCGATTCAAAGCTGGTCAACACCATTTCCAAATCTTACTATGAAGAGTTACTTGAAGCGGGGATTGAAATTTATAAATACCAAAAAGGTTTTGTACACGCTAAAACCATGATTTGCGATGAAGCGGTATCTTTTGTGGGTACCGCCAATTTAGACCAACGAAGTTTCGATTTGAATTTTGAAGTCCATGCCATCATTTATGATGAAGCGCTTGCAAAACAACATGCACAATTTTTTTATAAGGATTTGGAAGATTCTAAAAAGATTACTTTGGAGGAATGGAGAAAACGTTCCGCGATTACAATTTTTATTGAAAAAGCAGCGAGGTTAATTTCGCCATTAATGTAGTATAGTGAAGGGGTGCTAAAAAAGTGTTTCTTGCCTGTTGATTCAACAGGCGAAGTTAATACTGAAGCCTTAGCTCAATTTTTTGCTATGGTTGATGAATTAGATACGGCTATCCCAAAACAATTTTTCTATGCCTTTGCCCCCAACTGACAATTGAATCTATTAATGGCTCTAAAGACCTGCCGTGTTTTGTAAGACTGTAAACAACAGATAAAGTACTTCTCGTTTCTACTTCACGGTTGATAAGCTTATTCAATTCCAGGTACTTCAGTTCTTTGGTCAGCGTTCTCGGAGTAATATTTCCCAAATCTCGTTTAAGTTCATTAAATCTTTTTTCTTTATCGCAAAGGCTCGCTAAGATTGCTCCCCGCCAACGGCCACCAATAATGTCAATGACATCCTGGACATCTCTTAGCTGAATTTGTTTTTGTTTATTCCTCATTGGGTGAAAATTTAGCAGTATCCTAAAGGATAGTGGTATTTCCGGCAAATGTAGTATACTTTGGATACCTCAGTAATACATTTGTCAGATTTTAAAATTAACCCAATGAATATTACAATTATTGGCGCCTCTGCAGGTGTGGGACTTGAAGCAGTCAAAAGAGCCTTAAAAAGAAATCATAAAATAACGGCTCTATCCCGTTCCGATATCAGTTTACCCGGTAATACGAACCTGCTAACTATTAAAGGAAGTGCAACCAATAAGAACGATTTAAAAAAATCTATTGAACAAGCAGAAGCCGTAATTGTGGCTTTGGGAACTGGAAAAAGTATGAAGCCAACAACTTTGTATTCTGACTTTGCAAAGCTTTTAACAGAAGTTCAGGGAGAAGCAAATTGGCAAATTCCGTTTATTATCCTGACTGGATTTGGTGCAGGCGAAAGTGCTGCATACAATTCATGGTTAATGAAACTATTTTTCAAATTGCTTCTGAAGGATGTATATGCGGATAAAACCAAAATGGAAGAAATAATTACAGGGTCAAAAATGAAATGGGAAATTGTAAGGCCAGGGCTTTTAAAGGATAAGCCATTGACGGAAGAATATAGAATTGAAACCAAGCTATACGCCGGAATTAATATTGGAAATATCAACCGGGCAGATGTTGCTGACTTCCTGGTAAAACAGGCTGAAAATCCAACTTATTTATATAATTATTGCTCACTTTCCAACAAATAATAAATGGAAAAGAAAACTACAAGGATCGAGGCCTTTAGCGACGGTATTTTTGGTGTAGCCATTACGCTTTTAGCTATTGAAATTGGAATCTCAGAATACCAGGGGGCCGGCAATCATAATCTATGGGAAAGAATTTTAGAAAAATGGGGCGAATACTTTGCCTACTTCAATTCTTTTGCTACAGTATTACTTATTTGGATGGGGCACCACAAAATATTTGACAGACTATGGAAGGCCAATCACTGGATTATTTTGTTGAATGGCCTGGTATTGTTATTTGTTGTTTTATTTCCTTTCCCAACCAAAACGGTGGGTACATTTATAGGTACACCGGCTATAAATACAGCTGTTGCCTTTTATGCAGGGTTTACAGGGTTGATAGTTTTAACTATGCTTTTACTCAACTTAGGCATTCTTAATAATGCAAAGAGTATAGTTAATCCCGGCAGAAATATCCCCTGGTTCAAAAAACAGGTTAAGCAACAGCTAATCGCCATTCTTATTTATGCTATGGCTGCTGTTATGGCTTTTTATTATCCTTCAATCGCATTAGGCATTACTTTTTTGATGTGGGTGTTTTGGGCAATTGTTACAAAAGATAGAGAA
>JAFDYH010000149.1:0-2812 GCA_018267535.1 Bacteroidota bacterium
CGGAAGCTTATTCAATGGATTTCAGAAGGGGTAATAATTTTCTTCCATGCGTATGGGCAATACTTCACTGAGTATGATCACTAATAAATTAGGTTCGGTTACTTTCACTACAAATAACTAAGCTTCAGGTTCTACAAATTGTATAGCTTCATCCTTACAGCTATAAAGTCCGGGAAAGTGGATTTTTTTTTGATGTTATTATCATGACGGATAAAGTGATGGCTTTTTTCGCAACAAATATTTTGTATACGCTTAAAGTTTTGCGCGTGGATATGGATAGCCTTAATGCATTTTTGTGAAATAATAATTGCGGAAGTGTAAAGAAGTACGGGTTGAGTTATTAAACAAAAAATGCGATAAAAAATTCTGAAGTAAAAAAAGGCTGTTTTTCAAATGGATCTTTTGGGTGTTATTTTTTAGGATGAAAGGTTATGGAAGAAAAATAAGAAAGGCCCTCATGAAGGGCCTTTCTTATTTAAGAGATTTATTGATTCTTATCCTTTTGCTTTGCCTTTGTCGCCTTTTGTTTTTGCATAAGTGTCGTAAGCAGCAGCATCAAGAACTTCGCCTGTAATCTTAACGGTTTTAGGTTGTTCAATACCGGCTAATTTGATATATACATCTTTTTCAAAATGGTTCAAAGCAGCAGCATTATACTGAACTTTGAGTTTTGCTGTCTGGCCGGGCTGAATGGGTTCTTTTGGTTTTTCCGGCGTTGTACATCCGCAGGATCCCCAGGAGTTTTCAACAACAATAGGTTTATCACTTGTATTTTTAATTTCGAAATTGTAAACCACAGGTACGTTTTGCTTGATTTTACCAAAGTCGTATTTTTCAACGTTCATTTTAATGACATCATCAGCTTTTGTTTGGGCCATCACAACTGCGCTGAATAAAAAGGCGGTTGCTGCCAACAGAATACTTTTCATGCTTAGAAATTTTGTTGTTTTAAAAATTGTATGGATGTGTTGGCGGGTGCTGAACCTGATGGGGCCCTCCACACCATGCCTTTAATTTTAATTTGCTGAGTCAAATTTCCGCCGTAAGTAACGGTGATATACTTTTCGAAATTGCCTTCCGCAGCTGCGTTATATCCTACTTTTATTTTAGCAGTTGCACCTGGAGCTACCGGATCATGACTCCATTCCGGTGTAGTACACCCGCAACTGGCCTGCACATTATCCAATTTAATAGTCTCTTTTCCTGCATTCTCAAACTCAAAAACATAGAATACAGGTTTGCCTTGTGGTATCTGGGAAAAATCGTGTTCAAGTACTTTAAATTTCAGCACGCTATTTGGTGCTTGTGTAAGTTGACCTTCAGAGTTTTGTGCCCCTGCTGAAAAAGCGGCAATAAGAAGAATAAGGGTCAGAATTTTATACATAATGTCACTTAAAGCGTAACAAATTTAAATTAAAGATGCCAGACTTCATAGAGGGGTTGCAGGCATATTTAGTTTTTTTTAACAGCGTATAAATCGGGTAGGTATTACCTCTATCTTTGTTATGATGGATAACACGGCTATATTAACGACAATGGATACTGAAAAATTATCTTTTGATAAATTTCGGTCCGAAGTTCTTAATGACTATTATGTTGCCTGTATCAGCCGGGAAACCAGTTTATTGGGGCGTAAGGAAGTGCTTACGGGTAAGGCTAAGTTCGGCATCTTTGGCGATGGTAAGGAAATAGCCCAGGTGGCTGCGGCTAAATTCTTCCAGAAAGGTGATTTCCTGGCTGGTTATTACCGCGATCAAACCTTTGCCTTTGCTCTTGGGGTTACCAATGTTGAGCAATATTTTGCACAGCTATATTCTGATCCTGATTTTACACATGATCCGTTCAGTGCAGGGCGGCAGATGAATGCCCATTTTGCCACACCTTTTGTTGACAAAAACGGTGATTGGGTAGACCTGGTAAGCCGGAAAAATATCACATCCAACCTTGCACCCACAGCTGGTCAAACTCCGCGCTCATTGGGGTTGGCACTTGCTTCTAAAATTTTCAGAAACGTTGATAGTTTGAAACAGTTCCCTCATTTATCACACAATGGCAATGAGGTTTGCTTTACAACAATAGGAGATGCTTCTACAAGCGAAGGCGTTTTTTGGGAAACCATCAACGCGGCAGGCGTATTACAGGTACCACTGGTGATGTTTGTGTGGGATGATGGTTATGGCATTTCCGTTCCCAAAAAATACCAGACCACCAAAGAATCTGTTTCGGAATTGCTAAAAGGTTTTCAGAAAGAAGACGGAACCAACGGAATTAATCTTTACACTGTAAAAGGATGGGACTATGCCGGTATGTGTGAAGCTTTCGAAGAAGGTATTCAACTGGCAAGGGAAACACATACACCCTGTGTTTTTCATGTGGAAGAAATGACCCAGCCGCAAGGCCATTCTACTTCGGGTAGCCATGAACGGTATAAAACAGCTGAAAGGCTGGAATGGGAGAGGGAATGGGACAGTAACCGGAAAATGCGTGAGTGGATTATTTTGAACTCCCTTGCCGACGACGAAGAGCTGGAACAACTGGAATCGAGGGCCAAGGAAAATGTAAGAGAAGGAAAGAACAAAGCATGGGCGAACTATATCACGCCTGTAAAAAACCAGGTACAGAAGGTTGCAGAATTGATTAATAACCTTGCCGCCAATATACCGGAACAAGCAGCCCCTATAAAAAAACTGGCTGCTGATCTTACCGCTAACCGGGAGCCTTTGCGCCGTGATGTATTACAGACTTTAAACGATGCCATTAACCTCGCAGGTAATCATGATTCTGTTTTCTGGTTAAAGGATTTTTATAAAGA
>JAFDYH010000149.1:2875-5802 GCA_018267535.1 Bacteroidota bacterium
TTATTCCTGCTGATGCTCCATCAATTAATGGTTTTGAAATACTGAATAGATATTTCGATAAGCTTTTTGAAACCAATCCAAAAGTAATTGCCTTCGGGGAAGACCTGGGCATGATTGGTGATGTAAACCAGGGCTTCAGTGGCCTGCAGGCCAAACACGGGGAAGACCGGATTTTTGATACAGGTATCCGTGAGCTGACGATTATGGGCCAGGGAATCGGGTTGGCTATGCGTGGATTGAGACCAATTGCAGAAATACAGTACATAGATTATATGTTGTATGGCCTGCAACCATTGAGTGACGATGCTGCGACCATGCATTTCAGGACAAAAGGCTTACAAAGCTGCCCGGTTATCGTTCGCACAAGGGGACATCGGTTGGAAGGAATATGGCATAGCGGATCACCAATGGGAATGCTGCTTCACTCACTCAGGGGCTTTGTTATTTGTGTGCCCAGAAATATGGTGCAGGCTGTTGGTATGTATAATACCCTGTTACAAAGCAACGATCCTGCATTAATGGTAGAATGCCTGAACGGATACAGACTGAAAGAGAAATTACCATCCAATCTTCTCGAATATACGGTACCGGTAGGTATGCCTGAAGTGATCAGGGAAGGGAAAGATATAACTGTCGTTTCCTATGGTTCAACCCTTCGGATAATAATGGATGCTGCCCGGTCGTTGGAAAAATTGGGCATCAGCTGTGAAGTAATCGATATACAAACACTTCTTCCATTTGACATCGAGCAGGCGGTTCTTGAATCATTGAAAAAGACGAGCCGTATTGTTTTTGTTGATGAAGATGTGCCTGGTGGTGCGGCAGCATATATGTTCAATGAAGTCATGGAAAAGCAGGGAGGCTATAGATACCTCGATGTTTCCCCGAGAACAATTACTGGCAAAGCCCATCGTCCCGGCTATGGCAGTGATGGTGATTATTTCGGCAAACCCAATGCTGAAGAAATAGAAACGGTAATCAAGCAAATGATGGCAGAATAGCCCTCAACTTTACTTTATAATTTTTTGCAATAAGTTACGGTTATCTCTAAAGATGATTTTGTTCCTGCTAAATGCTTTTTCATTTAGTAAATTACTGTGTAATTAAATTTTTAATCCTAAATGAAATTGTTATGCCAATTGTAAAAGTCATTGAAGTAATTGCTTCATCGAAAAAGGGATTTGATGATGCTGTTGAAAGTGCAGTGAAAGAAGTATCAAAAACAGTCCGCAATATTGATTCTGTGTATGTAAAGGATATGAAAGTGCATGTAAAAGATGGAAAGATCAGTACATGGGGCGTAGTTTGTAAGGTTTCTTTCAGGGTTGACGATTAAAATAATTGATAAAAACCGGCGCCCCGCATATGCGGGGCGTTTTGCTTTTCAGATCAGTTATAAACAATGAGACAATAGCAGATTATTTGTTGATAAAACTATATTTTTTTAGCGTTCATTAAAAGAGTACAATTTATTTTGTGCAATTTCACCGAAAAGAGGATCTATGAAATTTAACTTATACCAGGTAGATGCCTTTACGAACAAATTATTTGGTGGAAACCCGGCAGCAGTTGTTCCGTTAAAGGGATGGATTGATGAAGGGTTAATGCAGCAACTTGCTATGGAGAACAATCTCGCTGAAACAGTTTTCTTTGTTCCTGTTAAGGATGAATTTGATATCCGCTGGTTTACACCTGTTCTCGAAATTAACCTATGCGGCCATGCTACTCTGGCTTCAGCATTCGTTTTATATAATTTTCTTGGGTATGAGAAACCAAAATTGACCTTCAACTCAAAAAGCGGTAAACTGCTTATAGAAAAGGAAGGCAATAATTTTAAAATGGATTTTCCTTCCTGGAAGCCTCAGAAAATAAATGAATACCCGGCTAACCTGCAATCGGCATTAGGCGTGGAAGAAATAGTAGCTGTATATAAGTACCGCGATTTACTGGTCGAGTTGAATACAGAAGAGGAAGTAAGGAATATACAGCCCGATTTTACAGCACTGAAGAAAATGGGTGAAAAAGTAATTATTACGGCTCCGGGAAAAACTGTTGATTTTGTATCCCGGTTTTTTGCTCCTGTTGCGGGTATTGATGAAGATCCGGTTACCGGCTCCGCTCATTCGCAGTTGATCCCTTTCTGGAGCGAAAAATTGAATAAAAGAGTAATGCAGGCAAAACAATTATCACAGCGGGGTGGCGATATCTATTGCGAGCAAAATGGCGAACGGGTGATAATTGGGGGCGAATGTAAATTCTATATGAAAGGCGAATTTGAAATCTGATCTACTTTACTTTTTTAAACAACATTACATAGCCACATAGGCCTTTCTTCTTCTGTTTATTCACCTGTACAGGTTTCATCATATGGAATTCTGAAAACTTGGGTATATATGAGTAGGAAATCACGTTGCCATCTACATCGCCCCATTGGTTCTTTTTATAAACAACCATTTTTTCATCCCAATCATACATTCTTACTTCGTAAAGTTTAGAGGAGTAATCGCCTATAAATACAAACTGATAATAAGTGCCTTCATTCAGGGGAATAACAACCGGCATTTCATATTCACTCTCCATAGTAATGGAAGCTTCTTTCAATAAAATGTAGCCATCATTTGAATAAAGAAACTTTAGACTGTCTGATTGTTTTTTGATAAGGTCATTGTTGCATGACTGCAGCCGTATCACATCGTTCTGTGAAAGAACATCCTGTGAAAAAAGGATGAATATAAGTACGGAGAAAAGACGAAAGCTTTTCATAGGGACTTTTAATAGATTTCGGGTACAGCATAAAAGTATATCAAAAAACAGGAGATTCTAAATTTTATGCACTTAATTAACCAGAAAAGATATAAGTAATTTTTCTTAGTGTACTTACCTGTAATTTTTTCAGCTCTTGACTTTTGCTGATATCCAGCTATAAA
>JAFDYH010000149.1:5807-10816 GCA_018267535.1 Bacteroidota bacterium
AAATAAAAAGAGTTGGCTTGCTGTGTGGCAGTCAGTACCAGGTCATTGATGCAGACATGTCCTGGTAAGGTTGTGGTATAGTAAATAACATCCGCTACATCTTCTGCCGATAACGGAGTAAAACCTTCATATACTTTTTTAGCAGTTTCTGAATCGCCTTTAAAACGGACAGTTGAAAATTCAGTTTCTGCAGCTCCCGGGTGAATGGCAGTTACTTTGATATGGTGCCGCAGCAAATCCATTCGCATCGCTTTCGAAATTGCATCTACAGCATGCTTTGAAGCACAATACACGTTTCCTTTTTCATATACTTCCTTGCCTGCTGTGGAGCCAATATTTATAATGTGCCCTTTCTTGTTTTTAATCATGAATGGCAATACGGCTTTTGATACATACAGCAATCCTTTAACATTGGTGTCGATCATAGTGGTCCAGTCTTCAAGGCTGGCATCATCAAAAAAATCGCGACCCAATGCAAGCCCTGCATTATTGATGAGTACATCAATGGCTTGCCATTCGGGGGGGATTTTCTGAATAGAGTTGAAAGTACCCGTTTCATCCTGTACATCAAAGGGAAGTATGTAAACAGCGATATTATATTTTTTTTCGAGATTTTTTTTCAATTCAAACAGCCTTTCTTCACGCCTTCCGTTCAGGATACAATCATAACCATGGGCAGCGAATTTTTCTGCAGTCGCTTTTCCAAATCCTGAGGTGGCCCCGGTAATAAAAACAATTTTTCTCATTGTAAGAGTATATAATGAAACTGGCAATAAAACAAAAGCGAAGATAAAATAATGCAATTGCCCCGGCGGAAATAATTGATCAATTATCGTATAAGCGTTACCGCTCCTTTTCGAAAAAATTCTTTACCGGTAAAATCAATGGCGTGTACAACCCAGACATATGTATTGGTACCCTGTGGCTGCCCATTAATAGTTCCATCCCAACCTTTACCATTAGTTGTAGTACTAAATACTAATTCTCCCCAGCGGTTATAGATACGGAAATAGTCAATGTGATTGATGCCGACAGCAATCGGTCTTATCACATCATTGCGTCCATCTCCATTCGGCGTAAATGCAGTAGGTACAAATACCTGCGGGTCAGTATTGAATACTTTTACGCTCACATAGGCAGTATCAAAACAACCTGCTGTATCGGTTACAATAACGCTGTATAAAATACTGTCTGCCGGGGCGTCATAAATAGCTATAGGGTTTGAAATAGAGGAAGAAGAAAGTCCAAATGGCGGGAGCCAGTTATAATGTAAGCCTCCCGTAGCATTTAATTGCAGGGGCTGGCCTACAACAACAGCTGTATCATTCCCTGCAAANNGGGGTGACTTTAGGTAAAACAGTAACCGTGATCGTATCTGATCCAGGTTTGGGACAACCTAAGGTGTCGTATACTGTTAAAACGTAGGCAAAAGCTCCTGATCCGGGTGGTGTTGCAACAGGATTAATTGCTTTCGGGTTATTTAATGTATAAGCTGGAGACCATAAATATGATGCGCCCGTATAATTGCCCTTCAGTATAACAGATGTATTATAACAAATAGCAGTATCTGGACCTGCATCTGCACGTGGGTAGGGGACGGCCCGGATTGTTACGTCATCCGTTGCAGAGCAACTGCCTATCCTTGCAACTACCTGGAATGTTGTTGTGTGGGAAGGTGTTGCTACAGGGTTTATCAATGTAGCATTATTTAAATAAGCCGCAGGTGACCACTGAAACTGCAAGCCATCTCCACCTGCCAGTAACTGGGCATCATCGCCCAGGCAAATCGTTGAATCGCCGAAAACCTTTAATGTAACATGATCCACTACCCGCACTTTAACAGAGTCTCTGTTTTTGCACCCTTCCACATCTACATCCACATAATACCAGGTAGTAACAGTCGGAGACACAGTGGGTGAAGCGGTATTTGCATTGACGATATTAATCAAAGGTGACCAGTTATAAGTCCCGGTGCTTATTGCATGTAGTTGAACAGCATCGGGAATACAAATCAATGTATCCCTGGGTGATAAAGTAATGGCAGGCTTGTCTATTATTGTAACATCTTTATAAACTGTATCAATACAACCCTTATTACTCGTTACAATAAAACGTATATTTTTTGTTCCAATTGAAGGATAAACATAGGAAGGGTTTTGAGTGGCTGAAGTATCATCAATTATTCCTTGTTCACCAAAATCCCATTTCCATGTATTGACTATTCCATATTTGGTTTTTGTGGTGTCTTTAAAGTTTGTGGGTTTGGTAATACATATGCCCGATGATGTAAATCCCGGGTAAAAGCCGGGATATACTTTAACCCTTACAGTCATAGAATCTGAACAAATATCATTTCGGTTGGTCACGAGCTTTAAAAGATAGGTACCTGTATCTTTATATGTATAGGTTGGTGCGGGGAGGCTCGACGTGTCAGAATTCACAGAAAGATCTCCAAAATCCCAGGAATAACTTTTAATTAACGGGCTGTTTGAAAGATTAGCCACATTGAGTGTAAACCCGTCACAATTGATATATTCCGGTTTTAGAATTGCGGCCGCTTTTGAGCAATCAGCTATTTTTATCTGCAGGTCTTTGCGCTGCGTGGCGATGGCAATGCCATTCCTGTATTCAGTGGCACACACAGTCACACAATAAATACCTTCTCCGGGGGCTATACCAGAGATTAAACCAGTGTTTGGATCAATTTTTATATCAGGACCTAAGGGAGAAGAGCCGGAAAAAGAGCCGCTATAAGGAACAGACTGATAGGGTGGCGCAGCAGGAGGATTGGGAGTAGCCTGATTAAGGTTAGTTCCCTTGTTCGGGCCCCCGCCAAGATAGGCATTGCAAAAGGAATATACCAGTTTGTCGCTATCGTCATCGGTTGCAGCGAAACTATAGCTAAACGGGTTATTTGCGCAAATAATGACTTTATCTATTCCGATAAACTGTGCACTATTATTTTCAGGAGCAGCAGGAAGAGTGGAAGTGCCTGGTATTACGGCTGTATAGGTAGCGCCTACATTACTTGAAGACTCGAGATTATTAATGCCCGCTATCCTGCAACAACGTTGGTAAGTAATCGTATACCCGTCTGTTGTTTCCGGCAAAGAAATGTCAAACTCATAAGACCCTACCTGGTAACAAACCTGTGGGGGGTTGGTTATACAGGGATCAGGATCTGTTATTTCCAATACATCAATTTTGGAAATATGTTGCGTAAAATTAGATATAAGATAATGAGTACTGTTGGCAAATACACCAATTGCGGCATCATCATCGAGAGGAGCCCCACTTGAATAACAATCCCTGTACAGGTTTAAGGTGACATGGTAGCGGCAATCTCCATTTGTGCTTTTCCCAAGGTATTTATAATACATCTTGCCACCCGTAATATGGTTGGCAAACGATACAAGAGTACAGCAAACAATAAGTATTAATAAACTAATTTTCTTCATTGATACACATTCAGGTGAACGTGGTCTTATCAAGGAAATTTTTGAGGATTTGATTGGCTTTTTCAGTTTCTTCCAGCATACCCATATGCCCGGAATTTTCGAGAATATGAATATACGACAAAGAGGGCAGATGGCATTGCTTTAAGCTATCTTGTACGGGTACAGCATTATCATATTTTCCGGCAATAAAGAGTATTGGAATGGTAGAATTACGAAGCAGATGGGTTCGGTCTGGTCGTTGTATCATCGCTTCATAATACGAAACGAGGGATTCTTCAGAAAAGTTGGTCAGTGTTTGTATTTGTTCTTCAATTAATTGCGGGCGGTCGCTATGAGTTACCGGGGAAAAGAGATTCCCGGTTGTGTTTTTCAGGAATGACAAAGCGCCATATTCTTTTATAAACTCAATTCCCTTACGTCGCATGCTTTTTTTTTCTTCAGTATCTGCAAAAGAGGTAGAATGAAACAAGCCAAACGCTTCGAGATAAGAAAGGTATTTTTCTGCAAATGCGAGCAGTATATAACCGCCCATACTATGACCGATTAAAGTACAGCGAGAGGTTTTTTCTGTATCCAATACTTCCTTAATGGTTTCTGCCATCCCTTCCATGCTCATATCATCTTGCAATTCAGACTCACCACTACCGGGCAAATCCGGAACAATTACTTTATATCTTTCTTTCAGGTAATCGATCTGCTTATTCCATATCTCACTTTTTTCTCCAAAGCCGTGAATAAACATAACTGGTTTTCCTTCACCAAATACGCGGTAAACGATTTTCTTTAAATTTATTTTGATTTCTTTCTTATCCATTTTATTAAAGTCAATAGGATGAATACTATCACCGCGACGCTTGCAAGCTTTGAAATAATGTCGCCATATTTTACATAGAAGGTTTGTTCATCGTTAACAGGCACATTTAATTTAATAGCAGCAACTATATCCCATGGTTGCGGATCAATAACGGTTCCGTTCGGATCTATAAAACAACTTATTCCAGTATTAGCGCTGCGGGCTACCCATTTTCTTGTTTCAATAGCCCGAAGCCTTGCATAATTCATATGTTGTTTATAGCCAGGTGTATTTTGCCACCATCCATCATTAGTTATTATACAAATGATATTTGCGCCATTGCGTATATATTTACTCATAAAATCACCGTAAATACTTTCATAACAAATTGCAGGGGCGATTTTGTAGCCATGTTTTGCATCGCTTAAAACCGTTCGTTCCTTCTGTCTTGCATATCCCGCCGTTGTTCCACCAAATTTTTCAAACCAGCTATCGATAAATTTTAAAAACCAGGGTAATGTTTCTACACCGGGCACGAGCATGGATTTATGATAAAATGCCAATGGGCCAGAACTGTCTAATAGAACAGAACCATTGAAGGCATCATAATAATGGTTACCGCCCATAGGCCTTGCTGTTGTTGTTAGCATTGAACTATATTCCCTGTAACTTTCAATACCGGTGAATAAACTCACCTGTGGATGCCGTTGAAGGAACCCCCACAATGGATTGAGAAAATAATTCTCTTTCATTTTTGT
>JAFDYH010000014.1:0-8754 GCA_018267535.1 Bacteroidota bacterium
ATTTTTATCAAAATCGGTTTTAAAAGAGGCGTTGAATGACTTTTCCTTGGCCCGCAATCCGTGATAGGAGAGGCGCAGGTACTCATCCGCCAATGCATTTATATCGGTTGCCTCTTTCTGGCCCGTACTCGTACGTGAGTGTTGCAGCATTCCTTTTACAATGGCATCCGCCCGTTTGCCATGATGGGCAATTTTTTCAAGGTTAGTTTCAATATCACTTAATATTTTGTCTTCACCCTGTAAATCGCGTTGATCTTTTTTTCGCTCTTCTTTCAATTCTTCAATCAACTCTTTATTTACCTCTGAAAAATTGTTGACAAAGTTCAACGGGTTTTGTATTTCATGGGCAATGCCGGCTGTCAGTTCTCCTAATGAAGCCATCTTCTCTGATTGCACCAATTGTGTTTGCGTATTTTTTAAATCTTTGATGGATTGGCTCAATTCTTTGGTGCGCTGCGTTACCATCTCTTCCAGGTGAAGGTTCTCCTGTTTCAACTGGCGGGAGCGATATTGTACAATTGCCCAAACCAACAAACTAAAAGTGGCTAAGTAAAGCAGGTAAGCCCACCATGTATTCCACCAGGGCGGTAAAATTGTAAAGCTAAATTCTGCAGGTGTACTCCATTTTTCATTGAATCCTTTGCTGCAAACTTTGAATATATATTTTCCGGCAGGAATATCACGATAGTTTTCGCTAAACGGATTACTTGTTATAGCACTCCAGTTTTTATCCATCCCTTCCAGGATGTACCGGTAGCGGGTTTTATTTCTATTGCTTAGCAGAGTACCGGTAAACCGGAAACTGATATAATTCTGGTTATAGGGCAAGGTGAGATTTACCGGCAGGTTAAAATAGCCAGATAAACTATCCCATACAATCTTATTCCTGTAAAGCCAGTTTGTATCTGCAGGTAATTTGTCCCTGAGATAAAATGTATCCTTTGCTACGTTCCATATTGTATCATTCCCTTTTAAAGAGTGTTGTATCCATTTGGTATCTGTAAAATTCTGAAGCTTGTCGGCGATGATAATGCCACTGATTAACGTGGACGAATGGTTAGTATCCACTCGGGGTATACCTGTTATAGTTAGTGTTTTGTCCTCAATGCCCCACCACAATTTATTACCTGTTGCCCCTGCGGCACCTGAATTGTAGTTGTTGTAAAGAAATCCCTGGTTTTTATCGTAGGAGCTGATATCCCATTCAAATTGTTTTGTTGGCAAAGAAGATCTTTTTTTTATTGGCGTAAAAACAGTCAGGCCATTTCCGGTACCTGCATAAATCTGTTCTTTGTATTTATACAGCGTGTATACGTCTGGTGCTACCAGGCCATTTGCTGTTGTAACTGTCGTCAATAAATTATTTTCTTCATCTGCAATATAAACGCGGCTGCGTGTTCCAATCCATATTGCTCCCTTATTATCTTCTACAAAAGAGCTGGTATTTTCTTTACTTATATTTCCCTCATCTTCCAGGTGGCGTATGGTTCTGTCTTTCAGGTTGATGATGTTTACACCGCTATCTGTACCGGCCCACATACGTCCTTTGTTATCCTGCATCAGAGCCCAAACTATTCTACCGGTCAACCCGTTTTTATTATTGATAATAATAGAAGACTTTTTTTCAGGATCAAATATTTCAATCCCCCTGCCGAAACTTCCGGTCCATATGCGGCCGCTGTCATCTGTAATCATGACGGGTACCCCCAGGTTTTTCACCCCCTGCTCCTTTGTAAAAGAGGTTATAGTGTTATTGGTTGTATCTATTATCTGAATACCTGTGCCCGGTGCGGCAATCACAATTTTCCCATCTGCCGACTGCCTGATCAGGTAGGCAATTTGAGGAGCTTTTTTTAATAAAAAGTCCTTTCCTAATCGCATAATGGAATTCGTTCCCGGTGAATAAATATCAACACCTGACCGGGAGCCTATCCACATTCGCTTTTGCCCATCTTCCTGGAAACTCCATATATCGGTACCCGCCAGGCCATTACTTTCTGTATAATAATCCGGCATGACGCCTTTCGTATCTATAAGGTTCAGCCCTGAAAAGGTAGCTATCCATACCTGTTCGCCGCTATCCTTTACTATGGTTTTTATTTTATTATCTGTTAACCCGGTGGCTAAAGTAATATGTCTTAATTTTTGAGTTGTATTTTCAAAAATATAAACACCGCTATCCGAAGCCATCCATACCTTTCCTGTATAATCTTCAGTAAAATGATTAATCTGCCGATCAATTCCCTGCATCTTTCCCAAACGTTTAATAGTTCTTCCGGCATTATTGATGATACTTACACCTTGCGGTGAACCTACCCAGATTCTTTTTTCCTCATCGGTATACAGGCACGAAATAGTATCCGATAACAAACCATTGGCTCTTGATGCAAAACGGATTTTACCGGATTTATAATCAATAATGCCCAGCCCGCCGGAAGACCCCACCCAGATATTGCCTTCATTGTCTTCAAGCACCTGATCTGTCTTTCCTTTATCCAATGTATGAAGCCCTGGTAGATGACGGATCGTTTGTTTTACCGGATCAATAATATAAATACCTATTGCCGTAGTACCAATCCATATTAAGCCCCTGCTATCAATGATCATTGCATTGTTATTTTTCAATTGGAACTGATCGGCAGGTAAATTGATACGACTAACAATGCCCGCTTTCGGATCGAATATATAAATGCCCGAAAAATCGGTATAGATCCAGATTCTTCCCTGTTTATCTTCTATCATTCCGGATGCAGAGGCAAGTTCCCCGGTAAAAATGGTTTCTATAAAAGAATATATTTCAAGATGCTCTCCATCGAAACGACAAAGCCCTTTATCTGTCATTATCCACATCATACCATGACTATCCTGCAGTAAGCAGGAGATAAAGGCACCTGGCAGGCCCTGATCTTCCCCGAATTCAAAAATGGCTGTAGCCGCGTTTTTCCGCAACTTGGGTAAGCCTGATTTTATAACAACCGGCGGTTGAATAAATGATGTTTTGACCTGTAAATGATCAGAGGGGATATTATCAAAATTAATAGTAGTATCAGGCAGCCTGTTAATGTCGAAATTACTTTCTTCTACGGGCTGCTTCAGCGGCTGAAGACCTTCGAGGTAAAACGGCTGCGAAGAAAGTTTTTTAAAATCTATTTTTTGGGTTGCCGGCGCTTTGCTGCTGTCAGAACTTGTAGCTATCCAGTTTAGTTTTTGGGGTTCTGTAAATTTTAATGGTTGGGTTGCCGGCTGTGAAAATTCAGTTTCTTCTGCGGGGAAAGGAATACTTGCCCTGTTAGTACAGGCGGTAATGGAAAGAAGAACAAGAGCGGTAAAAAATAGTTTATACTTAATGGCGGAATGTTTTCTCCCTCTAAAAATAAAGATTCTATTTCAAAGGCAGTGAAATAATAAACCCGGCACCTTCTCCTTCTTTGGATTGTACTTTTAATTCGCCATTATGCCCTTTCGTTACGATATCATAACTTAAAGAAAGACCGAGGCCGGTTCCCTGCCCGGTTGGCTTGGTTGTAAAAAAAGGTTGAAAGATTTTATCAATAATATTTTGTGGTATACCATTGCCATTGTCCTTCACCGTTATCTCAACGCGGTTACCCGTTTTTTTTGTTTTTATTGAAACGGTAGGCTCGTAGGATATACCGGGATTCTGTTCTTTTTTTTCCGATACGGCGTAAAATGCATTGTTGATGAGGTTTAAAAATACGCGGCCGATATCCTGCGGTACTACATTTACAGGCCCGATATTTTTATCGAAATCTGTTTTAAAAGAAGCATTGAATGATTTTTCTTTGGCCCGTAATCCATGGTAGGAGAGGCGCAGGTATTCATCGGCCAGGTTATTGATATCTGTTGGTTCCTTCTGGCCGGTGCTTTTCCGTGAGTGTTGCAGCATTCCTTTTACAATGGCATCAGCCCGCTTGCCATGGTAAATAATTTTCTCCATGTTTTGCTTTATATCGTTGGCGACCGCTTTTATTTCTTCCGTATTTCCTTTTGCAATTTCAGCATCCATTTCATCGATCAGTTCTGAGTTTACTTCAGAAAAATTATTGATAAAGTTGAGCGGGTTTTGAATTTCATGGGCGATGCCAGCAGTTAATTCGCCGAGGGAAGCCATTTTTTCAGCCTGTATCAACTGATCCTGTGTGGCCCGCAGGTCGTGAAGGGCATGTTCTAATTCTTCTTTTTGCCGGGTCAGTTCAGAAGTGCGCTCTGCTACCTGCACTTCCAGGTCAGCCTTCATTTGGGATATAATGCGGTTCTGCTCTTCTTCCTGTTTTACTTTCAGCTTTTCTTTTTCCAGCGCCTTTTTCTGGCGATTGGTAATAAAAAGCATTGCCACCATCCAGATGATGGCGAATACGGTTCCGGTATCCAGCCATCCGGAAAGTGTCGAATAGAGCTGTTTATTCAGTATCTCTACTATATCATTAAAGAACGAGATCAATACGTAAGGGGTGATGGCAAACAATACCTGCCTCGCACCACTGAATTCTTTTTCTTTATAAAGGATGTAAACGATATACAGCAACATGCCATGGGCTATCCACATGGTGATATTGCTTGCAGCTTTAAAAGGAAGTTCAATTATGAGAAAAGCAATGGCCGCAATCATCAGGCCTTTTAATACCTGGTGCCATTTTTCAGACAGGGCATCCTTTTGCGTGCGCCGCAGATAGCGGGTAATAATAATTATCAGTATAAATCCAATCGTCATGCAGTTTCATTAATTAAAGAATGCAGGTTAAGGTATAGAATTAAGCTGTTAACAACGAATAAGTAAAGTAAATATAAATTTCGCTAACAGCAATCCTCAGCGAGGTGGCCGGGCTGAAAATCATCCGGGTATATTATAAGCGGCAAAGGGATTCGTTTATTTATGTTGCCTGAATAGCCATTCCATCATCAATGGATCACTATAAGCGCCAAGCCATGAAAAATGTCCTACTTCCGGGTATTGGGTAAAACCAGGATGTGCGCCAGCTTTTGTAAGGGCCTGCAGCATTTCCAGGGAATAGAGCGGGTTTACAGCCGGGTCTTCAGCGCCATTATAAATCCAGATGGGCAAACGAGCTATGGAAGCAACCCTCGATACATCACCACCTCCACAAACAGGCACTGCCGCTGCGAATAGATCCGGATAGCGTTCTATCGCATCAAAAGTACCAAAGCCACCCATTGAAAGACCGGTAATATAGATACGGTTGGTATCAACGGGCATTGTTTTAATCACCTGCCTGATCAGCCCCATTAGTAACTCCATAGGTTTACTGGGTGCAGGCAGCAGGCGGGCATCTGTACTGTTTTTTTCACGGGAAAAATTAGACCAGCTCATTTTCTCAGGGCATTGTGGTGCTATCACCAATGCAGGGTGAAGCATCATATTCTGATCAGTAGCAAAATTCAATACACCCCACTTTAATTGAGCTTCATTATCATTGCCTCTTTCACCGGAGCCATGAAGGAAGATGACCAATGGGTATTTCCTCATAGTGTCTGCATCGGGGTATAACTGGCGATAATTTAAGGTGTCCCCTTTATCAATATACTTATTGTAGCTGAACTTTGAAGACTGTGAAAAACTTTGTTGCAAACAGGTGCAGAAAAGAAAGACAAGAGTGGCTGCAATCGTTTTGATATGACTCATTTGGTTTATTTAAAAGGTGAAAATCCAAAGGTAAATTAAGGAATGACGGTGAATTTAAACTCTCCGGTCATCATTAATCTTCTTTCAGGCCTTTGATGATAACATTGCCCGTACCATTTTTATCGCAGGGATAGCTGAATTCTTTGAAGAATAATTTTGGGTTATTAATAGTTTTGTAAAACTCATCCAGGTAGTCAGTTGTCGATTTAATGTACTTATTATCCAGCAATGTACAATGGGCATACAAATTATAAATATCTTCCTTTAAACGGTTGTACAGGGCGATGGTGCTATCAAATACTTTCATATCCTGAATACAATAACCACGGTATCGCCGTTCACGGCAGGATGTCAGCTGCAGCTCCGGTGCGGGCAATGCATAGGGAGCATTAACAATTCCGGCATGGTCAAAATCATAAGCTACTGTTACAGGAATGGATGAAGAATCTTTCGCTATCAATTTGATATTTTGCAGAAACTCAACAGACCAGTCTGTATTCCCGATAAGGTATTCAAATACTGCCATTGTTAAAAAGGAATTCAATTCTGCTTCATTCGGTTTTATTTTCCTGATTATAGAAACAGATTGATTACGTAGCGCCATCTCCTGTTCATCTTCCAGCAGTATCCCAAAGAAAGGGACAATGGGTTTTTTATTTTTTTCATTTTCCATTGTCACTTTTACCAACCGTGTCCTGAAGCTTTTATGGGTTACCAGGTTATATAGTTTATACACCAGCCATTCCTTTACCACGTATCCATCAGCTTTGCAGGGCATCACCAGTTTTAATTTTACATTGACCGGGAATAAGGTATTCGATGAAATTATTGTATCCTTTAAATGCACCAGCAAGGGGGGATAAATACAATTTTGCTGCAGCCGGCGGAAATGCCCTCTTGTTTTTATATCGACAGGAATGGAGATCTTACTGCTATCATCGCCCTGGTAAGATAACAGAAAAGGAAAGTATTTTGCTTCCCCGACCCGGTCATTTAATAAAGCACGGGTATTCCCTGTAAGGACAATATCCAATGGTTTATCCGATTCAAATAATCCTGGTTCAGGAAGCTTATTATAGTAGGGGGCTGTTTGCGATTCTCCGTAAAAGAAAGAAGTAGCAAAAAGAAGGAAAAGAATTTTTTTTCGTTTCATGCCCGGATGATTATGGTAATAAAACCGCCTTCATTCAATATGCACGAAATACTTTATGCAGGCAAAGTAACGGTAAAAATCGTTTTTTCATTGATTATTGATTCCACATTCAACCTTCCCCCATGTGCTTTTATAATATCATAGGAAAGGCTTAGCCCCAATCCTGTTCCCTGCCCTGTGGGCTTAGTGGTAAAGAATGGCTGAAAGATTTTATCCATTATTTTTTGGGGGATGCCATTGCCGTTATCCGCTATTGAAATAAGAATTTGATTGTCGGTTTTTTTTGTGCTTAATGTAAGGGTAGGCTCATAGTTTCCCGGGTTTGCTTTCTTTTTTTCATGAATTGCATAGAAAGCATTGTTGACAAGGTTCAGGATCACCCTGCCGATATCCTGTACGACAATTGGAATATTCCCGATATTATTATCAAAATCCGTTTTTACAGTTGCATTAAAACTGTTATCCTTTGCTCTTAACCCATGATAAGCCAGCCGCAGGTATTCGTCGCAAAGGGCATTGATGTCCGTAGGTTCCTTTTGCCCTGTACCTGCCCGGGAGTGCTGCAGCATATTTTTTACAATCGCATCTGCACGACGGCCATGATGGTTTATTTTTTCAGAATTATCTTTTATATCATTTGCAATCTCCGTTGCTGAGTGCAGGTTGCCAGCTGCCAGTTCATTCTTTAACTCATCAGCCAATTCTTTATTTACGTCAGAAAAATTATTTACAAAGTTTAAAGGATTTTGTATTTCGTGGGCAATACCGGCAGTCAACTCACCCAGTGAAGCCATTTTTTCAGATTGCACAAGTTGTTGTTGTGTTGCTTTCAGTTCATGATAAGCCTTTTCAATTTCTTTCGCCTGCGCCAACTCCCTGGCCTGCGTTTTTTCTCTTTCTTTTTTTACTATCCGGCTGCGGAAGTAGCGGTCTACTGCAAAACCTGCACCTAGCAGAAGAAGCCCATATAAAATATAGGCCCCTATCGTTCGCCACCAGGGAGGCGTAATGATAATTTTTAAAGTTGCACCTTGTTCGTTCCATATGCCTTTATCATTCGCAGCTTTCACATGAAAAATATATTCACCGGCTGGTAAGTTGGGATAAAATGCAACGTGCTCGCTTCCTACATTCCTCCAATCATTATCATAGTTGTCTAACTTGTAACTATACCTGTTTTTGGATGGATTGGAATAATGAAGGGCGGTAAATTCAATTGATAAATTATTATCGCTATGCGCTAAGGTTACTTCGTTTGTTTCATAGATTGGCCGCTTCAAAACCGGGCTTTCCCCGGCAATGACGGGCTTGTCACCAATTTTAAGTTCAGTTAAGAAAACCCTTGGAGGTTTTGAGCTTTTTGTTACATCATCAGGATTGAAAATTGTAATGCCGTTTGATCCTCCGAAAGCTATCAGGCCGGAAGAACTTTTCAGGCTGGAGCCATCTGCAAATAACTGGCTTTGGATACCGTCTGCAATTGAAAAGTTATTGAACTGTCCGGTTTTTAAATTCATCCGGCTTATGCCTTCAAATGTGCTCAACCATAGCGAATTATTTTTTTCATCGGGTACAATCCCCTGGATACTCATAGAAGGTAGTCCATCATTGCGGGTATAGGTTTTTATTTTTTTCGCTTCAACATTATAACGACTGAGGCCGCCGGCCCAGGTACCTACCCAAACAATACCTTGCGGGTCTTCGTACAAAGAGTTGATGTCCTGTGATATGAAAATATCGCCTACACTTTTATCAAATCCATGTCTTTCTATCTTATCTGAAGTATAATTGTATAAAAACAGGCCATTGTTGGTTAGTAACCAAAGACCATATTTGCCTTCGATCGCTCTTGTTACCTGGTTGCTGCTTACATCGCTTCCTTTTATCTGGCTCAGGTCTATCTTTTTAAATGCGTCAGCCGGTTTGTCTCTCCTGTATA
>JAFDYH010000014.1:8911-11093 GCA_018267535.1 Bacteroidota bacterium
TTGATCCTTTTTTGAATGCGGGCAAAAGGGATAGTTTTAAGCGTGCCGGTACGCGGGTCCAGTATATTTATCCCGGAATACTCACTGGACCCACTGGTTGTTATCCATATTCTGCCATCGCCTGCTTCGTAAATATGATCTGCCCAACCCGAGGTAAGCGAATTCCTGTTGTCCTTGTCATAGGCGTATGATTTCAGCAGGGATCTCTTTTCGTATTTTATTAAACCGTTTCTATAGGTTGCGAGCCATAGCGTGCCAAAATTGTCAAAGCACATATCTACTATTGTCAGATGCTCCAGTTCTTTCTTAGTTCCGGTATTAAACAGGGAAAACTCCTTCGTTGTGGTGTTGAATAAACGGATACCGTCGCCGGCTCCCATCCAGATATTTCCATCCTTATCTAAAGTCATTGTTCTGGGGATAAAGCGAAAATTATTATCGCTAAGTGCATTTTTTTTAGCTGAAAGACTATTGGCTTTCCACACATTAAAAATGCCGGATTTAGTATCTACATCATATAATCTTAACTGCTGGCTGACCATCCATAAATGGCCATTTTTGTCAAACAGCATATCGCCCGGAGAATCGTTGTTGCGTATAAATTCGTCATCGAGGTAGCTGAACTTTGAGATCTTTCGGTTGGTATCAATTGTAAAGCAGCCCATTGAAGACAAAAACCACATATTGCCTGCATTGTCTTTTCTGATCCTGTATACATTCCGGATTTTCATGCTGTCGGGTACAGGCAACCTTTTTAAACTATCTTCATTTTCATCTTTATAAAGAATGGTAGTAGCTAACTGGTCTCCGTAGTAAGTATCAATACCGAAATACATCCGCCCGTTGTTGTCCTCATTCATACAGCGAATAACCAATTCAACACTGGCCGGATGATCCACAAGGTGGCCAAAACGATATTGCCGGAATTTTTTGGTGGCAGGGTTAAATGCATTCAGGTACCCCGGGCTGCTTCCCACCCAGATAAACCCTTTCCGGTCTTCAAATAATGACCATATAATAAGGCCATGAACAGAGGCGCTGTCATTGGGATCATAATAGAAACGTTTAAATTCATAGCCATCGTAACGGGTAAGACCATTAACGGTACCCGCCCATATATAGCCAAGTTTGTCTTCCAATACCGAATACGATTCTGGCCCGGGAAACCCTTCCTTTTCGGTAAACTGTGTAAAATTGTCCGTACTCAGTTGCGCATGCGATTGCGAAAAAAATAGCAGAAATATAAGCAATATGGTTGACCGGCAAATAATCAGCTCGCATTTAAAATGCATTCTCCTTCTGGTTTAATTACAAGAAACAAAATTTTATCTGCCATTTCCACTGCAGCATCCGGCAGGTATTTAAACTATAAAATATCCGGTAAATAATAATACAAGGGCCAGGGTAAAGAAAAACAAATTAGTATCCACCTTTTTAAATATAGGCGGAACTCCATTAGGATCGGCCAACGTTCCTGCATATAATTTTCGTAGAGCTACGTTGATTAAAAAACTTCCCAGCACAATTAAGCCAAGAATAAATGAAAGATTGATGGCGAAGCGTTGATCCATTGTTGAAAACCAAAGCATATAAATACTTAAGAGGCCAATACCCAACATAATCATAACCTGCCATACTACATGGAACCTGGCATGGGAAATCCACAGGGGGTTAGTGGCATGGGTGCGGTTCAGGTCTACAAACGGGGGAACGATACTATACATTGCTGAAGCCAGCGTTAACAGGACTTTGCCGGTAAAGTGTAGTGTGTTCATATCGTGAGCTTTTAGTTATGATAGTAAAGAATACGGTTTATAAATTTAAGATAATTAAGAACAGGGCCGTAATAATTCATCCTTTCAGCGGAAAGATGATAGTAAACTCCGTTCCTTCTCCTTCTTTCGTCTCTACTTTTGTATCGCCACCATGTGCTTTGATAATATCATAGGCTAACGATAATCCCAATCCTGTTCCTTGCCCGGTTGGCTTGGTAGTGAAAAACGGTTGAAAGATTTTGTCAATGATGTTTTGAGGGATGCCGTTGCCGTTATCGGTTACCGTTATTTCAACTTTGTCGTTTGCCTTTTTTGTTTGAACAGAAACGGTTGGCTGATAATTTCCGTCAGCTGTTTTCTTCTTTTCATTCACCGCATAAAAGGCATTGCTGATTAAGTTCAAAATC
>JAFDYH010000150.1:0-13630 GCA_018267535.1 Bacteroidota bacterium
ATCGGTATCGATGGATTCGGTATCGTTTCAGTAGCGCAGGTTGTTATGCTTTGCTTATCAGCGCTCACAGAATATGGTTTTGCACAAACGGCCACCAGGGAGATTTCAATTCACAGGAATGACCGTTTAGTGATTTCAAAAATTTTCTACCGGGTGGTTTTTTCAAGAATTTTTCTTTGCGGTTTTGCATTTGGGTTGCTGCTGATTTTGACCCTGGTTGTTCCTTTGTTCCGGCATCACCGGCTTTTATACCTGAGCGGATTTGTTTTTGTAATTGGTCAATCCGTTTTAATTAACTGGTTTTTTGCCGGTCTTGAAAGAATGCGATTGATGGCTATTACAATTCTTATAGCGAGACTCATTTTTGTGGTATTGGTTTTTCTTTTCATCAGGGGGAAAGAAGATGGAATATTCTACCTGTTTTTCCTGGGGCTTGGAAATTTTGTAATGGGTTTGGTTAGTATTTTTCTGGTGATAAAACAGCATGGACTTCAATTTATCCGACCTGAGGTTGAGGATATAAAAAATGACTTAAAAAAAGGATGGCAAATTACTGCTACCAATTTCCTGAATAATAGTTGCCAATATTCAAATGTCTTTATTCTTCGTCTTTTTACTGATGATTTAACCGCCGGCTACTATAGTGTAGCTGAACGGATATTTCTGACACTACGGCAATTGCCGGGGGTGTTTTCACAAACTATATACCCACAGGTTTGTCTTATTGTTGCTAATGGAAAAGAGGCCGTGATTTCCTATTTTAAAAAAATCTATCTCCCTTTCCTGGCTTTACTATCTGCTGGCTGCTTCCTGTTATTTGTCCTGGCACCATGGATTATTTACTTTTTTGTCCATCAGGAAAACAGGAATTCATCTTTCTTACTTCGCCTGTTTGCTATTGTATTATTAATAGTTTGCCTGGGTATACCCGCAACGCTTACATTACTGGCAGCTGATGAGCGTAAAAGATATTTTAAAACATATGCCTTGGCAGCTGTACTAAATGTACTCTTGAATTTGTGTTTAGCTGGTTTTTTTCAATCACAGGGAACGGCAGTCGCCATACTGCTAACGGAATTGTTTATAACAACCGGATTGACCTGGGAATGGCAGAAACTCAACCTGTTTACTGGAGATCAACCATTGCCTGGTGCAGGCAGCTATGAAAATTAAGTATGTTGAACTTATGAAGGTTAATAAATTTTTTTCTTTTGTATTTATCTACTTTTTCCTCAATTCGGTAGCGCTGCCGTTTGGGTTAACCTACACTACGGTACTGGCCCCTTTATTTTATGTATGGATACTGATAAAAAGAAAAAGAGAAGTAGTGCTTCCTTTCCTGGCGATCTTGTTCCCGTTTATATTTATTCATATCAACTTCGTAGGCGTTGATATAAAAAGTTATGCGATTTCTTTTGTAAATTTTTTACTGGTTTATATTTCCTGCCAGGCTGTTTATACTTTTTTACTTGAATGCAGTAACCCAGAGAAGATTTTCAGGCAAATCCTTGTTCTGAACTTTATTTTTTGCCTTGCAGCAATCCCTTTTTATTTTACTTCCTATTATGATATTCTATGGGTTGACCAGGATATTGGTGGCAACGTGGGTCATTTTCGAAGGTTAAAATTGCTGACTTATGAGCCTTCTTACTATGCTTTTCTATTTGCACCACTTTTCTTTTATTTTTTGCTTCAGTATTGTTTTCGACTGAATAAGATTCCCGGTAAATGGCTATTGCCAATGCTGTTTGTTCCTTATATTTTGTCTTTTTCTATCGGCGTTATAGTCTCTATGCTTATTGCGGGTATACTTGTATGGATAAGTTATTTTAATATACTTACCCAAAAGAGAAGAATAGCAAATGCGCTGGTCTTTACAGGTTCTGGATTTATTTTAATGATGGTAACCGGCCTTTTATACTTTCGGCAGAACCCTGTTTTCAGGCGGATAAAAAATATCTTATCCGGGGAGGATTCATCGGGTAACGGAAGAATAAAAGATGCTTTCATTCTGGCGGATAAATTAATTCATCAGAAAAGCGAATGGTGGGGGGTAGGCATCGGCCAGATTAAAATAATGGGGGAAACCACCATCCGCAATTATTACATGTATTATACAGATAAAGTAGTTGCTATACCAAATGCAGTTGCAGAAACATTGACGATATTCGGTTGGGTAGGTGTTTCCCTGCGATTAGGGATTGAGATTTTTTTCTTCTTTTTGACCCGGGTTTGGACAAATTATTACCGGTTACTGCTCTTTATATTCGTATTTATCTATCAATTTACAGGAAGTTTCATTACCAATTTAGCGGAATACCTGGTGTGGATATTCGCCTTTAGCCATACTTTTCATGAGTTTGATATAAAGCAGGAGAAAGAATAAGCTTGCTGCTGTTTCGGTTTGAATTTTTGTTAGCAGCCAGGAACATCAATTGCTCATAATCGTCAATATTTTTTTGCTGGCTGTAAATAGAATTGATCTTTGACAAATTAGACTGCCGACGTTGGTTCTTTATTTTTTCACAAACCGGTAATGAAATAATAGAAGCTACATTTTCTGCAGAAGAAAAATAATCCGCATCATCCTGTAAGATAGCTTTATTAAAGATATTACTATGTGCCGCAATATTGCATTGGCATGCCATTGCTTCCAGCAACGAAGGATTAGTGCCTCCTACAGAATGACCGTGAAAATATTTCAAGGAGTGATAACGAAGGTTATTTAATTCCTGCTGATCATATACCGGGCCATAAAAATAAAGCAACAGGCTATTATATTTGGCAATTAACTTTTTTCCAAAACGGTTATTAGTATTGCCGATTATAACTAAAGGGTGCGGACTGCCTGATGCAAGAAACCCCCGGATTACCATTTCTATATTATTTTCTGGTTCTATTCTTGCAATCAGAAGATAATATTCTTCCGGGTTCAACTTATATTTCCTGAAAACAGATAAATCAATTTCAGTGAAAGGTTCTGCACCGTAAGGTATATAAATTGAATTTTTCCTGTATGTTTCCTTCAGGTATTCCTGCATATATCTTGAATCTGCAACCAGTATCGGTGCATTTTTTGCGGCCAGTGATTCAGCCCATTTTAAAAATTTACGGGTGAGCTTGTTGTATTTGCTGCGCATCCATTCCAGCCCATCCATGTTTACAATATTGATTGTATTTCCTGGCCATCGCCAGTGCCATAAAGAATCGCTTGTATAACCAAGATGTAATAAAACATCAAACTTCCTTTTCCTGGCATCATTTATACAATTCAAGTCGTAAAAAAACTGGCCAAAGCTTCCCAGCTTTGGTTCGGGGTCTTTGCAATGAATAATCTGTACATCATTCCAGTCAGAATCTTTATACGGATGGTTATAGGAATTATAAACAAAGACATCATGCCCTCTTTGTACCAGCCCCAACGAAAGATATTGTGCAAACTGTTCAAAGCCGCCGTAGTGATTAGGAATACCTCTTGTTCCTAAAATGCCGATCCTGAGTCTTCTCATTCGGATATAATGTTTTTGCATATTTCTTGTATTGTACTTGCTGCTTTTTGCCACGTATAGTTAGCATTTATTTTTTCCTGTAGTTGTTTGGATGAATTGCTTTTTGCTGCTATATCGATAGCTTTAAAAATCGATTCGGGACTGGCCGGGTTACAATAGAAAGCATCATTACCAAAATAATCGCTTGTGTATCCTTTATCTGTAATTACAATATTGCAACCCATTGCCGCCGCTTCAAGAGAGGAAAGGCCGCATGTTTCAAACCAACTGGGTAAAGCATGCACTTTTGCTTCCTTATAATAGCCTTTTAATATTTCCTGTGGCAGGCGATTATGGAATACAATATTCTTTGCCGCTATCTTCCTGCATTTTGCATAGTATTGCCCCTGATTTGGCGCAGGCGAGCCTATAATCAATAAAGTATATGGAGTGTTGTTTAACGCTTTTATCAGGTTTAACTGGTTTTTTAAACCTTCTATTCTTGCAGCGCATACTACCAACCTGTTATTTTTAATAGTGTTTTCTTCAGTGCGAAATATAGTAGTATCAACTCCATTAGGAACCACTGTGTAATTTTTTTCAATTCCGAATAAATGCAGTAATTTTTTATACTCGGATTCAGTGCCGGGTAGTACAGCTGTAGCTTTGCTAAGTATCTCACGGATACTTTTGTTTTGCCCGCGCCAGATATATTTTTTACTTTGAATACGGTCATTTCCTTTTAGCCATCTTGAAATAGTTTTGATGTATTCAATGCTACTTCTCCGGAGCCGGCGAAAGATCAGGCCACTTATTCCCTCCCGGTGCTGGCAGTCGAATTCATTATAGTCTATAAGTATAGGGGAAACAATAAACGGTTTTTTGATTTTAGGGATGTGGTAAAGAATATCTGAGGGCCTTATTATATTGGTGAAATAAAAGAGGTCGTAATGCGGATAATCAATTTTTTGATCGGTTAAAAGTATATCCGCTGCAGTTCCATTATTCCTTAGATGTTTAGCCAACTCTGTTACCTGGATAGTATCGCCTCCCGGTACTTTATACAATGTAGATCTTGTAATAAACGCAATTTTCATTCATGGACAAAAGGAGAAGCTTTTCCTTTACTACTTTATATCGGTGAAAAACCGCCTGAAGTAGCCTTACTACGCAAAAAATTTCTTAAATAATATTTTCTTGTAGCTTATTAAATAGCGCTCTGGTAGGTTTAATTATCTTTAGGATTTAAATACAGAAGAACTGATGTCTTTCCTTTCATTGAAAAGAAGTAATTATTATTTAGTATTACTGTATAGGTTGGTTATTGTACTAATTCTCTTTTTCCTGTGCAGGATTTTGTTTTTTCTTTTGAATCCCGGCCTTTTTCCCGGTATAACTTTTTCGGGGTGGGTGCGGATTTTTAAGGGCGGTTTTGTGTTTGATATTGCAGCTCTTTTTTATTTTAATGCCTTATTTATTGTTTTATCGCTTCTTCCTTTAGCTATACGTACTTCTGATCGCTACCAGCAGGCAATTAAATATATTTTTTATTTTATGAACGGGCTTGCTGTTATGCTGAACTGTATCGATTTCATTTACTATCGCTTTACACTCCGCAGAACAACCCGTTCCATATTTGGCGAATTTTCGCATGAAACAAATAAAAGCAAGCTGGCCGGCCGCTTCCTTATCGATTACTGGTATGTAGTTATAATTTTCATTGCCCTTGTAGCATTGATGATTTGGTTGTATAACCGGGTAAAAATTCAAAAGGCCAATCCACCCGAAAGGAGAATGATTTTTTATGCACATTCAATTATTGCCTTGCCGCTGGCAATTGTATTAGCAGTTGGCGGTATCAGGGGCGATTTTAAGTATAGCACAAGGCCAATTACCATCAGTAATGCAGGAGAATATGTAAAGAGCCCGAATGAAATGTACCTTGTTCTGAATACGCCTTTCTGCATGGTGCGTACATGGAATGTAAAGAGGTTATCAGAAATGCATTATTATTCCGATGAAGAAGTGGAGAAAATATTTTCACCTGTACACCATCCGAAAACTGATAGTACAAAAAGTTTTCAGAAAAAAAATGTGGTAATATTTATACTGGAAAGTTTTGGTAAAGAAGCCGTAGGTGGGTATAATAAGGATTTAGACAATGGTACATATACCGGCTATACCCCTTTTTTAGATTCATTAATGGGCGTCAGTAAAATTTACTGGAACTCTTTTGCCACTGGCAGAAAATCTATTGATGCGATTCCCTCTATATTGGCATCAATTCCGAACGGGCAGGACCCATTTGTTTTAACTCCTTATGCATCGGATAGTACTTTCACTTTACCTAAAATCCTGCGGGAAAAGGGGTATACTACTTCTTTTTTTCATGGGGCGCCCAATGGATCGATGGGCTTCCAGGCATTGGTGAACTTATTAGGTGTAGAACATTATTATGGAAAGAATGAATACAACAATGATAATGATTTCGATGGCATCTGGGGTATATGGGATGAGCCTTTCTTCCAATATTTCGCTTCTGTTTTAGATACAATGCAGCAACCTTTCATGGGAACATTATTCTCAGTCTCTTCTCACCATCCTTTTAAAGTACCTGCACAGTATAAAGGAAAATTCAAAAAAGGACCATTGCCGGTATTGGAATGTATTAATTACACAGATATGTCGCTGAGGAAATTTTTTGAAAAGGCTTCTCATTCCGAATGGTTTAAAAACACGGTGTTTGTTATATCAGCGGATCATTCAATGATCAACTATCATCCTGAGTACGGCACTTTATGGGGCGATGTGGCAATACCTATTTTATTATATAGTCCGGGGGATAGTTCTTTTCATGGACTTGACCAGGGAGTTATTCAGCAAACTGATATTATGCCTTCTTTACTTTCCTACCTCAATTATGATAAACCCTATGTGGCCTTTGGTGAAAATGTTTTTGATAAGAACAGGCTTAATTTTTCCGTATGTTACGGTGGGGGTTATCGCTGGATAGAAGGAGATTATTTATTATTCTTCGATGGTGAAAAAACAAAGAGCTTGTATAATTATAAAACAGACCGTCTTTTTAAAGATAATCTCCTTGATAAAAAACCTGAAATAGTTGTAAGAATGGAGCGAAACCTAAAAGCATTTATTCAGCAATACAATAACCGGCTAATCAGGAACCAGTTGACGGTAAATAAAAACGCCCGTTAATCGTTATGATTAACAGGCGATGAATATTTCAGATGGAACTAAAAATATACCGGAACTAAATCAATCCGGCCAGCTCAAGACTTTTTTTCTTCAGTTTTTTGATCTCGATATTTTCAATAACCGGGTCGGGCAGAAGGATCAGTGAGTTATTGTGTTTTCTCCACCAATCATTATTCTTTAGCTGGTTAAACGACAGAACGCCTACCAGGTATTTTCTTTGCTCACCCGCATGCCACTCCTCAATCCATTCAAAATTTTCACGGGGGATATGACGGAGGTCATCAAAGCTTACATAAACACGCAGGTAAAAATCATTATCTAACTGATGAGGCTTATGATGATACAATTTTTTATACTCATAGTGGTATTGATAACGAAGCGCTGCAATATCACTTAGCACGGCGGAGGCAGTAGGAAAACTTCCGGCGCCTTTGCCATAGAAAAATTGTTTATCCGCAAAGCCACTTTCGATTACGACACCGTTATATTCATTTTTTACGAAAGCAAGATGGTCATCTTGCTTTATAAACTGCGGCAATACAAAGGCTGCTACTTTACCATTGTTCAGTTTTTTTGCCTGGGCTACCAGTTTTATCTCGTAGTTTTTCTCTCTTGCAACATTGGCATCACCTGCATTAATGTTCTGGATACCTGTAAATAAAATATTTTCCGGCGATTCAATAATGCCATAGGCATGGGTAAGCAGGAATGTCCATTTGTTAACCGCATCATATCCTTCTACATCCAGCTTGGGGTTGCTTTCTGCGAAACCTAATTGCTGGGCAAGCAATAGGGCTTCTTTAAAGCCAAGCTTCTCTTCAAACATTTTTGTGAGAATGAAATTCGTTGATCCATTAACGATTGCTTTAATGGAGTGCAACAAATCATTATCATAATACTCTTCCAGGTTACGGATAACGGGGATAGAAGCACAGGCAGCGGCCTCGCATAAGAAAGATTGCCCTGTTTCTTTTTGAAGTTTCAATAATTCTGTTAAATGTTCGGCAATCATTTTTTTGCTGGCACTTACAACGTCTTTTTTATTTTTTAATGCAGTAGAAACAATTTTAAAAGCGGCGTTTGCGTCGTCAATTACTTCTACAATAACATTAATTTCTTCATCGTTTAGTAAAACATTTTTATCCGTTGTAAAAAGATCGGCAGGGGCATTTCTCTTTTTAGCGGCATCTTTTATACAAACTTTTTTAATCGTTGCTTTTAATGAAGGTGTTTGCTGTAATACCTTATAAAGGCCTTCACCTACTACCCCGAACCCGAATAAACCGATTGTTAACTGCTTGTGCGCATCCATATAGTATATAGTTTCAAATAATGATAAGTTTTTCTTTCCAAACGGCTGCAAATGTCCGTATTTAAGTTTCAATTTGACCAAATTCCCTGAAAAAAGCAGGCAAGCCGTTATATTAATAGATCATCATGGCTACAACCTGGACAATGACCAGAAATTTTGGGTTTTGTTGAATTGAATAGTACTCTTTTTGAAATAAGTTCATAGCTATAGTTTAGTTTCCCATTCATCCTCGATTAATTTCCAGTCATTAAAAGATTCTTTTCCGCCTCTTGCTTTCCAGTCTGAGTCGATCGTCAGCCTTGAGATTATGCCTCCCCGCGGGTTGCAGATCATAACCAGCCGCAAACGTTCTGGTTCGTATACTGCAATTAAATCATTATATATAATGTTGATCAATCGTTCGTACGACACAACTATATTTCTCAATTGGTAAACATAATGTTTCAATGACTTTAATTCGATGATTTTTTTCCCGGGGTAAAAAGTCAGGTAAATAGTAGCAAAATCTGGTTGTTCCTGTACGCCCAGGAAGGTGAACTCAGGAATTTTTGTTTTTATTTCATAAGCTCCAGAAGAAGGATTAGGTATTGCCTTCAGGATATTTCTATCGATATGCGTATATGTTTTAACAGGCTGTTCCATACTCTTCAATTTTGTGTTTGTTTTTGGTTGGCTGTAATATTTTCTTGCAGGCTGTAAATGCATCTTTCAAATCATTTACAAGATCATTAGTTTCTTCGAGGCCAATGCTCAATCGTATCAAGCTGTCTGCAACACCGGCAGAACGACGTTTTTCAGCAGGAATTGTTTTATGTGTCATTTGTGCCGGATGCGATAATAAACTTTTAATACCGCCGAGGCTTTCGGCCAATTTGAAAAGCTTGGTGGAGGTTACAAATGCAGTCGCGGCTTCTTCTGTATCTTGTTTCAAAGAGAAAGAAACAATACCTCCGAATGCTTTTGCCTGCTTAGCAGCAATTGCATGATTAGGGTGTGACTTTAAGCCGGGATAATATACTTTATCTACAGCCGGATGTTTTTCTAAAAATCTTGAAATGATCAGAGCGCTATCGCAATGTTGTTTTATGCGCAGGTGCAATGTTTCAATACCCCGGATGACTAACCAGCTATCGAAAGGGGATAGGATAGCGCCACAGGCGTTTTGTAAGAATTTTATTTTATCTCCTAATTCTTTTTCTTTCGTTACCACCAATCCGGCAATAAGATCGCTGTGGCCACCGAGGTATTTAGTCGCGGAGTGTACTACAATATCAGCTCCCAGCGAAAGAGGTTGTTGTAAGGCGGGTGAAGCAAAAGTATTATCCACGCAAAGTAAGCATTTGTTGGCTTTTGCGATTTTTGCAATGGCTTCAATATCGGATATTTTCAAAGTAGGGTTTGTCGGTGTTTCAATCCATATCAGCTTAGTCTTTGCGGTGATGGCTTCAAAAACATTTTCTGCATTAGTTGTATCAACAAAGTTTACGGTGATACCGAATTTCTGATACACTTGTGTGAATAAACGGAAAGCCCCTCCATATATATCATCAACGGCAAGAATTTCATCGCCTGCACTTAATAATTTTACCACAGCGTCAATAGCAGCGAGGCCGCTTCCGAATGCGGCGCCTACTGCACCATTTTCAAGTTTGGCAATTAAATCTTCAAGTACCGCCCTTGTTGGGTTACCGGTTCTGGCATAATCATAACCCTGGTTTATTCCCGGCGCCTGCTGCACAAAGGTGGATGTTTGATAAATAGGCACCGATATAGCGCCTGTTAATGGATCTACCGGAATGCTGTGAATGAGTTGTGTTGCGTTGCTCATTGTTTTAAAAAGTTTTTGCTTTTGTAAAAGCGGTTAAGAAATTTTTTAAACAGAAAACAACACTTATCGAAGAGAATTTTTTATCGGACAGTTTTCTTTTCCCTGTTGGTGAATGGGAAATAAAAAAGCTCATCCGATAAATCAGATGAGCTTTGAATATTTTTAGAAGATATTTGAAGCTTTAAATCTGACTTATCTGTTCCTGCAGTTAAGCAGGAATGGAGTTGGCACCTTGTTTCATTTGGGTGAAACAGGTTGTCAAGGCTTCATCGGGCCATATCCCTCAGCCTTTCTTGATAAGTGATTATTCTAAAGAACTGATGCGAAGATAATCGCAAATAGCAGAAAGCCAAAAAATAATTTAGAAAAGTATTGGTTGTAGGCTTTATGCTATCAGCAATAGAAGCATTTTAATAGGTTAAATATTTTACATAGGGTTAGTTTGCAGCCTAAAGCTTATAGCAAATTCCTATAAAAATAAAAGAGGCTGCACTATCAGCGCAACCTCTTTGTCCTAAACCCTGTAAAGGAAACTTCTATTATGAAATATTAATTAGTTGATGCAGTTGTGTGCTCAATCTTTGTTGCTGTGAGAACCCATGGTTTTTCAACAACTACTTTCTTTACTGTTTTAGCTTTCTTTCCTTTCTTAACAGGAACAGCTGCTACCGGCTCTTCAACAGCAGGAATGAAAGAAGCTGCTGGATCCTGATCATTATAAGCTTTACCGATGATAACGCTTAATGTTTTTGTGTCTTTATCGAAGATCATTGTGCCTTCTTTTACATCTTTTCCGTCTTCGGTTTTCTGAGCGGGAATTTTGTAAGTTGAAGGAGACTTTCTAAGGAAAGCTTTGATTTTACCCTGGGGTAATCCTTCGATCCATACAATACCTTTATTTTGCTCATCAAGCATGATTTTTACATTGCTTACAGCCGGGGCAGCTTCAGTGGTAGTTGTTGTAGCTGTAGTTGCTTCTATTGCAGGAGCTGCAGAAGGCTGATACTCTCCCAATACAGGGAAAACCTGTTCTGGAGTCATGGCTTCCGGCATTGGCTGCAATTTATATTTAGCAGCGATAGAGTCTACAGTAGGGTTACTTACAGCGGGTTTTGTTGTTGCATTCTGAGCGTTAGCAACTGAAAGAATTGTAAGAAATATACCAGCAAAAAATGCGGTTTTTTTCATAAATGTGATTTTTAGGTTTTGAATTGGTATCTGGTCATCCCTTATCAAATAATTGTGCCAAAAATTGACTTTGTGGAAAAAACTGAAATTTTCCTGAAAAAAGTCGCTGAAACACAATAAATTTTGTTCAACATTTTCTTGCTGCTGTTGTTCTTATCTTCGCCGTTCTTCCGGATTTTATATGTCAAAGAGCAAACAAAATGGAACTGCAACCGCAGTTCAGGATTCAGGGGCGATAGAGGTATTCGGAGCCAGGGTGCATAATCTCCGCAATATTGATATATCAATTCCTAAAAATCAGTTGGTCGTTATCACGGGTATCAGTGGCAGTGGAAAGTCATCTCTGGCTTTTGATACAATATATGCGGAAGGTCAGCGCCGGTATATGGAAACTTTCGGCGCCTATGCCCGCCAGTTTATTGGTGATATGGAAAGACCTGATGTGGATAAGATTACCGGGCTTTCGCCGGTTATATCAATAGAACAAAAAACAACCAATAAGAACCCACGCTCTACCGTGGGTACTATTACCGAAGTTTACGATTTTCTCCGCTTGTTATATGCACGAATCGGAGAAGCCTATTCCTACAATACGGGGAAGAAAATGGTGAAATGGAGTGAGGAAGAAATAGTGGACAATATTTTTAAAAAGTATAAAAATAAAAAAATCACTCTGCTGGCGCCGTTAGTCCGCGGAAGGAAAGGGCATTATCGGGAATTATTTGAGGATGTACGTAAAAAGGGGTTTTTGAAAGTAAGGGTTGATGGGGAAGTGAAAGATATTGTTCCGAAAATGCAGGTTGACCGCTACAAGATTCATGATATAGAACTGGTGGTAGATCGTATACAGGCAACAGATGATTTAAAAGCCAGGTTAAGTCAAAGCGTTCAGACATCACTGAAACTTGGAAAGGATTTAATTTTTGTATTGATTGAACCTGATAATAAGAATAAAACATCTTCTAAAAGCAAGGATAATGAGGGTACCCTTGTACAATATAGTAAATTGCTGATGTGCGAGGATACCGGTATCAGTTATGAAGAACCTTCACCGAATTCTTTTTCGTTCAACTCGCCTTATGGTGCCTGCCCGGTATGTAAAGGGTTAGGCACAACCTTCCATATTAATATGGAAGCGGTAATACCCGATAACTCTGTAAGTATAAGCGAAGGGGGGATAGCACCATTGGGTGAGGAGAGGGATGCCTATGTGTACAGGCAGATGACTGAAGTAGCGAAGAAAAATAAAATCTCATTAAATACGGCGGTAAAAGATTTACCAAAGAAATCGCTGAACATATTATTATATGGTAATGAAGAAGGCCAGGAAACAGAAATAGATTTTGAGAATGTGAAGTTTGATCCGTCGGCACCTTATGAAGGGATCGTGAATATGCTGCGCCGTTGGTTTAATAATGGGTACAGCGAAGGCTTGCGGGAATGGGCCGAAGGATATATGCAATTAAAGCCCTGTGAATCCTGCGGCGGGGCAAGATTGAAGAAAGAAAGTTTATGGTTTAAAATAGTGAACCGCAATATTGCTGAACTAAGCGAGATGAACCTGGATAACCTTGCTGCATGGATGGACGGAATTGAATTGCGCATCAGCGCCAAACAGGCAACAATTGCAAAAGATGTTTTGAAGGAAATCAGGGAGCGGTTACAATTTTTACTGGATGTCGGTTTAACATACCTGACATTAGGGCGGCCATCTAAAACACTAAGTGGGGGTGAATCGCAACGGATACGGTTGGCTACACAGATTGGTTCACAATTGCAGGGCATCACTTATATTCTCGATGAACCTTCTATTGGTTTACATCAGCGGGATAACCATCGCCTGATAGAAGCGTTAAAAAATCTCCGCAATATTGGTAATAGTGTATTGGTTGTAGAGCATGATAAAGATATTATGCTGGCGGCCGACTATTTAATTGATATTGGTCCCAAAGCTGGCTATCATGGCGGTGAAATAGTAGCAGAAGGAATACCTTCAGAACTATTAAAATTAAATACACTTACTTCCAATTACCTCAATGGTCATTTAAAAATTGATGTACCCATAGAAAGAAGAAAGGGAAATGGAAAATTTCTGGAACTAAAAGGTGCTAAAGGAAATAACCTTGATAATGTTGATGCTAAATTTCCGTTGGGGAAATTTATAGTAATAAGCGGCGTAAGTGGTAGTGGCAAATCGACATTGATAAACGACACTCTTTATCCCATACTGGCAAAACATGCATATGGCTCGAAGGGAATGCCCCTGGAATATAAGTCTATCAAAGGGCTTGAGAATATTGATAAAGTAATAGAAATAGATCAGTCACCCATTGGTCGTACCCCAAGAAGTAACCCGGCAACTTATTGCGGGTTCTTTACAGAGATAAGAACTTTATTTGCTTCCGTGCCAGAGGCAAAGATCCGGGGGTATAATGCGGGTCGTTTTTCATTTAATGTAAAAAGTGGCAGATGCGATGTGTGTGAAGGGGGGGGTATGCGGGTGATAGAAATGAATTTTTTGCCGGATGTATATGTGCACTGTGAAAAATGCAATGGTAAACGATACAACCGCGAAACATTGGAAATACGATATAAAGG
>JAFDYH010000150.1:13769-25758 GCA_018267535.1 Bacteroidota bacterium
GGCCTGGGCTACATCACATTAGGACAATCGGCTGTTACGCTCAGTGGGGGCGAAGCACAAAGGGTGAAGCTTTCTACTGAATTAGCAAAAAGAGACACGGGCAAGACGTTTTATATTCTCGATGAACCCACAACCGGTCTGCATTTTGAGGATATCAGGCATCTGCTCGATGTTTTGAATAAATTGGTTGACCGCGGCAATACGGTATTGGTAATAGAACACAATATGGATGTAATAAAAGTCGCTGATCATATTATTGACATTGGTCCGGAAGGCGGCGATGGAGGCGGAAGAATATTATTTGAAGGAACGCCGGAAGAGTTAATTAAAAATAAGGAAAGTCACACCGCACGATTTTTAAAAGAAGAATTAAACTGATATGGAAAGAATGATTATCGACATGGATGAAGTGATGGCGGATACAATGGGGGGAATGATCAAATGGTATAGGGCACAAGGCTACAAGGGAGAAATTGATTATAGCAAAATGCCTGGCGGTTCATGGGGTAAAGGTTTTCCAGAAGAGCACCAGGCGATGGTAAGAGCTCACTTATTCGACCCGGGTTTTTTCCGCGATTTACCGGTGATGAAGGATTGTGTTGAAGTAATGGAGCAACTGAATAAAAAATACAACGTGTTTATTGTTTCTGCAGCGATGGAGTTCCCTAACTCATTAAAGGATAAATTAGACTGGCTGAATGAGCATTTCCCTTTTTTAAAATGGCAGCAATTGGTTTTTTGCGGCAGCAAAAGTATTGTTCATGGCGATTATATGATTGATGACCTCGTGAGGAACTTCAATGGTTTTGAAGGGAAAAAATATTTATTCAGCGGTTATCATAACAGTGAGATAACCGGCTATGACCGGTTGAATAGCTGGGAAGATGCAGCAAAGATATTCTTATGATTTTCGAATAACCGGAAAGAAATAAGACGCTAAGCTACTGCAGGAAATTTTCTTATTTCTTCCCGGTAAATAAAATGTATCCGGGCCTTTTATCCAATCTTAATTGACGGAAAAGATAGCCCCATCGCCGGCATTATTGCCCGGCTCATAATGGCCCCAATTACTAAATAAACAGCGATAGTTATTATCAGTGCTACAACAAAATAGCCAATATGCTTGTCCTCCGGCGTCTTTTTCAATTTTGGCATGCCAAGGTATAAAAGATATAGGCCATATAATGCAAACAAAGAACCAACAAAAGCAATAGAGGGAAGAATAGAAAGAAGGCCACCAATCCATGCAGGTGTATAGGAATAGGCAACCAATTGCACAGACCTTCCCATATTTTTTTCTGAACCAAAGCTCGGAGCCAGGCCATCTATAATAAATGCGCAAATGAATACACTGATAACCGCATTGATAAGAATGTTCAGTGCATAATATAACCCCCAGTTTGTACCAGAGATTTTAAGTACGCCAAAATCAACTCCGATCAATCCGTAGCCGATGAATGCAGCAACAGCTGCTGCTCCGGCCAATGGTAATACATACCCGGTTATTATTTTACCGGTATCAGGTTGTTCTCCATTAATGACATCAAACTCTTTTGCAGGAGAAATGATCATGTTTTTTGCACGGTCAATTAAACTCATAGAAATTATTTTGGTGTAAACGATATTTAAATATACCAAAATAATAGTCGCTTATAAAAGGGAAAAGGGTACGAACAGTTCAAAAGGTGGAAAGGAGCTTGTAAAAAGGGGGCCAGAATAGCCCCGTGAAGCGACAGGGATGCTGAAAAATCTTTTTTCGAATCATAACCAGAAACCGGCCTGGTTTATTTCATGCGGATATCAGATTTTATGCGTTCCCTGCGCTGCGGGGATCTTAGTTATGGCTATGAAAAGAACTGCATTTATACTGTTCCGGTAAACCTGCCCAAAAAGTGTTTAATAAAATTTTATACTAATGAGAGTACCAATAGAGAACGGATCAGGTTTTATCAACCAGGTATCAGATTTTATTAAGCTTTTTGGCGTTTACCGGAACGGCATTTTAATATTTTAAACAAAGAACTTATTACTCAATTACTATTTTCCCAAAATCAGTTTCTTCGTCACCAGAAAAGGCATTGTATGTATAAGCCCCTTTTTCGAGATTGGTAATGATCTTTTTTTCTTTTGATTTCAGCTTATAATTTACCACCATGGTACCTTCCAGGTCGAATACATAGAAATCAATTGTTTCTCCGGCGATGTCTTTAACCACCACACGGATTGAATTCTTTTCCGGATTGTGAACGATTTTGATAAGGTTTTTTCTGTCTTTTTTAAAACCATTTCCATCTGAAATGTTTTTCCTCTCAACGGTTCGTTGATTTTTGAAAACGTCAGCATTATCAAAGGTGGAATGGGAAGATGTCAGGACCAGGCCTGCTATTCCGGTAAAAAGATAGTTTTGCCGGGAGTTTTTAAATAATCGTTTTTTCTTCATAAAGGGTTCGGATTTGAGACGATTATAATATGGGTTGTAAAAAAATCTTAGTAATAAACCGGGCATCGCAACTGGCGAAGTGCCGGGTTCCACTGGCCTAATCTCCAGCCCAATTTAATAAAGGTTGAAAAGTAGGCATCTTTATCTTTCTGGTCTCCGCGCTGTTGATTAATGATCGGCCTGTTGATTGTGGGGTTATAAAAACGCTCACGGTACATCAGCTGTTTAGCCATAGTAGCTTGCGTTGGAGAAAGATATTTGTCGAAAAGAGCCGGGTCTATATAAGTTTTGCTGGTATTGTCCAGGTAATCAGTGAATGTTTGCCTGTGTAAAACTTCAATGCCAACATACAGGTTTTCTTTTACATAGTATTTTACGCCAAAGCCCATTGGTATTTCAAGCTGTGTAAGCGAGTATTGCTTTCTGTCCGGGTATTCAGCCATTCCCTGTCCTTCCAGGCGAAGAGGTCTTAATTCTACCCATTGAGTACCATTTGGTCCGTAATATGGAGCTTTGGGATTAAAATGAAAGGCGCCAATTCCTATAACGCCATAGGGGCGAAGTTTTCCTTTTAACTCATCATATTGTTCAAAGAATACAGTTGGATATATTTCCAGTGCAAGGTAGGCTTCGTAGATGTTTGATTTAAAGCTCAGGTTTCTTTGTTTGCGGTCATGCTCTTTACCACCATGATCGTTGATTACACTATCATTTGCTTCAATTTGCCCTAGATGAAAGGCGGCACGAACACCAATCCATTCGGCAGGAAAATAATTTGCATACACACCTCCCATAAACTTTGTATACTTAAAGTTCAGGTCTTTCAGAAAATGGGTTCCTATACCCCGGTTACCCCCAAGATCTCCAAGGAAAAAAGAAGGTCCTAAAGCCAGTCCGGCTTCGTATTGAGAATTTCTTCCGAATACCAATGACTGTGAGAAAGACTTGGAAGCGGTGGTGAGAAAAATGCAAACAAATACAAAAGTTCGCACAATGGTGACAAATACTCTCATAGTATCAGATTTTCGGTTTTCTATTGGATTTGGAGCGTAAACATATACTAATGCATATAAGAACGCAAGTCTTACTATGATTATTTTTATCACTATTTATAGAAATAGTGTTTTTTTACGTGGGACTTTTACGAAAATGCTCCTTTCCTAAGCATTTCTATATGTTCGATTCCGTCTTCTAGGTAGATATCACTACTTTGATTGAAACCCAATGAGGAATAAAATTTTTTTAAATGATATTGGGCCCCGACTTTAATATCACCGTTACCATAAATCTTTATTGTTTCTTCGATGGATTTTTCCATCAATTCGCGGCCCAAACCTCCGCCTCGTGTTTTGGGGGAAGTTACTACCCTGCCAATGGAAGGAATTTTAAAAGCAATACCTGGCGGAACGATCCGTGTATAAGCGCAAAGCAGATTATTATTCCATCCCATAAAATGGTGTGAAGACTGGTCTTTATTGTCTATATCCTGAAAAGCACAATTCTGTTCTACAACAAATACCTCACTTCTCAGCCGCAGAATGGCATAGAGTTCATCAACTGTTAATTCATCAAATCTTTTTAAAATCCATTTAATATCCATAGCAACTAATTTTAGAAGGGCTTTTCGTCTGCAAAATTTTTCAAATTTCTTTCAAAATCATTTTACTCCAAAAAACCTTAGTTCTCCGTATTTTTAAATAAATCTTTTTTTATGCCTGCCAATGATCTGAGTAAAGTTCACGAATTAGTTAGTGATATTTTTAAGAAACCTGCCAGCCAAAAGGAATGGAATCAATACAAGCTGACCAAAGAGCAGGTTGATTTTTTTAACGAAGAAGGGTACCTGGCTGGTATAAAAATGCTGGATGAGCAGCAAATAGAACGATTAAGAAATGAACTATCCGGACTTACACAGGCAGATCATCCCGGACATGATTTATTTTATGAGTTTCACTCCAATGAATCCGAAGATCCATCAAAAATCCTTTTTCACGCCTTAGGCGCATGGCGTATTACTCCGGGCTTTCACGATGTGTTATGGAACCCGAGATTCCTGGTAGCCGCAAGCCAGTTATTGGGTAACCGGGCTGTTCGTTTCTGGCATGACCAGTTGTTTTATAAACCTGCCAAAACAGGTGGTGTAGTGGCCTGGCACCAGGATTATTCTTACTGGACAAGGACTAAGCCAATCGCCCATCTTACCTGTTGGTGTGGTTTGGATGATTCGAACAAGGAAAATGGTTGTGTGCAATATATTCCGGGCAGCCATAAGTGGGGTTTATTACCTAAGCCTGCTTTAGCTGGCGATCTTAACGGCATTAATGAGTTTTTGAATGAAGAACAAAGAGAGCAATTTGCCAGTCCAAAATATGCAGAAGTAAAAGCAGGTGAAGCCATCTTTCATCACCCGCTTACGTTACATGGGTCAGGTGAAAACAAAAGTAATCGCCCCAGGCGTGCGTTTGTTATTAATGTTTTTGCAGATGGCGTAAACTCAGATTCTGATGATGAGTTATTAAGTGGGGTGCCGCCGGTTGCTAAGGGAACAAAAATGGAAGGACAGTTTTTCCCGTTAATATATAACCCTCAATAAAAGTAAGAAGTATCTCATAACAGTACCAGGTACACAAAATGCCCTGTAATCAGTTTTTTACTTGGTAAACTTTGTGCTTTTGTGGGAAATAGGTTTGTGATTGTACTTAATAAGTATACTTATCCTTCCAGAGGCTTTTTAAAAACTTTCTCAACTCTTCTTCTCTCGCGTTTTTACCGGGCTCATAAAATTTTTTACCTGATAACTCTTTGGGCAAATATTCCTGTTCAGAAAAATTACCTTCGAAACTATGGGAGTATTTATAATCCTTTCCATATCCCATATTCTTCATCAACCTTGTGGGTGCATTACGGATATGCAAAGGCACTGATAAATCTCCATGTCGCTTAACGGCTTCCATAGCGCTACCGATAGCAACAGTTGCTGAATTACTTTTTGCACTTGAGGCAAGATAGATAGCGCATTGCGACAAAATCAAACTGGATTCAGGATAGCCGATTTTATTTACAGCATCAAATGTCGCATTGGCCATTATCAATGCTGTAGGATTAGCATTGCCAATATCTTCGCTGGCGAGTATAACCAGTCTTCTCGCAATAAACTTTACATCTTCACCACCTTCTATCATCCTGGCGAGCCAGTAAACAGCTGCATTCGGGTCGCTGCCACGGATTGATTTTATAAATGCAGAAATAATATCATAATGCTGCTCACCGCTTTTATCATAGAGTGCAATTCTTTTCTGGGCAATATCCATTACTGCTTCATCTGATATGACAATATCGTCTCCCAAAGCATCACAAACTATTTCCAGCAGGTTTAATAATTTTCGTGCATCACCCCCGGAAATATTAATCAATGCTTCTGTTTCTCTTAGTTCAATTTTTTTCTTTGATAATGCTTTGTCTTTTTTTATCGCATGATGGAGTAATTCAACCAGTTCTTTATCATTCAGTGATTTCAAAACATAAACCTGGCAACGGCTAAGCAAGGCACTATTCACTTCGAAAGAAGGGTTTTCTGTTGTGGCACCAATTAATGTAATAATTCCTTTCTCTACTGCACCTAATAATGCATCCTGCTGCCCTTTGTTGAACCGGTGAATTTCATCAATAAATAAGACAGAGCCGGGCTTTTCCTTTGCTTGTTCAATCACTTCCCGCACATCTTTTACTCCTGCACTGATAGCGCTTAATGTAAAGAAAGGAGCACTTAACGTATTTGCAATAATGTTTGCAATAGTTGTTTTACCTGTTCCCGGCGGCCCCCATAAAATCATGGAAGGTATTTTGCCATGCTCGATGGCCTTTCGTAAAATACTTCCTTTTCCTGTCAAATGATCTTGTCCAACAAGGTCGTTTAACACCGAAGGCCTGATTCGTTCAGCTAATGGCATTGTATTCATCCTAACAAATTTAGCAAAATATGCCAGAGAAAAATTATATACATAAATTTCTTATGTATATATAACTTATGTATCTTTATTGTGAATGAATAAAACAAATCTTTATAAAGGATGCCTTGAGCCTATCGTAATGCAGTTACTAAGAGAGAATAACCGCATGTATGGGTATGAAATAACGCAAAAGGTAAAAGAGCTAACAAAGGGGGAATTACAGATAACGGAAGGGGCATTATATCCTTTATTGCACCGTCTGGAAGCCGGTGGAATATTGGAATCAGAAATGGAAAATATTGGTAACCGTATAAGGAAATATTATTCATTAACAAAAGCCGGTAAGAAACAGGTACAGCACAACCTGGATGAAGTAAAGACGTTTTTGCAAACATTAAACCTGATTATTAATCCAAAACCTGCCTGATATGTTGAGTGATAAACAAATTCAAGAATTGTATAAGTTTTGCAGTAAGCATTATGTTTCTTATTACGATGTTCAGACAGAGTTGGTCGACCATCTTGCCAGCTCAGTGGAGGTGGAAATGCAATTGAATGGTGATTTGGATTTTGACAAGGCTTTGGAAAAAGTGTATTTATCTTTTGGAATTAACGGGTTTTCAACGATCGTGAGGGAGAAAAGTGAATCGCTAACGAAAGAAAACCGTATGAGAATGTTTGGTATCCTTGCATCGTTCTTTAAATGGCCAACTATTATATTAACCGGAACGTATTTGTTTACTGAGGTGTTGCTGTATAAAAATTATGGAAAAAGTATCGTAGCATATTTTGTGATCATTAGTTCTTTATTGACAACTGTTCCGCAGCTCGTAAATATTTTACTGACGCGTCAAAAACCAAAATCTCCATTGTTAGTAAACGATTTTGGACAAGTTTATTTATCGAATAGCCTGGCCGGAATATGGATTCAATATTTGGGATTTATATTCAATCTTGTCTGTGTTTATAATTGGCTGCATGTTGATGGTCCAAATTTTTCAATTGTCTGGTCGATAGTCGCAACAATCCTTTTAGTGATCGAAAATGCAGTGTTGATGACTTTTCAGAGAAACCAAAATTGTGTCCAACGAAAATATCCCGCAGCATTTTAACCGCACACGTGATTTCTGTTCAACTATAAACGATTTACTGTTGTTGCTGTCCGGTAAGACTGGCAAGAATATCCGGGTCGATATGATCTTCACTTAGTTTCTCCATCTTTACTTTAGTGATGTCCTCAAATTTCTGCCCATCTTCATAACCCACCGAAACATATACCGATAGAGATTGCTTGGCAGGGCCTTTAAATGTTCCTTTTACCGGTGAACAATCTGTAAAATTTCTTCCTACAGCAAGTTTAACATGGTTATTGGTTACCCATACATTGTTGGTAGGATCAATACCCGTCCAGCCTTTGCCGGGTATCCACGCATCTACCCAGGCATGGGTAGCCCCTTCACCGCGCATCCCATTTTGATTCGGACAGATATAGCCGCTTATATAACGGCAAGGGATACCCTGGCTTCTTAAAATCTCCAGCATGATATGGGCGAAATCCTGGCAAACACCCGAACGTAACTTGAGAATTTCCTGCAGTGTTGTCTGGATGTTGGTTATCCCTTTTATATACCTTAAATTTTTAAAAATATAGCTGCTGCAGTTTTCTACAAAAGCGGCTACCGTTTGCTCAGGCTTTTTTATTTCATTTGCAATGTTTTTTATTTCATTGCTTAGTGAAGGGTCTTCTATACTGCACAATTCTAATAGGAAAAGGTTGTTATTTACTTCATCGGAGAGTTCTTCAAAACCTGCGTTCATGTTTTCCAGGGCAATAACCTTACTTAATGTTCTTACAATAAGCTTACTTTCAATAACCAGTTCCTGGTGCGGAGTGATCAAATTAAACATGCCCATCCGGTTATGCCAGTAATCATTTATCACCAGTACATCGGGATTGCCGGTGACATTTACTTCATGGTATAAAAGCTCTTGCTCATTATCCAATACAGGATAAATCCTGATTTCATTTACACTTTCTTTTACAGGGCGGTCGTACTCGTATTTGGTAACGTGATGTATATTAAAAACAGACATTCTTTGGTAACAAGATTAAGCGTAAGAAAAGTAAACTCTTGATAATTGTTGTGAAAATTCAATAAGGTCATTTCTTGTTGAATGTAAAAAATCCGGAATGGTGTTTTCTTCGAGGTTGGATAGCTCAGCGTATTTTATTTTGCTATGTAAACGACCAAACATTTTTTCTAAAGCGTCACACCCTTCAATCTGCGTATCCCTGATAACATGATCAAGATATCTTTTGATGCGTTCTAACGAATAAAATATGGAACGGGGGAAATTTTTATTGGCAATAACGTGATCGAGAATATTCATATTATGAAAACCACTGGTATAAGTTTTCAAATATAATTCATAACCGGAAAGCGAGAGCAATAAATTTCTCCAGTACAAAATATCCTGTTTATCACTTAACTGGTACTCTGTTTTTTTAAAATGCGCATCGGTGATTTCGATAGTCAGTAAACATCGTTCAATGAATTTACCAAGGTTCATAAAATTCCAGCCTTGTCCACGCGGCATGGTACTATCAGTAACTCCATAAAACAAGACACTGTTTTGCGAAAGCAAATCCAGTATTTCAATCGCTCTTGATCCTTTTAACTTTTTAGATAGATCGGGTTGATTAATTAAATGATATAACTGGTTGACCTGTTCCCATACTTCTTTGGTAATATTATCCTGCCCGCCCCTTGCATTTTCCCTGGCTCTTATAATTAATACTTTAAGCGCATTAATATTTTTCGGGCTTGCAACCAGATATTCCAGGGCTGCAGAAACGTTTTCTCCGTTCAGTTTTATGGATTCTGCATCCATGTTGGTAAAGCTCGTCAATATATCTTTCCAGGAATAGCCACTATTATTCCCGATATCAAAAGACAAAATATAATTGGTGCGGATAACACGGAGCAGGCTATCCGTTCTTTCCATATATCGGTTGAGCCAAAATAGTGAGTCAGCGATTCTGCTTAACATGCAAGTTTGTTTTTAAAAGACCGGAAGACGGCAAAACCGAAAGTCCGGAAGAATTATTCTTTATACGGAGAGTTTTTGCTTTCCGTTTTTCTGACTTCCTTCACATATCCACCACCCATGTATCTTTACTGCCACCTCCTTGTGATGAATTAACTACCAATGAACCCTCCCTTAGCGCAACTCTTGTTAAACCACCGGGAACGATAGTGATTCCACCAGGACCGCATAAAGCATAGGGCCTCAGGTCTACATGCCTTGGCTGCAATTTTCCATCAATAAGGCAGGGAACAGTTGATAAACGGATTATTGGCTGGGCAATAAATTCCCTGGGCGTAGCCAAGATCGCATTCTTTACCTCCTCTAATTCTTTTTCACCGGCTTTATTGCCCATAATCATTCCGTAGCCCCCCGATTGGTTTGTTCTTTTGATTACCATTTTTTCAATGTTATCAAAAACATGCTGTCGCTTCTCTTTGTCTTGCATCCCATAAGTCGGCACATTGGGCAAAATAATCTCTTCATTCAGGTAATACTTAATCATATCCGGCACATATGCATATACTGCTTTATCATCTGCTACGCCATTTCCTACTGCATTTATAATTGCGATATTTCCTTTTCTATATGCGCTCATTATGCCTGGTACGCCCAATATGCTATCGGGTTTGAAGACAAGCGGGTCCAGGTATTCATCGTCCAACCTTCTATATAAAACGTGTACCTGCTGCAAGCCTACTGTCGTTTTCATATACACTTTATGGTTATCCACCAGTAAGTCGCGGCCTTCAACCAATGGAATACCCATTTGCCTTGCCAAAAATGTATGTTCGAAATAAGCAGAATTATAGACGCCGGGTGTTAATAATGCAACAGTTGGGTTAGAAATTTGCTGAGGCGCCAGGCTCGATAGTATATCATGCAATAGCAGGGGATAGTTATTGATCATTCTTACTTTACTATCCGCAAGCATATTGGGAAATATTCTTTTGGTTACTTCGCGGTTTTCAAGCATATACGATACACCCGAAGGGGTGCGCAGGTTATCTTCCAGTATATAAAAAGTTCCCTCCTGGCTGCGGATTAAATCTATTCCTGAAATATGGATATAAATATCATAAGGCACTGATACACCAAATACCTCCCTTGTATAATGTGGACAGGATGCAATTAACCCTGCAGGAATGATCTTATCTTTTACTATCTGCTGGTGGGAATAGATATCCTTTAAAAAAAGGTTCAATGCTTTCAACCGTTGCCTGATACCTTTCTCAATATGTTCCCATTCAGCGGCCGTTAATATGCGTGGAATAATATCAAAAGGGAATATCTTTTCAATGCCTGCATCATCACTATAAACAGTGAAAGTGATGCCCTGGTTCATAAATAACTCACCGGCCATCTTGTCTTTTTGCTGCAACATATCTGCGGGTAACTGACTGATATCTTCAAACACTTTGGCATACTGCGGGCGGATATTTCTGTCCAGGCACATTTCATCCCAGGTACCGGGATATACATTGTATTCATCAAATAAAGGGATACCAGTCATAGCAGCGTATTATAATAAACAAAAAGAGTTGCCCACCTTTTTGGGGTGCAAGCAACTCTTTACGAATATAAAGAATTCAGGGTAATAAAAAATTAAAGAAATTCTAGTTAATCAGGCTAGAAAAGCCTGCTATCAATGCACGTTTGTTGTAATGAATGTATATATTTTACTAAACGCATCGGAGTAGGTGGAAAGCGGCCAGTCTCCATGTCCTCCGGATTCATAATATACAAGCTGATTGGCTACAGACTTCTCTTGCAGTTTGGCAAGGAGGAGGGAGGTTTGCGAAGCAGGTACAAGCGGGTCGGCGCCTCCATGGATAGCAATTGTCGGCGGTGATTGGGATGTAATAAAATTAACCGGGCTCGACTGGGTATATAAACCCGGATCCTGGTCGTATAATTTACCTGTAGCAGAAAGAAGTATCAATTGCTGGGCCAGGCCTGCATTCCATAAAGCGACAAGATCGGTTGGTCCAAAAAAATCGATTACGGCTTTTACATGTTTTGCGGTGTCGTCTTTATAGCTATACATCATTGCGAGATGCCCTCCGGCACTGGCACCGAGCACAATAAGATCCTTGGATACTTTATATGTTGCTGAATTGGATAAATAGAAATCAATGGCCGCTTTTACATCATTCTCCTGGGTAGGAAAAAGATTGCTGGTATTGTTATACGCTAACCTGTAATTGATATTTATAAAAGCATAATCCGGCAACTTTGTTTTCATAGAATCTACCCCAAAATTCATTTCACTTTTATCCCCCTGTGTCCATCCTCCTCCATGAATAACGACAAGGGTCTTTGTCGTGGATTCCGATCTTCCTTTGGGCAGATAAATATCTATTTTTTGTTTTGGATCTGTACCATAAGAGATATCAAGATAGGTTTGTTCCGTTGTTGCTGCACCACCGGATGAGCCGTTATTTTCTTTAGTGCAGGAAACGATGGTGAAAGCACTGCCGAGAACAAGGAGAATTAATTTCATGAAATAAGT
>JAFDYH010000150.1:25779-27355 GCA_018267535.1 Bacteroidota bacterium
ATCGGCCTGCATTTTTTAGGCTTTTATTAAATGAAACAATTATTACAATAGTTTAGCCCCTGTGTCGTTTTTCAGCTACGGAGTTTTAATTTTAGCGATCATTTTTCGAATTAAGGCGATGATTTTTAAGTTTAAACAAATAACTATTTATTTCTTTTTTTTCTTTACTGCCCTCACAGCAAGCTTTACTTTGTTTTCCCAGGAGGTTATCAGTGCTGAAGAAAATTATGCCCGTAACCGACCTGGTGTGGTAAAAGTGCAGACCGAATTTTCTGCGAATGTATATGTGAATAAAGTGCAGATGAATCAACGCCTTTTTCAGTCGCTGGTTGATTCTGTTAAAAAACTCGATACAACAGGCTTAATTTTAAAACCCAAGGAAAAACTGGATATTGTTCTCCGGGTTTTATACAACGCTCCCTTCCGTTATTTTTCCGGTACGACAGAATACTTACAACAGGCACACCGTATCATATCTACCGGTACTGGTTTTTTTATTTCGGGGGATGGCTATTTGGTTACCAACTGCCATGTTATTGACCGCGATAGCCTGTTTGTAAGAAAACAATTTATACTTTCCACTTTCCAGGATGTGACCGATGCGAATATCAAAGCGCTGGAACAAAGCTGGGAAGTTGACCTGAATGAAGAGCAACGAAACCTCTTATTCAGTACTTATAATGCCATTTATTCGCAGGTATCCACTATGTTCTTGTTTGACCTGCAGAAAAAAATTTATATCGAATACAGGGAGGACAGGGAAGACTCCGGTTCATCTATTGTTACAAAACCGGCAAGAGTAATACTGAAAGGAAAACCTATGCCGGGAAAAGACATTGCATTATTGAAGATCGATTCATCAACAAACCTTCCTTCATTATTATTAAGTAAAGAGCCGATGGCCCAGGTTGGTTCTCAATTGTATGTTTATGGATATCCCGGTTTTGTTGCCAGTAACTCTTTTCTTGCTCCGGATGCTGTAATTGAACCGACATTGACTACCGGTATTATCAGTAGTATAAAAAAATCAATAGGGGGTTGGCCGGTAATACAAACGGATGCCACGATCAGTTATGGCAGCAGCGGTGGCCCTGTATGCAACCGGCAGGGAGAAGTGATTGGCCTGGCAACATTTGGCAGCCTGGGGCAAGGCAATGCCGAACTCGCATCAGGCTTTAATTTTGCCATACCTGTTACCTTTGTGCAGAATTTTATTGATTCAGCTAAAGTAAAAATAAGTACTAGTGAAGCAACGGAGTTATTCAATGAAGGGTTGGATATGTACTATAAAGAATATTATCGAAATGCGCTTGACAAGTTTCAGCATGTGAAGAAGCGAAATGCGGCATACCCCTTACTAAACCTTTACATTCAAAATAGTGAAGACCGGATTGGAGCAGGCGCCGATAAACAATCTATTCTTTTACGGTTAATAGTTTTATTTGGGTTGGGATTGGTTGCTTTCTTTATAATTTATAAGACTTATCCAAAGATCAAAGCTCTTTACGAGAGTTACTCTTCTTCGAAATAGTCTGAGTCAATTCTTTTTATTTAAATATGTAAGCGATTTAAAAAT
>JAFDYH010000151.1 GCA_018267535.1 Bacteroidota bacterium
TAAAAAGAATTATTGATTTCAATCCGGGTATTTATGGAATCATTTTTACAAGAACAAAAGCAGATGCGCAGGAAATAACGGAACAGCTAATCCGTGAAGGTTATGATATAGAAGCGCTTCATGGCGACCTTACACAACAGCAACGTGATAAAGTGATGGCCCGCTTTCGCGAAAAACAATTACAATTACTGATAGCAACCGATGTGGCAGCAAGAGGAATTGATGTGCAGGGTGTTACCCATGTTATCAATTATGAGTTGCCCGATGATATGGAAGTGTACACGCACCGTAGTGGTCGTACAGGACGTGCGGGAAATAGCGGCATTTCTATGGCAATCGTAAGCCCGCGAGAAGTGATGCGTATACGACAAATCGAAAGATTGATCAATACACGCTTCCATAAAATGGATATCCCGAGTGGTAAAGATGTTTGCCGAAAACAGTTCTTCCATTTTATAGATAAGATGTTGCAGGCCGATATCAGTCATGGTGAATATGAAGCCTATTTACCGGTATTAAAAGAGCGGTTTGCCAATATTGAGAAAGAAGAAATACTGCAAAAGGTAGCAGCGCTGGAGTTTGACCGGTTTTTGAAGTACTATGAAAACGCTGCTGACCTGAATATGCGGGAGGAAAGACGGATTGAAAGAAGAGGGGAAAGGGTAGAAAGACCTGTGCGGAGGGATACAAGAGGTCGTAGTTATGGCGGTAATGGTAATTACCAACGATTGTTTGTAAATCTTGGAACAAAAGATGGCTTTTATAAAGCAAGTTTTCTGCAGTTCATATTAGATATGAGTGATTTGAATAAAGATGTATTGGGTAGGATTGATATGAAAGAGATGAATAGCTGGGTAGAAGTAGAAGCCAATGCTGCTAAAAAAATGATCCGGTCTATAGATGGTAAAAACTACAGGGGCCGTAAGATAAGGATGAACGATGCGGAATCTGGTGGCGGCAGGAGAAGCAGTAGAGAATAATTTTTTTATTTCAATTTGAGTTTTATATTTGCTAACGCATGACAGCAACAAAAACATATTTTGGTTTCTATTTTTATTACTTCTTTTTTAGTAAGAAGCCAGGATTGCTTTTGTTGAGAACTAAGTAATGTAAACCAAAACCAACATAAGAGAATCCTGGCAAATAAGCCGGGATTTTTTTTTACGGCCTCCCCAAACCCCTCCAAAGGAGGGGCTTAGGACCCCTAACGATGAAATGATAACACATATGGTACCAAAAGATATATCAGTAAAGAGTAGCCGAAAACAAGAAGAACCCCCGAAAAGCGAGGTTGGTGTGCAGAACTCCCCCATGTTGGGGATGCCGAAAGGGGCTGCTATTGCAATACAAGGCTACGAAGGTAGTTTCCACCAAATGGTGGCCCAGTCGTTCTTTGGGAAAAATGTAGAAGTGATCACCTGTGCGACATTTAAAGATGTTGTTCGTATTGCCGGCAATAAAAAAGAAAGTGATGGCGGTGTGATGGCGATTGAAAATTCTATTGCCGGAAGCATTTTACCAAATTATAACCTGCTGCAGAAGTCCAACTTAAAAATTATCGGTGAAGTTTACCTGCATATCAAACAAAATTTGCTAGTAAACCCCGGTGTAAAACTGGAAGATATAAAGGAAGTGCATTCTCATACAATGGCGCTGCAGCAATGTTATGATTTTCTGGACAAGTATAAATGGAAACTGGTAGAAACAGAAGATACAGCACTGAGTGCAAAACATATTCACCAGCATAAAAGCAAACATATCGCGGCCATTGCAAGTAAACTTGCTGCTGAATTATATAACCTGGATATGATTGCACCCAATATCCATACTCTGAAAAATAACTATACACGCTTCCTTGTTTTACAAAGAGAAGATGTAGAAGCTGATATTACGGGTGCTAATAAAGCATCTGTGAATTTTCATACAGATCATTCAAGAGGAAGCCTTGCAAAAGTGTTGACAACTATTTCGGATGGTGGTATCAACCTGAGCAAGCTGCAGAGTTTTCCGATACCGGGCAGTGATTTCAAATATAGTTTTCACGCGGATATGGAGTTTGATGAAATAGAACAATTCAATGATGTAATTAAAAAAATAAAACCAATTACTGAGCATTTAAAAATATACGGGGTGTATAAGAGGGGAGGCCTTCCCAACCCCTCCAAAGGAGGGGCTTAAGTGTCCTGGGATTTGAGGAATACCTCGTTGAAGGACGGCAGATAGGTATCAAAAATATTTCAAACAAATAACTCCGAAGGAGTAATCGATAAGATAGTATATGAAAAAAGAAAAAGATAATTCGACAAGCGAGGTAAGTGAGTTGGTGGCTTCTCCCAAAGCTGAGAAATCGGAAGTGGGCCAAACCAGTAAAAGATTGGAAGGAATTGGCGAATATTATTTCTCGCAAAAGTTGCGTGAGATTGACGAGCTGAATAAACAGGGAAAGAATATTATCAATTTGGGTATCGGCAGCCCTGATTTACCTCCACATCCTGAAGTGATAAAAACATTGCAGGAAGAAAGTGCAAAGCCTAATGTACATGCATATCAGTCTTATAAGGGTTCGGCGGTTTTGCGAAATGCAATTGCTGAGTGGTATAAAAGATGGTACAATGTTGAACTAAATGCTGATACAGAAATATTGCCGTTGATAGGAAGCAAAGAAGGCATCATGCATATCTGTATGACTTATTTGGATAAAGGAGATGAAGTGTTGGTTCCGAATCCTGGCTATCCAACATACAGAAGTGCTGTGAAATTAGCAGGTGGCAAATGTGTTGATTACAACCTTAAAGAAAAAAATAATTACGAACCGGATTTTGAAAAGTTGTCGAAGTAGAAATTGGGCAAAGTGAAACTTATGTTTGTGAATTACCCGCAAATGCCAACCGGACAGGCGCCGAATCAGGAGTTGTTTGAAAGGATTCTTGCCTT
>JAFDYH010000152.1:0-8586 GCA_018267535.1 Bacteroidota bacterium
GGCCTTGGCCTTTCTTTAAGCTATGACATCATAACGAAGGGGCATAATGGCGAATTAAAAGTAGAATCCAAAGAAGGTGAAGGAGCGGCGTTTATTATTTCTCTTCCTTTGAAATAGAATCTTTACATTTAAGGATATAAAAACCTGCCGCCATTAAACAAGCATTCCCCTTAATCTTATTACTCATTTTAAGTATAACTGCGTGCAATAACCGGAAAAATATTCCTTTTCCAATAGAAGAAAGTGGATATGCACAGCCGGTAAGTAAGTCTTTTAAATTCAGTGAACCGCAGCCTTTAAAATGGATCTCTGTAAATCCTGATAGTATCAAACCTCCCCAACCTATACCACTTGATATTGACAAACTTCCTTCAAAGCCATTTACGGTTAACGACTTTAAACCATTGAAAAAACCAGTGCAGGTAACAAAACTGGATTGGGATAATATACCCGATAGCATAATTAACCTGGACACGATACCGGAAAAGCCTTTCAATTTTCAAAAATCAATTTTTCCTAAACCGGCCGTGGTAAGAGCGGGCATCCCCAAGTTAGTTCCCAATACTACGTCTGGCCTCCTTCAATTCAGTGAAGCAGAAGGGCTACCCGGATCGAAGATTACAGCGTCGCTTACAGATAAAAACGGTATGATGTGGATAGCCACCGAAAAAGGCCTTTGCAAATACACCGGGGAAGACCTGTTTATTTACACCTTTATAAATACTAACCCGTTAAACTATAACTACTCTATTACCCGCATGACAGAAGACCATATGGGTAGAATATGGTTAACAACTGCAGGAGATGGTATATACATAATGGATATTGGCCATAATATTATTTTGCATTGCCCTATTGAAGACTGGGGCTCTGACATAATATGCGACCATGAAGGAAATATATGGGCATCAACTTTTGGGAGCGGAATTTTCTTATTCAATTTACGATCGCAAACTGTAAAAAATATTAAATGGAATTTTGCACCGGGGACATTAAATACAGTTTATGCCATAAAAGAAGATCGCCGGAAAAATATATGGATTGGTAATGAAGATGATGTAAGTGTCCTTGATCCGACAAGAAAAAAAATAAAAAAGATCACCACAAAACAAGGCCTGGTAAGCAACAGGACTATTAGCTTTTTTGAAGACAGCAGGGGAAATATATGGACCGGATATATTAAAAGGGGTATCAACTATATTTCATTAGAAAATAAAACAGTATCAACTATTAATAACGATAATGGATTTAATGGCAAAGGCTATAATTACGCAGAAGACGACCAGGGCAGGATATGGTTGGCAGAAAATGACACTGTATGTGTGTTAAACAGTCAAAAAACAGCTTTCAAAAATATAGTTACAAACGTAAAAATGGTTTTGATATTAAAAGGGTCGTTTATTACAGATGCACAAGGTTATATTTGGCTTGGGTCGCTGGATAAAGGAGTACTGCTAATAGATTCAAAAGGGTCTTTACCCGAACACATTGATTCCAAAAATGGATTGGCAGATAATAATATTTGGGGATTATTCGAAGATAAAAACGAGAATATATGGATCAGCACCTACAAGGGGCTGAACATTTATGATCCTCATAAAAATCAGCTTAAGATATTAAGTACAGACCAGGGATTACCCGACAACAGGCCAAACAGGTATTTGGAAAGTAAAAAAGGAGAGATCTTTGTTGGTTCAACAAATGGGTTTTCCATTATCAATTCTCAAAAAAAATCCATAACCAATTTTGGTAAAGAGCAGGGCCTTGATAAAAATTCCGCACCTCAAGAGCTTTTGTTAGATAGTTTGAACCGTCTCTGGCTGCTTTTGGACAAAGGCGTAGGAAGATATGATCTTACTAAAAATTCACTGGATATTGTGAATAAACCCACAGGACTTTTAACTGAAATTTTCTGGGATATACGGGCTGACCGCTATGGAAATTTTTGGTGTGGAACCGATAGTGGTGTTGCTGTCATTAATCCTGCAAATAATACCATCCGGTATATACGCGAATCAGATGGTCTTTGCAATAGCAACGTAGTCAAAATTGTAATACGTGATAATGGGCAAATAATTGTTACCACCACCAAAGGAATTTCAATAATAGATCCAACAAAGCTTACCATTACCAACCTGACAGCAAATGAAGGCCTGGTTCCTGAAATACTTTATGACCTTCTGGAAAAAAACGGAAAACTATATGCCGGGTCAAAAGATGGGATAATTGTTATTACACCCTCTGATACTACATCTACAGCCAACAACAGAAAAAATAGCTGGAGCTTTGTTAACTACAATAAACCACAGGGATTCCCTTTTAATGATTATAACCAGAATACAGCCATTACAACAAACAACGGGCAAAGCTGGTGGGGTGTTACCCCTATGCTCACCATTCTGACTCAATTTCCTGAAGCAGACACGGTGACACCAAATGTATATATATCCCGTATCGGCATTATGGACCAATTCCCTTCATTTTTTTCATGGTCAGCAATGGGCCGTAATCTCAATACTGCTGATACTTTATGGAATGAATCAAAGCAAAAATATTTTCTGAAATCCAATTTACCTGCTGATTCCGGGTATCTTGTAACCAACAAAATACAGTGGGACAGCCTTTATTCACCTTTTTATCTACCCGCCGGTTTATCATTACCCTATAATCAGAATTACCTGAATTTTTCATTTGTAAATAATAATATAAAAGGGCGTGACAAAATTGTGTATCGTTATATATTGGAAGGCGCTGATAAAAAATGGTCTGATATATCCGACAAGCCCTTCTCCAGGAATTATTACAGCCTTTCGCCGGGTCAATACACATTCAAAGTGGCAACAAGAGGATTTAACGGAATATGGAGCTTGCCTGCTGAATTCAATTTCACCATACGGTCACCCTGGTGGTTGACCTGGTGGGCTTATTTAATGTATGCCGCACTTGCAGCATTTATCATCACGACGTATGCCCGCTACAGGTCGCGCAAACTACAGTTGGAAAATACAGCGCTTGAAAATAAAATAAAACAACGAACAGCCGAGCTCTCAAAATCGTTGGAAGAACTGAAAGCAACGCAAACCCAATTAATACAATCCGAAAAAATGGCTTCATTGGGTGAACTTACCGCGGGCATTGCCCATGAAATACAAAATCCTTTAAACTTTGTCAATAATTTTTCTGACTTGAATAAGGAATTGCTTTCAGAAATGAAGGTCGAAATGGATAAAGGGAATATTGATGAAGCAAAAACTATTGCAAACGACCTTATAGATAATGAAGAAAAAATAAATCAGCACGGTAAACGTGCTGAAAGTATTGTAAAGGGGATGCTCCTGCACTCCCGTTCAGGCTCAGGCCAGAAAGAACCGGCGGATATTAATGCATTAGTCGATGAATATCTCCGTCTCTCCTACCATGGCCTGAGAGCGAAGGACAAATCTTTCAATGCCGGCATGAAAACAGAATTTGACGAATCAATTGGTAAAATTGAGATAATTCCGCAGGAAATAGGCAGGGCCTTACTGAACTTATATAATAACGCTTTTTATGCAGTAAAAGAAAAAGCAAAACAGAATATAACCGGGTATGAGCCGGCTGTTTTTGTCAGCACTAAAAAAGTAAATAATAAAATAGAAATAAAAGTAACGGATAACGGCAACGGTATCCCGAAAAATATCATTGACAAAATATTCCAGCCATTCTTTACAACAAAACCTACAGGCCAGGGAACAGGGTTAGGTTTATCTCTCACATATGATATCATTACCAAAGGACATGGCGGTGAATTAAAAGCAACATCAGAAGAAGGAACGGGCTCAGCATTTATCATTACACTGCCTTTCTATTGATTATTTACCCGCAAGCCGCTTTTCTATTTGGCAAATGCAAAGACAATGACAAAGGCGATTACGGCTATCGTCATTCCAATCATAAATACATTATACGAAATGCGCAGGTAAGTAAATTTTTTCCCGAGCACTTTTCCCTGTCCATATACGTTCCGGATAAGGCTGCCATAGGCAAACTCACTGTCTTTCATCATGTCTTTCATGCCCGCTTCATAATCGGGAAAATCCATACGATAAAAGTTCCCAAAGAATGTAAGATCAATATCCTTATTTTTTACCTGTTCTTTTGTAAAATACCCTTTGGGTATCCGTGGCCGGGTAGCCAGCACAGAGAAGATAATGGCCGTTACGTTTGTTGTCAGCATTAATATAGTTGGTATCAGAATATCCTGGTATTTATCCAGCTTTCTCGCAATCAAACCCAGTAAAACAGATATTACAATGGAGTTTACAGATATCATTATATGCGCCTTATTATCGGCCATAGCGCTCAATCGCTGATGATTGGTTGCTGATATCCGAAAAACAGAGTCTACCCCTCTTACGGGTCTCCTGTTCTTTTTCTTTTCTTTATTTTTTTTGGGAGTGTTTGTTTCTTCCACGGGGTTATCCCCATCCTGCTTTATTGCAATAGTACCTGTGTCCATCTGTATCACCGGGTTAAGTTTTTGGGTAACCGCAGGGGCAATATCACTTACCACTTTGGGCATTGTTTTTTCTTCCTGTTTTCTTTTAATCCGGTTCAGGTTTTCAATTTTTACCGGTGTCAGGTTTTCGCGGCAATAGTCTGTAAAATAATGGTGCGATTCCATGAGCGCAATACTTCTCTCCCGCCAATCCTTACCCGATATTGTGATCCCGTGCAAGGTTTCTGTTTCCTTTCTCAGCAGTTTACTTTTTTCGGCATAACCCTTCGTACCCAGGTAATACATTACGGCATCACATACAATTTCCTCGTTGAGGTTTTTAGGCTCCTGTGGCAATTTTGTAGCCGTAATACAATCCTGCACAGCCTGTATATCTTCCTCGCTACAGCCAATTGTTTTCAAAAATTCAGCGGCACAGGTGGCGCTTTTGGTTTTATGATTTTCTGTTCCGGGTATAAAATATCCCGTATCATAGAACCAGGCTGCAGAAAGCATTATAAACCGGCTGCGATCGTCCAGGGAATAACCTGAACTTATACGGTTCACCGTATCTATCAATTCCCAAGTATGTTTGGAGTTATGATAAACAATCTTCCTATCTGCCTGTTTTGTATAAAACTGGCCAATATAGCCGGCAACCTTTTTTATTGACTCATTGTAGTCCATATGTCGTAACTTTTCCTGATTGTATTTGGTACAATTCGTAAATTGAGCGTCCTAATTTATACTTATTTTACCTGAATTCAGAAAAATATAGATAAACCGATGAATGGTTATTCTGCATCAAAGTAACAGGTCCCTTAATTGAACGACTATGCAAAAATTAACGGCAATGTTCCTGGTACTGGTAATCCTGGCAGGGACTTCAGGTGCACAGGTGAATTCTGAAAAGCTAAAACGCCCCAAACTGGTAGTTGGAATCATTGTTGATCAGATGCGCTGGGACTACCTTTACCGTTATTACGACCGTTATGTGTCGAATGGAGGGTTTAAAAGAATATTGAACTATGGCTATTCCTGTGAAAACACATTAATCCCCTATATTCCAACTTATACAGCCTGTGGCCATGCTGGCATTTATACAGGCTCCGTGCCTGCTGTAAATGGAATAACCGGCAACTCATGGTGGGATAATTTATTGGATAAAACAATTTACTGCGTACAGGATGACTCAGCGAAAACTGTTGGAAGTAATACAGAACTCGGCCAGATGAGTCCAAAGAATATGTTGGTAACTTCTGTATGTGATGAGTTGAAACTGGCTACTAATTTTCGCAGTAAAGTAATGGGTTTTGCCATCAAAGATCGCGGCGCAATATTACCCGCCGGGCACAGCGCCGATGCTGCTTACTGGTACGACAATAAAACAGGTGACTGGATTACATCTACCTATTACATGAACAGCCTGCCGCAGTGGATGAAAGATTTTAATGCTAAAAAAATACCCGACAAACTCTATGAACAGGGATGGAACACACTATACCCTGTAAACAGCTACCAGCAAAGTATAGACGAAACAAAGTCTTACCTCGCAAAACCATTTGGGCCCCGCTTTCCATACGACCTCAAAAAATTCGAGGGTAGCAATTATGGGGTAATTGATGCTACTCCCCTAGGCAATAGCCTGACGTTTGAGGTGGTCAAGGCAGGTGTAAATGCGGAAGAACTCGGTAAAGATTCTATTCCGGATTTCCTGGCTATAAGTTTATCTTCCCCGGATTATATTGGGCATACGTTTGGTCCTAACTCGATAGAAACCGAGGACTGCTACCTGCGATTGGATAAAGAGTTAGGTGAGCTGATGGATTTCCTCGATGAAAAAACAGGCAAGGGCCAATATATATTGTTTCTTTCAGCAGATCATGGCGCTGCTAATGCCCCTTCTTTTTTGAAAGAAAATAAAATTCCTGCCGGACAAGAAGATGATGAATCTCTTTTTAGTGAACTGAATAGATTTCTGAAAGAAAAAACAGGTGCAGACAACCTCGTTAAGGAAGCAACCAACTTCCAGGTATTCCTCAACCACACAGCCATTAATAACCTGAAAAAAGGGCCGGATGAAAAAACAATTATAAAATGGATTATTGATTACCTGACAAAGCTGCCGGGCATTGCCAGGGCTTTTGACCTTGCAGAACTATCGCAAACAACTTTAACTGCATCCCTGAAAGAAAAGGTTGTCAATGGCTATTACCCGCAGCGGAGTGGCGATGTGCAGTTTATTTTACAACCACAATGGCTCGAAAACCTTCCCGGCAAAGGCACTACGCATGGCTCCTGGTATGCTTACGACTCGCATATTCCCCTGCTTTGGTATGGCTGGGGGATAAAGCAAGGCAAGACCAACCGGCAAACGTCGATGGCGGATATCGCACCTACCCTTTCTGCGATGCTCCATATTCAAATGCCAAGTGGAAGTATCGGTCATGTAATTGAAGAAGTGACGAAATAAATTATATCGATCAGGGTGATCTGTAAAAACACGACAACCTATCAATAGAAATTTCGTACTTTGATCACTACTTTAACTTCACAAAATTTTCTGCAATGAAACTGTTAAGCCTTTTTTTGCTGCTCCTGGTTGCAAGCCGGCCAGCCTACTCTCAAAAAAACAGCGATGAATTTGACAGCAAGAAATTCTTCAATGACGAAAGTATACTGGAGGCTACCATCACGGCAGAAATGGGTCCGCTTTTCAATAATAAAAATAAAACGACAGATGTTAAAGGCACTTTCAGCATACTATTCCCCGACAGTTCGGTGGTTAGTGATGAAGTAGCGATAAGGCCAAGAGGAAATTTCAGGCTTGAGAATTGTATAATCCCTCCGCTGAAAATGGATTTTAAAAAAGAGTCGCCAACGAAATTATCGCCATTAAAATCACTCAAATTAGTGAATGGCTGCTCAACGGGGAGTTATAATGATCAGCTGACCCTGAAAGAATATCTCGTTTATAAAATTTATAACCTCCTGACCGAAAAGAGTTTTCGTGTAAGGTTGCTGAACTTAAAAATAGAAGACAGTAAAAAAAAGAAAAAGACAATTACCCTTCACTCCTTTTTTATTGAAGACCTCGATGACCTGGCCAAAAGAAATCAATGTAAAAAATGGGATGATGCAAAAACAGTAAATACTGAAGGCACCAACAGGGCCTACATGACTTTTGTTTCCATTTTTCAATACATGATTGGTAATACAGACTGGGCCGTACCGGTAGGACACAATATCAGGCTGATGTCTCCCAAAAATGACAGCCTTGCAAGACCTTTTGCCATACCGTATGATTTCGACTATGCAGGCCTTGTTGATGCAAATTATGCTTTGCCGGACGAACAATTAGGAACTCAATCCGTTCGGGAAAGGGTGTATCGTGGCTTCCCAAGAACTATAGAAGAATTAAAAACCGCGATGCAGGTATTCACAGATAAAAAAGAAGCAATCTATTCCCTGATAAAAAATTTTGATCTTTTAACCTCCCGCAACCGGGCTGATATGATTTCTTATCTGGACGGGTTTTATAATTCTATTAAATCGGATAATGATCTGAAAATACTTTTTATTGATCATGCCAGAAGCCAGTAAGTTTTTATTACGGATAAAGGAAAGTTAATATAGCGGAAAGGAATAACCGAACTGAGGCCGGAGATTGAGATAAACGGCAATTTTCATAATGTTTAAATACCACCTAACCGATAACCAGCCACATGATAAAACATAAAAGTACGGCTCCGGCATTGTTACTGTTTTTTTTAGTATCATTTGTTTTATCATCCTGTGGCAGGAACCAGGAAAATATTCCGTCTCCGGAAGATGAAATCGGTTATTCACAGCCTGTTACAGTTCCTTTGAAATTCAGTGAAGAAAAAAAATTGATCCGGGATACTGTAAAAAAAGGTGGCATCCGGCCGGTAATCAAAAAATTAGACCTCAACTTATTGCCTGCTTCAGTTTATGATAGTTCCGGATTCAGGGCCTTTGCGAAGAGGCCTGAAAAATCAAAATTCGATTTTAATAAAAGCCTGCAACCGGTAAGTAGTGTGCCCCAGGATATAGGAAGGACGATACTGAATTTGTTTAACAATGCTTTT
>JAFDYH010000152.1:8597-9119 GCA_018267535.1 Bacteroidota bacterium
TTTTATTCAGTTTTACAGAAAAAAGTGCTGAATATAAACGGATACGAGCCAACTGTTTCTGTCAGCACAAAAAAATTAGCCAATAAAGTGGAAATAAAGGTTAAAGACAATGGTATCAGGTACCACAGAAAGTACTCGACAAGATTTTTCAGACTTTTTTTACAACCAAGCGAGCCGGGCAGGGAACGGGCCCTGGTTTATCGTTGAGCTATGATATTATTGCGAAAACTCACGGAGGTGAAATAAAAGTGGAAACAAAAGAAGGTGAAGGCGCCGAATTTATCATTCTGTTACCATTATAATCTTAATTTCGACTAATTATTAATTTTCATGAAAATATTAGTTGTAGACGACGAAATGGATATGCAAACGCTGTTTGAGCAGCGTTTCAGAAGGGAAATCCGCAGCCATGAAATGGACTTCGCGTTTGCCCATTCCGGTGAGGAAGCCCTTGGCTTCCTTAAGCAACATACACACGAAGCCGTTCTGATACTTTCAGATATCAATATGCCCGGAATGAGC
>JAFDYH010000153.1:0-5500 GCA_018267535.1 Bacteroidota bacterium
TGTGAGAAAAAGAGAAGGTTTCATTGAGGTTCATCTTTATATTCTCCGAATATCAGCCGCAGGCTTTGATCGTAGGTGGCATAGCTATAAAGCCAATTGATAAATACAAAAAAACGGTTCTTTACACCCAGGATCAACATCAGGTGCAGTGTCATCCAGGTAAGCCAGGCTAAAAAACCGCCCAGGTGTAGCCTGGGTTTTGGGATATCAACAACTGCAAGGTTGCGGCCAACGGTTGCCATGGAGCCTTTATCGAAGTATTCAAATTCTTCAAGCGGTTTTGCCACTACCTTATTCTGCAGGTTTTCAGCGAGCAATTTACCTTGCTGAATGGCAGCTGCAGCCAATTGCGGATGTCCATTCGGATATTTCGGTGTTTCCATGTAAGCAAGGTCGCCAATGGCATAGATATTTTCCTGGTTTATTACTTTGGAATACCGATCTACCCTGATCCGGTTTCCCCGCGCAATCATATTTTTATCTATCCCTGCCGGAATATTTCCTTTAATACCTGCCGCCCATATTACTGTTTTTGATGGAATAGTTTTGCCATCCTGTAAAAGCACATTTTTTCCATCATAATCTTTTACAAGGGTTTCAGTCATTACAGTTACACCTAATTTTTCCAGGTAACGGCAGGAGTCGATGGAAGACTGGTTGCTCATAGCTGCAAGCGTTTTATTGGCTCCTTCCAGCAAATAAATATTCATTTTACTAAAGTCCAGTTCAGGGTAATCTTTGGGCAACACATGCTTTTTCATTTCGGCCAATGCACCGGATACTTCGGTGCCGGTAGGCCCTCCACCCACAACTACGATATTCATCCGGCTTTGCAGTTCGAGGGGGTCCTTTTCGATCAATGCTTTTTCGAAGTTCAACAATAGCCCTCTTCTTAATTGCAGGGCATCCAAGGTTGATTTCATCGGGAAGGAATGATCCGCCAGTTCCCGATTGCCAAAGAAATTGGTAGCGGCCCCTGTTGCCAATACCAGGACATCGTAATCTATATCGCCAATAGAGGTGACCAGTTTGTTTTCTGTAGGTTTTACTTCTGTTATACTGGCCAGGCGTATGCGCACATTTTTGCTCTTTTGAAAAATTTTACGCAACGGGAAAGAAATGTTGCTGGCATCCAATCCAGCTGTAGCTACCTGATAAAACAAGGGTTGAAACTGGTGAAAATTGTAGCGGTCGACCAGTACAACCTCGATCCCTTTTTTATTACTGAGTTTGCGGGCCAGCTTCAGTCCACCGAAGCCCGCACCCGCTATAACGACTTTCATACTAATTTTTTTATGTTACAAATTTACACAATTTTCAGTATTTTTTGAAAATACTATAAAAATAGCAGCCCCTCACTTTAGGCTCTCTTCAAAGCAGGAATACCTTGAAGGAAAGATGCTAAGAGCTATGCCCTCAGAAAGAAGGTTTGATCAAATCCTGAAATACCGGAATACGAACAAGAAAAGACGTTATGTGGAACGAATTATTTATATCCTAATATCTTCAGCATGCTTTGTGCCGTTTGTTGTTTTGCATACAGCCAGTCTACCAGTTTTCCATTCTTGTCGTAATCGACAATTACATGCTTCGGTGAAGGTATAAGACAATGTTTTATTCCTCCATAGCCGCTGATCTGGTCCTGATAAGCCCCGGTATGAAAAAAGCCCAGGTAAAGCGGCTCGCCGTTGTTCAGTTTGGGAAGAAACACTTCATTAATATGTTCTTCGGAATCGTAGTAGTCGTGACTATCGCATGTCATGCCACCCAGCACCACCCGCTGGTAATCTATATCCCATTTATTAATCGGTAATAAAAGAAACCGCTCTCCTATCCCCCATGTATCGGGCAGGGTAGTAATGAAAGAAGAATCGATCATATACCAGACTTCACGGTCATTCTGTACTTTTTGTGCTTCCACACTGTAAATATGGGCCATACTTTCTCCAACTGTAAAACTTCCGAATTCAGTAAAGATATTTGGCATCGGCACTTTAGCTTTTTTACAAGCTGCTTTAATGTTTCCTACAATTTCATTGATCATGAACTGGTAGTCGTATTCGAAACCCAGGGAGTGCTTGATCGGGAAACCGCCACCGATATTAATAGAATCCAGCTCAGGGCAAATCTTTTTTAACTGGCAATAAAGGTTAATGATTTTGTTCAATTCGCTCCAGTAATAGATATCATCTTTGATCCCTTTGTTCAGAAAGATATGGAGCATCTTCAGCTGGAATTTACTTTCGTACCCCTCTATCCTATCCACGTAAAACTCCAGGATGTCTTTAGCACGTATACCGAGCCGGGATGTGTAAAATGGAAAAGTGGGCTCTTCTTCGGCGGCTACCCGGATGCCTAATTTGAAAGGCACACGGACGGTCTTTGCATATTCCTTTAATTCTTCTTTATTATCCAGTACGGGGATGACGTTTTGAAAACCGGAGTTAAGCAGCCCGGCGATCCGGCGGGTATAGCCTTTTTGTTTGAATCCGTTACAGATAATATGAATATCCTTGGTGATTTTCTTTTTTTCATAGAGCTTTTTGATGATCTCGATATCATATGCGTATGAGGTTTCGAGATGAATATCGTTTTTTAATGCTTCCTCAATAATAAAAGAAAAGTGTGAGCTCTTTGTACAATAGCAATAAAAATATTTGCCCTCGTACTTATGCTTTTTCATGGCAGCGGAGAACATCTGCTTTGCTTTTTTGATCTGCATTCCGATTTTGGGAAGGTAGGTCAGCTTTAAGGGCGTACCATATTTATCAATAAGGCCTTTTATATCCACACCGTTAAACTGGAGATATCCATCTTTTACTTCAAAGCCTTCCTGCGGAAAATTAAACGTCTGCTGTACGAGGTCGCTATATGAGTTGTTCATTAATGTAGGGGGAGTATTCTGTTGTGCCATATTTTTTTGCGGTTACAAAAGTATAATCTTTGGCTTATTTTGAAATTATTTTTATAAACAGATTAGAACCGTTCCTTCCGCTTTTTGCCGTCATCAAATAAGTATATCTTTAAAACCAGTAAAGCCTTGTATATGAAAAGTACAATGATAATTGCTTTTTGCCTGCTCTTTGTCTCTTGTTGTTTTGCGCAAAAACGGACCTATGAAGATTATATGCGAAAAAGCCGGAAAAGGACTGTTGGAGCCTGGGTATTTGTGGGTACTGGCGCTGCCATTACTGCCGGAGGTATCGCATTATTATCCGGGTATAGTAATGAAGCCCGTGATTATTATGACACTGACCCGGAATTGATTCTTGATGTTGCAGCTGTTACAACAGGTGTTATCCTGATGGGGGCTTCTATTCCTTTTTTCATAATGTCTCATCGCTACAAGAAAAAAGCGATAAACCTTGCCTTTAAACCGGAAAAAATACAGTTGCCGGGTTTGGGCAAATTCACCAGGCAATTATACCCTGCTTTGTCTTTAAAACTAAACCTGGGCAGGTAACAAATAATAAATATGGCGAAAGCTAAAAGCCCTGATAAGATTTGTGCGGGTAGGCTGGTTTTGTCAACCAACCACCTGTATATTCATTCATTAAAATAGCAACCATTATTTTTGTTTCTGCGTAAATAAAGAATGAAAAAAACAGAGGTTCTTCTTGTCCTTATTTCCATTGTATTTGTATCCTGCTCCCGCGGGTACCAGCAATTTATGTCGTCTTACTCTTTTAAGGCAACGGATAATATGCCCGACTATTCCAATCTTGACTACTGGGCTGCCCATCCTTATAAAAAAGATCCGTCAGACAGCCTGCCAAAAAAGCTGCGAAAAAATTTTAAAGCGGATTCGGCAGCGGATGTTTTTTTTATTTACCCGACTTCTTATAGTGATCCTGACTATTCGCTTGGTTATAATGCCCCTATCGATAATGCGGAAATCAATGCAAAGACAGACTATAAAAGTATTTTATACCAGGCCAGCATTTTTAATGCGGCAGGCCGCGTATTTGCGCCAAGGTACAGGCAGGCTAATTACTGGTGCTATTTTCCAAAAGATACAGCAGCAGCTAAGGCTGCTTTTGAATTCGCCTATTTAGATGTAAAGGCCGCGTTTGAATATTATCTCACTCATTACAATAATGGGAGACCCATTATCATTGCTGCTCACAGCCAGGGCACAACCCATGCCCTTACCCTGCTGAAAGAATTTTTTGATGATAAACTATTGGGTAAACAATTAATAGTAGCTTATCTCGTGGGTATGCCGGTAAGACCAGGTTATTTTTCCCATATTAAATCATGTGATACTCCCGATGAAACCGGTTGCTTCTGCAGCTGGAGAACCCTGGAAACAGGCTATGTAACAGAGTATATAAAAAATGAAAACTATAAAGCGATAGTAACCAACCCTCTTACCTGGACAGACTCTATACCGGCTGCTACAAGGAAAGATAACCCAGGTTCTGTACTAAGAAATTTCAGCAAAATAAAGCCTTATGTCACCAATGCAGTAGTACATGAGGGTGTACTATGGGCCGATAAGCCAAAGTTTTTTGGTAATATATTTCTGCGGACCAGGAACTATCATATCGCGGATTATAATTTCTTTTATCTCAGCGTACGTAACAATGTACGAAGACGTGTCGATGCATTTCTCAAGACCTATGATAAATAAAAAAAAACCGTCCTGTTAACAAGACGGTTACTATTGTATTGTGGTACAGTGATTCAACTATTTTACCGAATCAACCAGGTTTTTGAATGTTTCCGGGTTGTTCATTGCTAAGTCAGCAAGGACTTTACGGTCCAATTCAATTCCTTTTTTATTCAGTTTATTGATAAATTCAGAATACGTTAATCCTTCAGCACGAACTGCGGCGTTGATACGGGCAATCCATAATGAACGGTATTCTCTTTTCTTTAATTTACGACCTACAAACATGTAGGTCATTCCTTTCTCTACTACGTTTTTGGCAACGGTATAAACATTTTTACGTTTGCCATAAAAACCTTTGGCTTGTTTTAGAATTTTTTTCCGGCGGGCTTTGCTTGCAGCCGAGTTTACTGAACGTGGCATATCTTAATAAGTTAAAAAGTCAAAATTTTAAGTGAATTGTCTAAAGTTCTGTTTGAAAGTCAAGTGAAGTTATAGACCCCTGTTGACTATTTCAGGCGAAGGAGGCGTTTTACAAAGTTCATATTTGATTTTGCTACTTCGCCATCTTTACGCAGGTTGCGTTTGCGTTTTGTCGACTTCTTAGTAAGGATGTGCCTTTTAAAGCTTTTCTGGTGAGTGATTTTTCCAGTGGCCGTCACTTTAAAGCGCTTTTTGGCGCTGGAATTTGTTTTTACCTTGGGCATTTTACATGCTTTTGTGTTACATCCTTGAGGCGTTTCGCCACCGGGCGAATCCTTTTCGGGCCTCTTCAGATAATAAACCCTGGATTGAATCGAAGGGTTTTAAGGAGCGCAAAGGTAAGGGTATGTGGCGGGATTACAAAACATATGTGTGATAATGGCCTGCCCCGGGTAAAAATAAGAA
>JAFDYH010000153.1:5557-6336 GCA_018267535.1 Bacteroidota bacterium
GTTACTTTTGTCTGCCAAAGGTTAAGCCGTTTAAGGGCAGGCATCTTTTTTAAAATTACTAAGCTTTTGTCTGTCAGGTTATTTTGCCCAATATTTAAAACTTCTATTTGCTGTAAAGCAGCCAAAGGTTCAATGGATTCATCTGACAGGTTATTCTTTTGTATTTCCAGTTTATTCAGGGAAGAAAGTGCTGCAATAGCGACGATAGCTTCTTTGGTCAGTCCACAATTACTTACATCCAACCGGTATAGTTGCTGCTTTAGAGCGGAAAGTTTTTGCAATAAGGGCAAAATTTCAGAAGCCAGCTTACCCTGAAGCATGACAAACGAAGCTTCCAGCAGGTTACTTTCAGAAGTAAGTGGCCGGATGATCAGTTTATCATCTTTTAGTTGTTTTATTATAGACGAATCGGCAGGTTTCACTTCCGGCAACCGGATTTCTTTATTATTCTCTTCATCAATACCAAGATAAGAAGCAATTAAAAACCTGCTCTTTTCATCTGTGCCAGAAGCCGTGATATTCTTTTTATAGTCGGCACCGGTTGCAATCCATTGTTTAATAAAATGAATTTCTATGGGCGTTAGTGGCGGCCGGTTATCGGCAGGCATAAACTTTGAACTATGTGGTGGTAAAGTAATGCGGTGGATCAGTTCACTTTTTTCTGCATTGCCCGCTATGATAGTATTACCGCTTTTTCCTCCTTTCAGGATGCTGTCAATATTGGTTAAATCAAGGCCACCTTTGTCTTTTTCCTTATTATGGCAGCTTATACATTTACT
>JAFDYH010000153.1:6460-8566 GCA_018267535.1 Bacteroidota bacterium
CCGGGTTAAGTAACCTTGCCCATGTGTCATATTGCCGCCAAGGTGCCCCCCTATTGTTATTAAAACAACAGCAATCATCAATAGCCAATTGCTGATGGTTAACCGGGCTATTCTTTTATCCCGGCGTTTATTTGTTTGCAGAAACCATACAAGAAAAGTGAGTATAGTAACGGTAATGCCTATCCATTTATGCCAGAAGAGTGTTTCAGGATTGTATCCACCTGCTGCCGAAAGAAAATAACCGGAAAAGGAAGATAGCCCGGCACTGATGGCTCCTGCAAGCAAAGCAAGACTAATTGCAATACCTGATAAGCTATTCTTTTTATAAATCGTAACTATGCTCAACAATGCGGCAAATAATATAAAGCCGATCGGTAAGTGAACAAGCAGCGGATGAAATCGTCCAAAGAACTGGCTCCAGTCTGTATGCATTATTGAATTGTCTTTATACCCTTTCTAATTTAACAGGATAGGTTTTATCCGCATTCCATTGACATACATAAATATTCTGGTCTTCGTCCACACATACATCATGACCATGATAAAAAATATTGCCGTCAGCAAACAAGGGCTGCAAAGAATTGTTGTTATACTCAGGTTTAGTACCACCGGGATTGGAAATGCATTTATTGTTTTTATCCAGTATAGTGACAAAACCAGACTTGCCGCCATCGATTTTACCTGTATCGCGGAAATTGGACCAACAAACACCGGCATATAAATTTTCTCCATGAATAACAGCACGGCAAACATAAGCACCAGGCAACTTTACCGTTTCCAGATATTTACCATCCAACGTAAAAATCTTAAACGCATTTTCATTTCTTGATGTACAAATGAGCTTCGGTGAAGAAGGATTTCTTAGATCTACAGTTACTCCATGTGCATTATCCAGATTATGGTCCGGGTTCGTATTGTTATGGCCGCCAAAATGCCGGATATATTCTCCCTGGTGATTGTATTGAATGATATAGTCAGAGCCATATCCATCGGCTACATAAAAATCACCATTGGGTGCAACAGCTACTTCTGTTGGTTGAAATTTTTCTTCTTTTTTATAAATACCAATTGTATACGGATGGCCTAATGCAAAAATCAAATCACCATTGATAGTTGTTTTAAATATGGAACCCGATTGCGCATGCCAGTTATTATCTTTTCCGAAATAATAACCGCAGTCGGTAATAAATAAAAAATCTTCATCGCCTTCTTTTGATAAAGTAAGCCCATGACCGCCAGGATATCGAGAACCCCATGAGTCCAGCAATTTTCCCGATTTATCATATACAATGATATTATTCTTTATCTCATCGGTAATCATTACCAATCTTCCCTTGGAATCCTGCACCATTTCGTGACAGTTGAACACCGGCGTTTTTGCAGGATCGAGATTTCCCCATTCCTTATTCATCTTATAGGTAAACCCGCCATGACCAATAATACCTTTGTCATTTGGGTTGGCCTTGCCAATAATATTAAAACCAGCGATAGCGCCAGCCGCCAGAACAGATGATTTTTTTATAAACTCACGGCGATGATTAATTGTTTTTTTCATATGTCAAAATAGGATGATTAAGCAATAATTCCTTTTACTATTTTTCCTTCCACGTCAGTAAGGCGGAACCGCCTTCCTTCTGAATCGTAAGTAAGTTTTTCATGGTCGATACCCAGTAAATATAAAAGAGTAGCCTGGAAATCGTGGACATGTACCGGGTCTTTTACAATATTGTAACCAAACTCATCAGTTTCACCAAAAGTAAGACCAGGTTGTACTCCCCCACCGGCCATCCACATGGTATAACAACGCGGGTGATGATCCCGGCCATAATTATCTTTTGTCAGTTTGCCTTGCGAATAATTGGTTCTTCCAAACTCTCCTCCCCATATAACCAATGTATCATCCAATAACCCTCTTTGTTTTAAATCTTTTACCAAGGCGGCCGAGGCCTGGTCGGTTGCTTTACATTGATTGGTTAATGAAGCGGGCAAATTACCATGCTGGTCCCAACCCTGGTGATATAACTGGACGAATTTTACATCTTTTTCTATTAATCTTCTTGCCAATAAACAATTCGCCGCATAACTGCCAGGCTTACGCGAATCGGG
>JAFDYH010000154.1:0-8305 GCA_018267535.1 Bacteroidota bacterium
GTATCAACAGTCAGTGGGCGACCAGACTTTCTCATAAAATCGGCATAGTCATCGGTCTTACCGTTTTCAATGGAAATAGTCTTGATGCTCTCAATGGCATCCTGCGCTTCCGGGGAATTTGGATACTTCTGTACAACCGCTTTATAGTTATTAAGCGCTTCATTAGTGTTATTAGAATTATAATATGCAATTCCCAATTTTAAATATGCCTGCGGTTTCAGGTCATTGCTTCCATCCTTAATCACATTATTAAGATAGGGAATCGACTCTCTAAAACGTTCATCTGAAAAATAAGCATTGGCAATTTCCATATTCGCATCATCAACCAATGGTGAAGAAGGAAATTTACGGGTAAGTGTCGTGAGCAGGCTGATTTTTTCATTGGAGTTCCTTACCCCAGCCACCATTGCATTCTGAAATGTCGCATAATCTTCTGCACGCCAACTGAACTTGATGACATTATCATACATTGCTTTCGCCTTTGCATAATCGCGGCTCATATAATAACAATCTGCCGCCCGGATATAAGCATCCTGTGTAAGCTCGTCTGAATTAAGTGCCGGCGTTTTATATAACTGCTGGAAAAAGGTCAATGCTGCGGGATAATTTTCCTTGCGCAAATAGCAATACCCCAGGTTATATTTTACGTTAGTGGGGTTTGCGTCGCCATTTGTAGGCGAACCTCCGCTTACATAAGCATTGTAAAATTTTATAGCATCGTCTAAATTATTATTCCGGTAGGCAATTTCACCTTTCCAAAAACTAATGAACGGCAATACACTTGCATTATTAGGATCTTTTAACGCCTTATCCAATAAGGCATCCGCTTCAGCCAATCTTCCGTCGTTGATTAACTCAGTTGCCCTGCCATATAATATTCTTGGGTAAAGGCGTTTAGCATTAGCAGTCGGGTTGGGCATTTTATCCATCAACGACAATGCATCCTTATAATTATTCGTATTGGTTAATACAGCTGCTAATAAATCTTTTGCCTCATTGCTATAGGCTGAATTCGGGTAATCAGCCTGGAATGAACGAAGACTATTTAACGCTTCATCTTCATAACCGAGCTCATACGAAAGTTTTGCATAATTATACCGGGATACTTCCTTTAAAGCCGGGTTGCTGCTATTCGATGCACAAAAAAGAAATGCATTTCTTGCATTCGATTTCTGTCCTGTCTTCAGATAAGTATCACCCAATAAATACATCGCATGCTGGCTGAGGGAATCTTCTTTTCCACTCAACTGCTTGAACCCGTCAATAGCTTTGTTATATTGTTTTGTCTGGTAATAACAATAAGATACTTCGTACATTTCTTCGCGACTAACCTTCGACGCTTTTGCAATATAGGCTTCAAGATAGGGTAACGCTTTATCGTATTCTTTTCTCTCAAAATAGCTGTGCCCGATCAATTGCTTCATCTCCACATCATAAAACTGCGATTTGCCCCCTTTGATTTTCTGCTCAGCATATTTCAGTGCTTCTTCTTTCTTATCCTGTATATAATATATCTGGGCGATATAATAAGGAACGACAGTTGCATAAGCGGGTTCATTTTCTACTATTTTGAAACTTTGTAAAGCACTATTATAATCCCTGTCGCGAAAAGAGAGAAATCCATAATAGTAGTTCGCATCAATATAATTCGCATCATCTTTCATTTGGCGAACACTATTGAACAAAGGCTTTGCCTGTGCAAAGCGTTGCAAAGTGAAATAAGAATACCCTTGGTGAAATTTCATCTCTGCTATTTCAGCATTGCTAAGGTTTTCAATATTCGATTGTTCATATAACTGAGCGGCCCTGCCAAAATCCTGCTTGCGGTAATAAAATTCACCCAAATGAAAACTCATTTGCTGTACCCGCGCATTATTCTTTTCTACATCAATAAATGCTTTTGCCAGGTCTTCAGCTCGTCCTTCATTTTGTTTTAGTGCACAGGCAATCGTATAATAATTTATCTCCTGCGATATCACCGGGTTATTTGCCTTATCCGTTTCACGCAACGATTGATTGAGCTCTTTCAGTATCGGGTAAGCTAAACTGTACTGTTCCTTTTGAAAATATTCTTTAGCCTCTTTGAATTTGGCATCAGGATCATTATAAAAACTGGTTTCTTGTGCAAAGGAAAAAAGGCCAATGAGCATGGCCGGAAAAACAAGGCTTCGATTCTTCATGTTGAGTGTCCTTTAACCGTTGGTTGGATTAACGTTGTAAATATTCGAATTATTTTTTCCCGAGCCAAACATCATTCCAAACAGGTGTGGATAAGTATAACTATAAGTTTGTTTTAACATTTTGCTCAGTAAATCAATAATTAAGCTGTTACTTATTAATAAATTTTTTGAATACCAGCTTCCACCACGTTGATTAATCTTCGTTGCGACGCTCCGTTGATCGTTCTGTTTTTTATGGCATCAAAAAAAGCCAAACAAAAAGAAAGTCGCTGAAATTTATTTCAGTAGTTGCATTCCATTGATAAATAGTGTTCAATTAACATTCCTGTAACCTGTTGCCGGAAACTTATAGCTTTTTCAAATCAATTTAATTATCATTGCAACCTGAAATCAACTCGATGAAGAAACTATTCAGTATTAAGTATTCTGATAACGGAGTATCCTTTGCAGCTTTGTTGCTGCGTATCGCCATGGGTTCTCTGATGCTGCCACATGGCTTCAGTAAACTGATGAGCTTTGCATCCAATTCCGGGAAATTTTTTGACCCTTTTCATATCGGATCTACTGCATCACTCAGCCTCACAATATTCGCAGAAGTATTTTGCTCTGTTTTTATTATTCTTGGCTTGTTTACACGTTTTGCCTGCATACCTCTCATCATTGATGTAACAGTCGCCCTTTGGTATGCCCATCACTGGCAGGTATTCGGAGATGGTGAAAAAGCAGCGTTGTTTCTCACCGGTTTTCTTACCTTAATATTTATAGGGCCGGGCAAGGTAAGCCTTGATCGTTTTATCGGTAAATAAATGCTACTATGTTTACCGCCGAAACAAAAGTAAGAGTACGATATGCAGAAACCGATCAGATGGGCGTTGTCTACCACAGTAATTATTTCCAGTATTTTGAAGTAGCAAGGGCGGAAGCAATCCGTGATCTTGGTTATACATATGCCGACATGGAAAAAGAAGGAATAATGATGCCGATAGTGGAAGTACAGGCAAAGTACTTGCGTCCTGCATTTTACGACCAGTTATTGACTATAAAAGCAATCCTGAAGGAATTACCGGTAAATCATAAAATCGAATTTCACCAGGAAGTTTTTAATGAAAACGCAGAATTGCTTGCAACAGGCCGGGTAGTTTTGTACTTTATGGACATGAAAACAAAGAAAAGGCATTCCATGCCCGAAAGTTTATTGGAAAAAATCAGGCCTTTCTTTCATTAATTTTAATAGTATGGATAATGTGAACGATCAACCAGCATCGCCCGCAAGCCCGGAAAGTAATTTTCCGGGTACTGATAGTTCACATTCTGACCAGGTTGTTCCATTCATTTATCCTGCAAAACCTGAATTAGAAGAAAATAAAAAAAAAGCGAATGCGTGGCTCCGGTCATTAAGCAGCCTGGTTTTATATTTTTTAATTGGTTATTTCTTTTTTAACCGCAACTGGATGCTGGTATTAATCCTTACGGCTGTCGTTGTTATTCATGAAATGGGGCATTTCCTCGCCATGAAATTGTATAAATACACAGAGCTCGGTATATTTTTTATTCCTCTACTCGGCGCTTATGCCAGCGGTACAAAACGGGAAGTATCACAGACACAATCGGTAATAATTATTTTAGCAGGGCCCGTACCTGGAATTATTGCGGGCATATTGATCTACTTTCTCGCTTTACAGCAGGATAGCAGGTTCCTGGAAGAAACTTCCATGTTTTTTATTTTTTTGAATGTTATCAATCTTATCCCTGTATATCCCTTGGATGGAGGACAATTATTAAATCGTTTATTCCTTGATGAGAGTGGTATTATCGGAAAAATATTTTCGGTTCTTTCCTGTTTACTTATTTCCTGGTTTTTTATCAACCTCGGACTGCAAAAGAATGTCTTCTTTGTATTACTGCTGATTCCTGTTATGATGCTAATGCGTATGTTCTCCGATATCAAACATGAACGGCTCGTTAATCAAATCGAGAAAGAAGGTGTCGATTTGAATACGGCTTATGAAGATATTTCAGATGAGCAATATTGGAAAATCAGGAGTGCTATGATCAAACATCACCCCGACTTACAGGATATACCACAAGCTCCTCCTTACGAATATTCAGACCAGGAAGAAAAGGTTGTGTCTTCTATGCAGGGATTATTACAACGCGTTATAATAATGGACCTTCCTGTTTTCGGTAAAATTTTAGTAATCCTTATCTGGGTGGGATGTTTTGTAGCACCTTTATTAATGAATATACCTTTGCCGCTATTTAATTAATTATACCCGGTGATTATCCGCCCGCCAAACCTTAACCATCTTTTTAATTGTCTTGCTTCTTAATCCTTTTTCAGCGGCTTTATGTGCTAATTCAGGAAATTCTTCATCTGAAGCAAACCGAAGTGCAATGATCTGGCCCATACGAAGGCGATGGTCAAGAGGCTTACCGGTGAGAATAAAATGACGAAGCGATTCTTCTGCCCTGATGGCCCTGTCTTGCGCTTTTAACGCGAAACTCCGGGCATACCAGAATATGCTACCCAGGATTAATGCAATAACTACAATTAAAGAGGCAGAATAAGCATTCTCCCTGGAAGATTTGACAAGGTTTACAATTCCCCCTATAAGAACGGCAATAATAGCGCCGCCTGTAAAATAATGCCAGAGTGGTACATAGCGGGAGTGGTTCTTGTAATTCTGCTCATTCATACTATTCGTATTGGTTCGGCGGGTGAAATTATAAATTCTACTTTAAAAAATCCAAAACCTTATACATTTTATTGACTATTGATAGGGACATCCCATTATAATTATTTACAATAAATGAAAAAATATATTCTTTCCCTTCTTTTGATTTTTGATAACCACAAAACCCTTTTACATCGCTGATAGTTCCGCTTTTCATTTTCATGCCATTAAATTCAGGTAATGCATTATAAAAGTAACTGAACCAATTTTGCTTCTTTGCATATTTCAAAACCTCTACCTGCGCATGTGTGGTAACGCGATTAAGTGGAGAAAGACCCGAGCCATCATAGAGGTTTAGCTCAAAAGGATCGATTCCTTTTTGTTTCCAGAAATCTTTTACAATGTTCACGCCTGTATCCGTTGCGCCATAGCCTTTCTTTTCATAGGCGATTGTTTTTACCAATGCTTCTCCATATAGGTTAATGCTTTTTTTAAGAAACCAATAGACGATAGAATCGAGTGATGGCGAGTAATGAGTGTAAAGACTAGAATCAAGTGATGGCCAGGTTCTGTTATTGGCAATCTTTTCTATGAACACTTTATATGATTTTTCGATTGAAATACTTTTCTCATTAAAAGCTCTTTCAAGTTCCGAAGAAAACTGCAAAGCCGGATAAGAAATTGAGCCTGATATAGTATAATTATTTTCTCCTGCAGGGATAGTGCCTTGTGTGAAACCACTGACATTATAAGGTGACAGATATATATATCCATTATCACCACTACCTTTCGGAGCTGTTTTTATTTGATTAACCAGTGAATAAAGATTCATCTCTGGATCTGTCTTTAGTATAGTCGTAGGCTCATTTATTTTCTCGCCGGATTTTAGTATAAGATCATACTGATTTTCATTCCAGTTTATGCACCATGCCCCGGCTCCATAATAGTTACCTAAGTCTTGCCATATCCATCCATCCGGCAAAGGTTGTACTGAAAAACCTGTCTCATCAAAATATACATTGCCTGCTATCTTTTTTATTCCCAGTTTTTGGAACACAGAAATGATTTCATCAAGAACGAAATTTCTACCGGTATTTTTCCATCTTGGGCTACCCAACGTAGGATCACCACTTCCCTTGATGAAAAGATTTCCAACGATACTATTCTCTTGAATTTTTCCATTGTACCCTATAATCGTCTTATACCGGTAATCCTTCCCCAACAATTCAAAAGCAGTTGCTGCAGTTATAATCTTCTGTGTGGAAGCTGGCGCTAAACCGATGCCGGAATTTTTATCAAATACAACCTTACCTGTTACAGCATCAATAACATACAATGAACTGATTGCATGCTTTAGCTGTTCATCATTTTCAAATTGCTGCCACGCCTTTTGCAATTTTTGCGCTATTGTTTGACTAATGGAAATGCCTGCTGTCAAACTGCAAACAATAATTACTATAATTTTTTTCATAGCATAAATTCTAAATCCTGTAGTTAAAAAAAGTAAATTTATAAAACTAACAACGGATGGAAGCGTATTGTAATTTTTCCTTCTCATATTTGCAGACAAATTATCTCATTTGAATCCTATTAACGCTTCTATTATCACTATCGGTGATGAACTATTGATCGGGCAAACTATCGATACCAATAGTGCTTTTATTGCACAGGAATTAAATAAAATTGGTGTCTGGATAAAACGAAGAGTAGCTGTTGGAGATGTTTGGAATGATATAGGGCAGGCACTGGATGAAGAAAGCAAACATTCCCAAATCATTTTAATAACCGGTGGGCTTGGACCTACTGCTGATGATATTACCAAACCACTTCTTTGTGAATACTTTGGTGGCAAGCTGATCGTAAATGAAGAGGTGCTGGCGCATGTGAAATATCTTTTTGAAAAAGTATACCGCAGGCCCGCCCCAATGTTGGAAAGAAACCTGAAACAGGCAGAAGTGCCGGATGTCTGCACCGTATTGCCCAACACAATTGGCACCGCACCTGGCATGTGGTTTGAAAAAGAAGGGAAAATCTTTGTTTCAATGCCCGGTGTACCAATTGAAATGAAAGGCCTCCTTATTAATGAAGTGATCCCACTATTGAAAACAAGGTTTCAATTGCCACTGATTATTCATAAAACAGCTTTTACTTTCGGCATGGGCGAATCGATGATTGCCGAAAGAATAAAAGATTTTGAATCGGCGCTACCCCCTCATATCAAACTTGCTTATTTACCAGGGTTTGGTTTAGTAAAGCTTCGCTTAACAATGGTAGCCGATAATAAAGAAACCGGCGAAAAAGAAATTGAACCATTGTTTAGCAAATTAAAACAACTGGTAAATGATGTATTGGTAAGCGATGAAGACGAAGGATTGGAAGTAGCGATTGGTAAATTATTATTGAAACAAAATAAATCGATGGCAACAGCAGAAAGTTGCACCGGTGGTAATATTGCTCATTTAATAACAACAATACCTGGCTCATCGCAATACTTTAAGGGAACTGTAGTAAGCTATGCCAATGAAGCAAAAGAAAATGTGTTGCATGTAAATCATGATACACTAACCAGTGCAGGTGCAGTAAGCGAAGAAACGGTAAGGGAAATGGTAAAAGGCGTATTGAAAACAATGAATACAGATTATGCATTGGCCACCTCCGGGATAATGGGGCCGGATGGTGGAAGTGAAGAAAAGCCTGTTGGCACTGTATGGATTGCAGCTGGCAACAACCAAAAAACGGAAACACTAAAGCTCAACCTCCGTTTCGACAGGCTAAGAAATATTGAACAAACCTCTCTTACTGCATTGAATTTTCTTAGAAAATTTATTATCAATAATGGTTAGTGGCGCTTTGTATTCTGATTAACAGGAAACCTTTACCTTTGAGCCCTAACAGTTGTTTGCATGTGCAGATAAAGTATTGTTTCAATTGCAAGTACACCTTAATGAGAGTGCTGAATAGCGAATTACAAGCTGAAGTGTGCGACGCAACGAAAGCTTAATAGCAGTAATCAGTTGGGCCCAAAAACAATACAACATATGCTTACAATCATCTTAAAATATCCTGTCATTACGGGTTAAAACATTATCGCTTTATGGCAATTGTTGATTTAATAATGCCGAAAATGGGTGAAAGCATCATGGAAGCTACCATTCTGAAATGGCACAAGCAACCCGGTGATGCTGTGAAAATGGACGAAACTATACTGGAAATAGCAACCGATAAAGTGGATAGTGAAGTACCCAGTACGGCTGAAGGTACCATTGATTCTGTTTTGTTTAATGTAAATGATGTTGTTCCCGTAGGTACGGTTATCGCAAAAATAAAAACATCAGCTACTGAATCTGTTTCTTCGTCCGAACCTTCTCCGAAACCTGTTATAACTACCGTAAACCAACAACCGCAGAAAGAACCTGTAGCAGAGCCTGTTCATGTTGCAACTGTTCACAG
>JAFDYH010000154.1:8416-8832 GCA_018267535.1 Bacteroidota bacterium
GTTACAAAAAAAGATATACTTCATTATGTAAGCCAGAGAAAGACAGGAAAAGTTAGCAATTCACAATTTGCAGTTGAGCCTGCAGAAACATCCTTACCTAAAGTTGTTCCCAATATACAAACACAGCAAGCCGCAAATTATCAAGTACCAACTTCCTATACCGGAAATGTTGAGATAATTGAAATGGACCGCATGCGCCGCCTGATCGCCGATCATATGGTTCGCAGCAAGCATACCAGTCCGCATGTTACTTCTTTTACTGAATCAGATGTTACCAACCTGGTGATGTGGAGAGAGAAAGTGAAAAAAGATTTTGAAAAAAGAGAGGGAACCAAAATCACCTTTACACCCTTATTTATTGAAGCCATTATAAAATGCATTAAAAAGTTTCCGCTGATTAATAGTTCTGTAGATGG
>JAFDYH010000155.1 GCA_018267535.1 Bacteroidota bacterium
ATAGTAAGCTTCTAAAAGGCTTTTGCAGGGTTCACCGAGGCTCGATAACCCTCTTTCCATCACCCTGAATTCGTTATCCAGTCTTTCGTGGGTTTCCAATTCATCCTCTACTGCAACAGTTTCCCCGGTTCCATCCAGGTCCGGCTGGTACCGGTTTATTTGCTGCAAACGTTTCAGCCAAAGTCTTCTGCTAACAGAGTAGATATATGTCTTGATCTGGCAGCTTAATTCGAAATTTCCAGATCTTACCTTTTCATAAAGAACTATCATGGCCTCCTGGAAAATATCCTTTGCTTCATCTGCCGAGCCGTTATTGTTGATTATCAATGCCTGAACCATATTATAATTGTCTTTATATATGGTTTCAACTGCCTTCCTGTCATTCCGGGCTAATCCTTCTAATAAATCCTTTTCGTTGATCTCAGGTTTCAAGTGGCCTATATTTAATACGAATTTCTAAAAATAGTAACCTGATCAGGGCTTAAAAAATTTTTTTTTAAGCGATGGGTTACCTTTTTTCAAATACGGTATAAATGTGAAATCTATTGTATTACAATCAAAATTCTTAAGAATGAAAAAGCTTTTATTGGTTATGACAGTTGCTGGTTTTGTTGCCTGCAACAACAGCTCTGAATCTACTACATCAGCTGCTGATTCAGCTGCTAAAACTGTTCAGGCTGTTGCTGATACAGCAAAAGCAGCTATCGATACAGCTGTGAAAAAAGTTGACTCTGCTGCTAAAGCTATTGTAGATTCTACAAAGAAATAAGTTTTTATACGGCAAGCAATCGTTAAAAACCAACCTGTATACAACAGGTTGGTTTTTTATTTCTATCTTTTTCCCAGCTCTATTACTTCGCAATCTTTCATATTATTTCCGTCAATCGTTAAACGAACAATCGTTCTTGTTTTATGCCAACCTTGTTTTCCGGCAGCTCCAGGGTTTAAGTGCAGACAGCTGATCTTATCATCATACATTATCTTAAGGATATGCGAGTGGCCGCATATGAATAATTTCGGCTGCCAAATGGCTAATTCCTTTCTCGTTTCAGGATTATATTTTGGAGGAGAGCCGCCAATATGCCGCATCATCACCTTTACATCTTCACAATTAAAAAGAAGCTGTTCAGGAAATTCTGCCCGTATATCCCGGCCATCTATGTTTCCATAAACTCCTCTTATGATCTTGAATTCCTTTAACCTGTTTGCGATTTCAATATTACCAAAATCGCCTGCATGCCATATTTCGTCGCAGGCTTTAAAATGCTCAAATACTTTTTCATCAAGAAAGCTATGAGTGTCCGATATAATCCCTATACGTGTCAATCTTATAATGTTTCAATAAATTAATCAATATAACCTTCTGCAGTCAGTTGTTCCAATATCATTATAGCCCCGGGCGCCTTGTTCTCCTCCTTCAAATATTCTGAAAGAGAAAAGTATTTTAACTGATCTATTTCACCGGAGGCCTGCGGACTAATATCAATCTCGGAAAAGAAGCAGTCCTGTTCCATTATAGTTCCGTTTGTTTCGCCATAGGCGGGTGCGGTTATATGTGTATAATAAATTAGCTGTTCTTTTTTGATAGTAGTATTTAATTCCTCTGCTATTTCCCGGCTTAAAGCTTCTTGCGGGGTTTCTCCATAATTTATTTTCCCTCCAGGCAAATAAAAACATTGTTTATTGCTACTGAATGCAAGCAATAACTTCCTGTTTTGAATAGCGAGCAAACCTGCTGTTCGTAATTGAACCATAGGTAAGCTAAAATAGTATTTCTTAAATTTACATAACGCTTGTATTATGCCTTTCCACAGAAACTTTACATATTGGATGGATAAAAGGAAATGGAAGTATTATTTCCTGATGGTATCTCTTGAATTGATCAGTGAGAAATAAAAATCAAATAAGCCGGGCTTGTCAATTTTAAAGACGCCTAGCTTATTTAACACGGTTGACCAGAAAAGTTTCATTTCTACATTTAATCCCTGATTATATGCCTTACTATTATAAACTCGGTACCATTCCTCATAAGCGTCATACCCAATTCCGGAAGTCAGACGGTAAGTTGTTTTCGGAACAACTGTTTTCGACAGAAGGATTTTCCAACGATTCGTCATTATTGTATCATTATCACCCACCGACACAAATAATAAAAACAGAGCCACAACAAAATGTTGCACCTGTAATTGCTGAAGAAAAAATGTTGAAGCATCGAAGCTTTGAAGGGTTCAGGGTAAAACCGGAGAAAGACTTCCTGCAAAGCCGTAAAGCTGTATTAGTAAATAACGATTGTCATATTGTTCTTGCAGCGCCGCAGGAGAGTACGCATGGTTATTTTTATAAGAATACAGATGCTGATGAATTAATATTTGTACATGAGGGAAAAGGAGTACTACGAACGATGTATGGAGATCTGTCTTTCGGTAATGGGGATTATATTATCATTCCCAGGGGGACGATCTACCAGGTCGAGTTTGCAGATCAGAATAACAGGTTATTTATTGTTGAATCATTCAGCCCTATCCGCTTTCCCAAAAGATATTTAAGTAAAAATGGCCAGTTGCTGGAGCATTCTCCTTTTTGTGAAAGAGATATCCGGCCCCCGCAAAACCTTTCAAGCTATGATGAAAAAGGTGATTACCTGATTAAAGCGAAAAAGAAAGGGGTATTATATGGCTTGCATTATGGTACACATCCCTTTGATGTAGTAGGGTGGGATGGATGCTGTTATCCGTTTGTATTTTCCATTCATGATTTTGAACCAATAACAGGCCGGGTACATCAACCGCCACCGGTCCATCAAACTTTTGAAGCCAATAATTTTGTAATCTGCTCATTTGTTCCGCGGTTATTTGATTATCATCCACAGGCTGTTCCAGCGCCATACAATCATAGCAATATTGATAGTGATGAAGTAATCTATTATGTTGATGGCGACTTTATGAGCCGGAAAAATGTTACCAGAGGCATGATTACTTTGCACCCGGCGGGCATACCACATGGTCCGCATCCCGGGGCGGTTGAAAAAAGCATTGGAGCAAAGGAAACAAAGGAATTGGC
>JAFDYH010000156.1 GCA_018267535.1 Bacteroidota bacterium
GACGGTTGATTATACAGAAACAGACAAAGCAATACCGCATACAGGATTCATAGCATTGCAGGTGCATGGAGGCGGAATGGTTGAAGCATCGTACCGGAATATTAAAATTACAAGACTGTAGATTTATTTGCACATAACAGGACAGAGCTGATCAGGATTGCTTACCGCGTGGTTTGTATCTTCGCGGCACTATGAAACGCTGTATATTTTTTTTGATGTGGCTAATGATTATAAACACCTGCTATTCGCAGTTTAATGATTCTACACATTACCACATAAAATATTTGGCTACGGGGATAATTAATAAAACGAATCAATCCAGTTCTTTTGTCCTCAATAATTCTTTCGCATTTGGTGTTAATCATAAAAAAATTACAGTCAATACGCTTAATACCTGGATTTACGGGCAGCAAAACAGCCGGATGTCAAACAACGACTTTTCTTCTTTTTTCAATTTCGATTACCTGAAGGAATCCAGGAAGATTTATTATTGGGGGCTTACATCTTTTGTAACGAGCTATTCGTTAAATATCAATCGTCAATTGCAGACCGGCGCAGGTATCGGTTACAATATCATTAATAAAAAAAATGCTGAACTGGTAGTAAGCGATGGCATACTGTATGAAGCAAGCGATTTGGTAAAGAGCGATACTGTGAGAGAAAAATACCAGACCGTGCGAAATTCATTGCGCATCAAGCATCGCTGGATGATTACCGAGCGGGTAACAATGGAAGGAGTTCATTTCTGGCAACCTTCTTTTGAACGGTTTGATGATTATATTTTTCGTACCGATTTTTCTGTAGTGATAAAACTTAGAAAATGGCTGAGCCTTACATCAATGGTTACTTTTAACCGTATATCCAGGACCGATAGAGAAAACCTCCTGATAAATTTTGGATTGATCGCTGAGAATTATTTTTAAATCCAGTTAGGAAATAGTGAGTAGGGATTATTTAAGCCGGATTTTAAGGAAGGCCTGGAGAACCAATGCATGTGTATGCTCTTCATCTTTTGCGGCATAAAGTAGCGTAAGCAGCTTGTCTTTTTTATGCGCTTCAATAAATCCGTCAACCGTTTTATTCTTTTTCAACTCGGCAATATATTCTTTCTGAAACTCTTTCCATCGTTCAGGTTTGTGATCAAACCATTTTCTTAGTGCTGTAGTAGGGGCCAATTCTTTAGCCCATTCATCAACGGCGGCTTTGTCTTTTGAAAGGCCCCGTGGCCATAGGCGATCAACCAAGATGCGGATGCCATCATTCTCTGATGGGTCTTCGTATACCCGCTTAATGTTTATGATGGATTTCATGCAAAATATTTTACTGATTTTTTTTACCAATCCCTGTCACGCAAAGCTTCTTCAATATCTATGTAAACATCAAAGTAAATCAAGATTTCTTCTACAGTAGATGCAATAGATTCCCGTGCCACGGTTTCTATCTCGCTGTTATTGTTTTCAAATTCTTCCTGAAGGTCATTGATTTTAGCCACCATATTATCCAGTTCATCCTGTATTTCATCCTTTGTATGTCCCTGTTCGATAAATGTGACTAATTCATTTATCGTATCCTTCACTTTGTTTACCAGGAATTCGGGAAAATATTTATCCGCGTACATATCTTTAAGAAAAACAAAGTCGGGACGAAGTTTTTTGGTTGGCATAAAATGATAATTATTTTGTTGATTTAATGGAGGTAGGCCAGGATATCTGCGACAAATTAACCATTAATAAAACTAATGACAGTTAGTTTTCAGCCTGATAGATTTTCAATCGTTTTCGCTGCTGCTTAAATAAAAGCCAAAGAAATTCCTCATTTTCTGGCTATAATTCAGGAAATTTGCAGTCCATTTTAATTTTTACAAAATGAGCAAAACTCCGTCTACACTGTTTGATAAAGTTTGGGATAGCCATGTGGTTCGTAAGATTGACGACGGCCCCGATGTTTTTTTCATTGACCGGCATTTTATTCATGAAGTAACCAGCCCTGTCGCCTTCCTGGGATTGGAAGGCCGCGGACTGAAAGTAATGTTTCCTGAAAAAACATTCGCGACTGCCGACCATAATACCCCGACAATCAATCAGCACCTGCCGGTACAGGACCCTTTGTCAGCTAACCAGTTAAAGGCGTTGGAAAGGAACAGTGCTAAATATGGTATTTCGCATTGGGGGCTCGGCAATCCAAAGAATGGTATCGTGCATGTGGTTGGGCCGGAAAATGGAATTACTCTTCCCGGTATGACGATTGTGTGCGGCGACTCGCATACGTCTACGCATGGTGCATTTGGTGCAATTGCTTTTGGTATCGGTACATCGGAGGTGGAAATGGTACTTACGTCGCAGTGCATTATGCAGCCCAAGCCGAAGAAAATGCGCATCATCGTGAACGGGAAATTGGGTAAAGGCATTACGCCAAAAGATGTGGTATTATATATTATATCGAAACTCACAGCGGCTGGCGCCACAGGTTATTTTGTAGAGTATGCCGGCGAAGTGTTCGAGAACATGAGCATGGAAGGCCGCATGACGGTTTGCAACATGAGCATCGAAATGGGTGCCCGCGGTGGTATGGTAGCTCCTGACGAGACGACTTTCAATTATATCAAAGGAAAAGACAAAGCACCGAAAGGCGAAGCATGGGATAAAGCACTTGCTTACTGGAAAACATTAAAGACAGATGCAGGCGCCACATTCGATAAAGAGTACAATTTTGATGCGGCCGATATTGAACCGATGATTACCTATGGCACCAACCCGGGTATGGGAATGGGTATCACCAAACATATTCCGACTGCGAAAGCAATTGGCAGCAGCCAGGCGACTTATGATAAATCGCTTAACTATATGGGCTTTCATGAAGATGATGAAATGCTTGGTAAGAAAGTAGATTATGTTTTCATCGGTAGCTGTACCAATGGCCGTATCGAAGATTTCCGTGCGTTTGCATCTATCATTAAAGGAAAAAAGAAAGCTGAACATGTGACGGCGTGGATTGTTCCAGGTTCGCACATAGTAGAGCAACAGATAAAAGACGAAGGCATACTGGATATATTATTGGAAGCAGGATTTCAATTGCGTCAGCCGGGTTGTTCGGCCTGTCTTGCAATGAATGATGATAAAATTCCTGCCGGTAAATATGCAGTGAGTACAAGCAACAGAAACTTTGAAGGAAGACAAGGCCCCGGTGCGAGAACGATGCTGGCAAGTCCATTAGTAGCAGCGGCAGCAGCGATAACCGGTGTGGTAACTGACCCGAGAGAGTTGATGGTGGAAGAGCTGTAAGCAATAGGCTGTAGGCTTTAAGCTATAAGCCGATTGCCTACTGCATATAGCCTATAGCAATAACATTTAACGATGTTGCTTTATGAGAGATTTCAGAAAGTATGAAGTATGGCAGTTGAGTCATATGTTGGTGTTGGAAATATATAAGGTGACGCAGAAGTTTCCACAAAGTGAAATGTATGGAATCACCAATCAAATGAGACGGGCAGCGGTTTCAGTGCCAACTAATATCAGTGAAGGGTGTGGAAGAAATACGGATGCGGAGTTTGCACGTTTCATACACATTGCGGCCGGCTCTGCAAATGAAACAGAATACTTGGTTCAACTTTCGTTCGATTTGAAATTTTTAGATGAGGATTATTATAGGGATTTAACAGAAAAGATAAACCTGGTAAAAAAGAAGTTATTTCATTTAAATAAATCATTACAAACAAAAAGCTAAGCTTGTAACGCGAATGGACAAAAGCCAAGAGCTTACAGCCAATAGCTTAAAGCACAAAAAATGGCTTACGATAAGTTTACAGTATTAAGAAGTACAGCAGTTCCACTGCCGATTGAAAATGTGGATACAGACCAGATTATTCCCGCCCGTTTCTTAAAGGCAACGGAAAGAAAAGGTTTTGGTGATAACCTGTTTCGTGACTGGAGATACAATGGGGACGATACACCGAAAAAGGATTTTGTACTAAACAATCCCATTTACTCTGGTAAAATACTCGTTGGCGGTAAGAATTTTGGTAGCGGCAGCAGCCGTGAACATGCTGCATGGGCTATTTATGATTATGGGTTCCGTTGTGTGGTATCAAGTTTCTTTGCCGATATCTTCAAAGGCAACTCGATGAATATTGGTATACTTCCTGTAACGGTGAGTGAAGCTTTCCTGGATAAAATATTCAAATCAATTGAAGCTAACCCAAAAGCAGAGTTTGAAGTAAACCTCGGCGAACAAAAGATTACAATTCTGGCAACAGGAGAAAGCGAATCGTTTGATATAAACGGTTACAAGAAACATAACCTGATGAATGGTTATGACGATATAGATTACCTGCAGGCAATGAAAGAAAACATTAAGTCATTTGCTGAACAGAGCTTGTATTGATATGAGACCATTACAGACTTTTATAGTCTCCCGGTTTTTACTTTTCACTTTTTACTTTTTACTTTGAAATGCCTGCTTCCGCCCGACACATTGAAATAATGGATACTACACTCCGAGATGGTGAGCAAACCAACGGAGTGTCATTTTCTGCTTCAGAGAAACTGACATTGGCACAGCTCTTACTCACTGATGTAAAAGTTGACCGGATTGAGATTGCTTCTGCAAGAGTATCCGAGGGAGAGTTTGATGCTGTAAAAAAAATTACAAAATGGGCAAAGGCAAATGGCCTTATCAATAAAGTAGAGGTACTCACTTTTGTGGATGGTGAAGTTTCGGTTGACTGGATGAAAGAAGCCGGCGCCAAAGTGATGAACTTGTTGACAAAGGGTTCGCTTAATCATCTCACTCACCAACTAAAGAAAAAACCGGAACAGCATTTTGCAGATATCGCAGCTGTTGTTGCATTAGCAAAGAAAAAAGGAATTGATACCAATGTATACCTCGAAGACTGGAGCAACGGTATGCGTCATTCGAAGGACTATGTTTTTCAATACCTGGATTTTCTCGCAACCCAACCTGTTAAAAGAATCATGCTGCCCGATACATTGGGTATACTGATTCCTTCGGAAGTATATGAATTCGTTTCTTCTATCGTACAGCGCTATCCGAAAATTCATTTTGATTTTCATGGTCATAATGATTACGATTTAGGAACGGCGAATGTGCTTGAAGCAATAAAAGCCGGCGCACATGGTTTACACCTTACGGTAAATGGAATGGGTGAAAGAGCGGGCAATGCACCTTTGGCGAGTGCAATAGCTGTGTTAAACGATTTTATGCCGGATGTAAAAACATCGGTAAATGAAAAATCGTTGTACAGCATCAGCAAGATGGTAGAAACATTTTCCGGTGTTCGTGTTCCGACAAACAAACCGGTGGTTGGAGAAATGTATTTACCCAAACAGCCGGTATACATGCAGACGGTGACAAAAAGAATAAATTATATTTCAGCGACTTGATGCCGGAGCGCTTTGGCCGCCAGCGGAAATATGCGTTGGGCAAAACAAGTGGTAAAGCGAACATTGAAAATAACCTTGCACAACTCGGCATACAATTATCCGATTCCGATTTGAAAAAAGTAACGCAACGGATAATTGAATTGGGCGATAGGAAAGAAGTAGTAACACAGGCTGATTTGCCTTATATCATTTCAGATATTCTCGATAGCAATACTATAGAAGATAAAGTGCGGATTGAAAATTATGTGCTCACGCATTCCAAAAACCTGAACCCTTCGGTTACACTGAAGCTTTCCATCAATGGAGAATCATTTGAAGAACATGCACAGGGCGATGGTCAATATGATGCGTTTATGAATGCGTTGAAGAAAGTGTACAAGCAAAAGAAAATGGAATTGCCGGTGCTGACGGATTATGCAGTACGCATTCCCCCGGGTGGTAAAAGTGATGCCTTATGCGAAACAGTGATTACCTGGAGTTATAATGATAAAGAATTTAAAACAAGAGGTCTCGATAGCGACCAGACCGTATCGGCGATAAAGGCGACGCAGAAGATGCTGAATATAATTTGAGAGAAGGCAACGAGGCATAAAGGCATAGAGGCAACAAGGCAACAAGGCACAAAGGCACTGAGGCAACGAGCTATTAACTGATAATAGAAGATGGCGGAAGTAAAGTCATATAGGGATTTGATAGTTTGGCAAAAGTCGATGAAACTGGTTACCGAGATTTATACAATTACCAAATTGTTTCCTTCGGACGAATTGTATGGTTTGACGAGCCAACTAAGAAGATGTGCAATATCAATACCCAGTAACATTGCAGAAGGATACGGACGAAATTCAACTGGTGATTATAAACGGTTTTTACAGATTGCGGCAGGTTCAGTGTTTGAGCTACAAACTCAGATGGAAATAGCCTTCAATCTAAAATATATTTCCAAAGAAATTTTTGATTCAATTTTTAACCTGGCGAAAGAAATAGAATTAATGCTTTTGGCCTTAATCAGAAAAATAGTTTGAAATGCGTACAAGACTCGTTGCCTTTGTGCCTCGATGCCTTGTTGCCTAAATACTCAACATAATGGCAAATAAACACATCCTCATCGTTCCCGGAGACGGAATAGGACAGGAAGTAACAGCAGTAGGAAAAAAAGTATTGGATAAAATAGCCGCGAAGTTCGGTCACACCTTCACGTATGATGAAGCGTTGATTGGGCATGTGGCAATTGAAGCGACAGGTAATCCTTTACCAGATGAATCATTGGCGAAGATGAAAAAATCGGATGCAGTATTGTTTGGTGCGGTAGGTCATCCGAAATATGATAACGACCCCTCTGCTAAAGTAAGACCGGAGCAGGGTTTGTTGAAAATGCGCAAAGAACTTGGGTTATATGCTAACCTGCGGCCCATCAAATTGTTTGATGAGCTGCTTGGTGCGTCCAGTATTAAACCGGAAATATTGAAAGGTGCAGACATTTTATTTTTCCGTGAATTGACTGGTGATATTTATTTTGGTGAAAAAGGAAGAAAAAATAATGGTGATACAGCTTATGATATTGCCGAATACAGCCGTTATGAAGTAGAACGCATTGCCCGTAAAGCATTCGATGCGGCGAGAACAAGAAGAAAGAAATTATGTTCTGTTGATAAAGCAAACGTGATTGAAACATCCCGCCTTTGGAGAGAAGTGATACAGAAAGTAGCGAAAGAATATCCTGATGTGGAAGTAGAGCATCAATTTGTAGATGCTACTGCGATGTTATTAATAAAAGACCCCCGTCGTTTTGATGTAGTAGTTACTGCGAATTTATTTGGCGATATATTGACTGATGAAGCATCACAGATTGCGGGCTCAATGGGAATGCTTGCATCCGCTTCTGTCGGTGA
>JAFDYH010000157.1:0-291 GCA_018267535.1 Bacteroidota bacterium
CTGGATATCTTTTTCATCATCTTCCAGCAAACCACTCAGCAGCAAAATACCATTTTTATTCATTTGACCATGCAAAATGTCAAGATTTTCTAAAATAATATTTTTGGTAATATTGGCAAGAATAATGTCAAACGTTTGATTGATAATTGGACGATCAGACAAGTGAAGGGTTATATTGGTGCAATTATTTTTCTGAATATTTTCTGACGCATTATTTATACTCCATTCATCATTGTCAATTGCGGTTACTGATGCTGCCCCCAGCTTATCTGCAAGTATAGCAAGTATACC
>JAFDYH010000157.1:332-7223 GCA_018267535.1 Bacteroidota bacterium
CATCTGCTTTATCATCATTTTTGTTGTAGCATGATGACCTGTTCCAAAACTCATCTTTGGGGTTATAACGATTTCATGCCTGACATTGACAATTGGTTGATGAAAATGGGCACGTACGGCAACAAAATCATCTACTATTACAGGATGAAAATTAGATTCCCATAGCTGGTTCCAGTTTTTGGGATTGATGATGCTTTTTGTAAAATCAAGATTATTTTCTTTGATTAACTCATGGAAGGTATCCGCATTGTAATTCACTTCAGGGATAAATGCATCCAGTTCATTTTCTTTTTCTTCAAAACCATCAAAGCCAATATCAGATAACTGTGCAATCAATATTTCTTTTTGTTCGCAATGAAGTTTTGTAAAGTGTATTTGAATGTATTTGCTCATGTCACAAATGTAAAGCCCCCGGTAAAAACGGGGGCTTTATATTAATTGTTGCTTTCTTCTCTGGATCGGCTACCTTCAGGTTTTGGTATCAACGCTTTTCTTGATAGTTTAAACTTGCCTGATTTAGGATCTGTTCCGATTAATTTCACTTTAATTTTATCTCCTTCTTTTAACACCCCATCTAATGTTTCCAATCTTTTCCAACTCACTTCGGAAATATGAACCAATCCTTGTTTGCCTGGCAAAAACTCAACGAAGGCGCCAAAAGGCATAATTGATTTTACTGTTGATTCATAAGTATCGCCAACTACAGGTACGGCAACAATTCCTTTAATCCATGCCTCAGCTCTTTGTACACCTTCTTTATTGGCACCGAAGATGCTTACTTCACCCATATTGTTTACTTCTTCTATATTGATTGTTGTTCCTGTTTCACGCTGCATTTCCTGAATTACTTTTCCACCCGGCCCGATTACAGCACCGATAAATTCGCGGTCGATAAACAGTTTCACCATTCTTGGTGCATGCGGCTTTACTTCGCTTCTTGCCTCGGGTATACAATTATACATAGCTTCAAGAATGTGCAAGCGTCCACGGCGTGCCTGGTCCAGTGCCTGGCGCATCACTTCCATTTTCAACCCATCTACTTTAATATCCATTTGTACACCACAGATACCCTCTCTGGTTCCGGTTACTTTAAAATCCATATCGCCGAGATGGTCTTCATCACCAAGGATATCACTAAGCACAGCATATTTATCGTCTTTCGTAATCAATCCCATTGCAATGCCGGAAACGTGCTTTGGAAAAGGGATACCTGCATCCATCAAGGCTAATGAGCCTGCGCAAACGGTAGCCATTGATGAAGACCCGTTCGATTCGAGGATGTCACTAACTACACGTACAGTATAAGCGAAATCGCCCGTTGGCATCATTTGTTTTAACGAACGCTGTGCCAGATTACCGTGCCCAATTTCGCGACGGCTCTGCCCGCGCATCATCTTCACTTCGCCGGTACTAAAAGGCGGAAAATTATAGTGCAAAAAGAACTTGGAATCGAAAGACTTGGCGGCACTTTCTACCAATAATTCATCTAAAGGGGTGCCTAATGTAACGGTTGTAAGTGATTGGGTCTCACCTCTTGTAAAAAGAGATGCTCCGTGTGGAGAAGGAAGTACATCCACTTCCATATCCAGTGGGCGGATGTCTTCCAGGCCGCGCCCATCCAATCTTACCTTTTCATCCAATATCATATCTCTTACTACATAATACTGAAGATCGCTGTAATAAGCTGAAGTAAGCTTTTTGGTAAGGGAAGGCATTTCTTCCCCTTCATTGAGGTTTAAACCTGCTTTTATATGCTCCATAAGTTCTTCACCAACAGCGCTGAACTTATCGCTACGCTCATGTTTGCCCAACCTGCTTTTGGCTATTTCATATACTTTAGGGCGGGCAAAAGCATATACTTTTTCACGCAATGCTTCATCCTGCTCCGGTTTTTTATATTCCCGTTTTGCACTAACTCCTTTCAATTGCCGCAATTCTTCCTGCGCTTTAATCTGTACACGGATAGCATCATGCGCTAATTCAAGTGCCTTACATAAATCTTCTTCACTGCATTCCTGGCTTTCACCTTCCACCATCATCAGGTTTTTTTCAGTAGCGGCAATGATAAAGTCCATATCCGCCTTTTCCAATTCACTGCGGTTGGGGTTTACTTTAAATTGTCCTTCTATTCTCGCTATTCTTACTTCAGAAATTATTTCTTTGATGGGGATATCTGAAACTGCAAGTGCTGCAGAAGCCGCTAAACAAGCGAGTGCGTCGGGCATAATTTCCGGATCACTTGATACCAGTGTTACCAGTACCTGAACGTCACAAAAATAATCTTCCGGGAATAAAGGTCGCAATGCCCGATCAATTAAACGACTGGTTAATACTTCATAATCGTTCAGCTTCGCTTCGCGTTTGAAAAATGAGCCAGGTATACGGCCTGCAGAAGCGAACTTTTCCTGGTAATCTACAGTCAGAGGGAAAAAACTCTGGCCTTCCTTAGGCTCCTTGTTAGCTACTGCAGTAGCCAATATCATGCAATTGCCACATGATACGGTAACTGCTCCATCGGCCTGGCGTGCCAGTCGTCCTGTTTCTAAAGATACGATGCGGCCATCGCCCATGTCGAAGGTTTTTCTTATTGGTTGTTGTAACATAGTTTTTCGTTTCGGGGTTTATGGTTATATTTTATATAGTAACTGTTGCGGAATATGGTGAGGTATAGTCAGTATAAATTTTTACTGATAAAACAATTCAACACCTTTATCGGGTATAGAATTGTCTCAAAATAACTATTCCCAATATCTGTTGAGACATCGGGAATAGAGTTTATAAGGAAATTCAATTGTCAGTTAAACTTCGGGTATAAAGAGTGTTCCCAATGCCCATAGGCATGGTTGGGATTACTTCCTGATACCAAGTTTCTCGATCAGCTTACGGTAACCTGTAAGATCATGTTTCTGCAGGTAGTTTAATAGGCGTTTACGCTTACCTACCAACTGCATCAAACCGCGGTGAGTGGAGAAATCTTTTTTATTCTGCTGAAGATGCTCAGAAATCTGGCTGATACGCTCAGTCAGTAATGCAATCTGGCCTTCGATGGAGCCTGTATTGGTTTCTTTACCACCGAAAGCAGCGAAAATTTTTGATTTAGCTTCTTTTGTTAATGACATCTTGATTTTTTTATTTGTTCATCCGATTATTGCTGTTGTTCATTTAATCAGGCGGCAAAGGTAATTCATTAAAAATTAATGGCAAAAAGCTTTATGGTGCAATTTTTGAACCACCTGATCCCCTGCCAGGAAACCCTGTCATAAACTGTGAATCCAGGGAGTATAAATCGCTACAACGCACAGGCTCTGGAGGCTTTCGGGAAAGGTTCGATTATCTTTGCACGGAATGAATATAGAAAATGAAGATGTAAAAAATATCCTCGGGCTTCAATTGCCTACTGACCCCCGCTGGATTAATCTGGCTGAAAAATCGCTGGAAGAGATATTGACTGACCATGCTTATTGTGAGCAAAAAGCAGCCACTTCCTGCATTTCGATTATCCAACGGTATAATGATAAAGAGAAAATGGTGGAAGAGCTATCGCCCATTGTTACGGAAGAATGGGGCCATTTTCGCATGGTGCTTGCCGAAATAAAGAAACGCAAACTAAAACTGGGCCGTCAGCGGAAAGATGAATACGTAAATGCCCTGTTGCAGTTTGAAAAAAAAGGAGGTTCCGAAGATGATCGTATGCTCGATAAGCTTTTGATGTGTGCTTTGATTGAAGCAAGAAGCTGCGAACGTTTTAAACGCCTGAGTGAGGGGTTGGATGATGCATACCTGCGACGGTTTTACCGTCGGTTTATGGAAAGCGAAGCGGGCCATTATACTTTGTTTATTGCTCTGGCAGAAACGTATCTACCCAAACAAAAAGTACGAAAAAGGTGGGAAGAATGGCTGGAACAGGAGGCCAATATCATAACGAATATTGATATACGCGGTGACCGAATCCATTGACTGTTATTAAAAAAAATACGCAAACGATTGAAACATTTTTGCTTTAAAGATTTCAATAACTTTCTTTGCAATCCAGAAAGTTCGAATGAAGAAAACACTGCAAAAAGAAGTTATTAATGCCTTTTCAGAACCTGATGAAAAGTACACTATCGAGCAACTTGGTAATGGCCTCATCAATCATACATTTAGAATATCTGAAAAAAGTTCTGGCAAAACATTACTGATTCAGCAGATCAATAAAAATGTATTCAAGAAACCACTGGACGTACAGGATAATTATTTGAAGTTGTTTCAGTATAAAAATGGTTCCAAACAGATCCTTTTTCCCTCTCCCGTTGAATTAAAAAATAGTCAACCCTTATTTATAGATGCTGACGGAAATTACTGGAGAGCTTTTGAATTTTTAGATGAAACAGTAACACTTGATGTACCTCAGAATACAAAACAGGCTTATGCAACAGCAAAAACATTTGGTCAGATAACAGCATTTCTGTCTTCTTTCAACGCTGAGGAGTTAAACATTGTAATTCCCGATTTTCATAACCTCGCCTTTCGTTACAAGCAATTTGAAGACGCATTAAAGAATGCAAAGGGTGAACGCTTAAAAAAAGCTGCTACTTTAATTGAAGAAGTAAGGAAAAGAGGATATAAAAAATTTTACGAGCAGCTTATTACCCACCCAACTGATTTTCCTAAAAGGGTAATGCATCATGATGCCAAGATTGCAAATGTGCTATTTGATAAAAAAACAGGAAACGTAATCTGCGCTATTGACTTTGATACAACCATGCCGGGATATTTCTTTTCAGACCTGGGGGATATGATCCGGTCGATGGCCTGCAGCAGCGATGAACATAATACAGACTTTGAAAAACTGCATATACGCAAGGATTTTTATAAGGCTATCTTGAATGGTTACCTGGAAGTGATGAATGATTATTTAACAACAGAAGAAAAAAAATATATTCATAGCGCTGGTCTTATCATGATTTATATGCAGGCAGTACGTTTTATTGCCGATTATTTAAATAATGATACCTATTATCAAATCAGTTACGCAGAGCAAAATTTTGATCGTGGTCTCAACCAGGTTACTTTACTGAAAAATCTTGAAGAGTTCCTTTTAGAAGAATATAATTTCAGTTTATAGAAACATTTATGCAAAATATCACTCCTTCACTTTCCGAAAAATTCGGTGGAAAAGAAGTAAACACATTTAGACTTATCAATAAAAAAGGAACCGAGGCAATCATATCCAATTATGGAGCTATCCTTCTTTCTTTTAAAATAAAAAAAGAAGATGGTTCAATGAATGATATTGTACTGGGTTTTGATAAGCCGGAAGATTATTTGGATGAAAAGTACTTGCAGCAATACCCCTTATTCGGGGCTGCGGTCGGTCGCTATGGCAATCGCATCAAGAATGGCCAAATAGAAATCGACGGTATCAAATACCAGCTTCCTTTAAATATGGGGACGGATCACCTACACGGTGGTACCAGTGGTTTTGATAAAAAAATCTGGAAGATTGATTCATTTGATGAAGTAAAAAATGTTTTGAAACTATCCCTCAAAAGCCCGGATGGCGATGAAGGCTATCCAGGTAACCTCAATGTATCTCTCACTTTTACACTGAATGATAACAATGAACTGATTCATGAATACACTGCGACAACAGATAAGCCGACAGCCGTAAACCTGACCCATCACAGTTACTTCAACCTTAATAACGGTAGGGGTCGTGTGGACAATCATTTTATAAAGATCAATGCCTCTTCGATATTGGAGCAGGATGAAAACCTTACCTGCAACGGCAATCTCATTAATGTTACCGGTACCCGTTTTGATTTTCGCAAGCCGAAGCCTATGGTAGAGCTATGGGGTAATGAGCCCGGGTATGATCAAAGTTTTGTGGTTGATAAAAAAGATAAAGAGTTCGCATGGTCTGCCGAAGCATGGTCTGATGAATCAAAAACAAAATTGGAAGTAGCAACAACAGAACCGGTAGTTCATTTTTATACCGGCATTTGGATACCATCTGTAACTGGAAAAAACAATACGCAATATGGCCCTTATTCCGGGTTTTGTTTTGAAACACAGGTGCACCCCAATGCAATCAATATACCTTCGTTTCCAAATACTGTTTTACGACCAGGAGAAGTGTACAGTCAGAAGACGGTGTATAGGCTAAGTAATTTATAATTATTTGGCATTATTCATATAATCCAACACCAAATTACAAAGCGATCTTACTCCTAATTTAAACCCACTCTCATCAATATAAAAATCAGGCGTATGATGTGATGGGGCCTTAACAGGATCCATTCCTTTGGGCATGCCTCCCAAAAAGAAAAACAAGCCGGGCACTTTTTGAGCGAAGAATGAAAAATCTTCCGCTCCCGTAATGGGTTGCTTTAACGACACATTATTAGTTCCTGCCGTATTCCGCAAAGTCGGTAACATTTTTTCTGTAAGTGCAGGATCATTGTATGTAACAGGATAACCTACCGTGTAGGGTATATGAACTTCCGCAACAGCTCCGGCAGCTTCAGCTGTTTTAATAGCAATTTGTTTCAGCCGTTCTTTGATAGTTTTTTCATCTTCATTACTGAAACACCGGATATCACCAATCATCTCTACTTTTTCCGGGATAATATTAGAACGGCTTCCGCCATTGATTGCAGCTACTGTAACCACAGCGGGGTTTTGTGTTAAATTGATATTGCGACTGACAATAGTTTGAATACTATTAATGATCTGTGCAGACACAACAATCGGGTCAACAGAAGACCAGGGTGCGGCGCCATGAGACGACTTCCCTTTTATTATTATTTTAAAATCATCAACAGCGGCTAAAGTACCTCCGGGTCTGTATGTAATTTTTCCGACCTCCGTTTGTGCATTAATATGCAAGCCGAAGATCACATCCACTTT
>JAFDYH010000158.1 GCA_018267535.1 Bacteroidota bacterium
ATTGCTCTTATGGCATCACCTAAATACAACTGTCTTTTTTTATTTCTGATGGGTTTTTACGCACTCCATGTGTCTGCACAAAATCAAAACCCGTCAATACAATATGTCGTATCGGTACCAAAATCTGCAGCGCATTATTTCCATGTTGAATTAAGCTATGAAACTACAAGCAATGAAACCCTCCTGCTGAAATTACCGAAATGGATGCCTGGTTATTATCAGTTGATGAATTATGCTGATAATATTGAGAAGCTTTCTGCATATGCCGGTAATACGCCTGTTCCTGTTCAGAAATTAAATGATAATACCTGGCAAATACCTGCTGTAAAAAAGAAACTCAGGGTAAGCTATGATGTGAAAGCAGACCGGAATTTTGTAGCCAATAGCTACATTGATACAACGCATGGATATATTATCTGCGGCTCGTTGTTTTTTTATATCAATAAACGCCTTGATTTACCGGTTTCAATAAAAATCAATCTGCCCCCTTCATGGCATACTATTGCTACGGGCCTGGAAGCGATTGCCGGTAAGATAAATGAATTTAAAGCCCCTGACTTTGACATTTTATATGACTGCCCGATATTAATGGGAAACCTGGAAGAACTTTCTTCTTTCAGTATAAAAGGAATAAATCACCGTTTCATTGGCTATAAGTTGGGCAATTTTGATAAACCCCGATTTATCAGCAGCCTTCAAAAAATTGTTGAATCGGCCACAAATATTATCGGCGATATCCCCTATAAACAGTACACGTTTATTGCCATTGGACCGGGCAGAGGAGGCATTGAACATTTAAACAATACAACATTCGGATTTGACGGGAATGAACTTAAATCTGCCGAAGCTATTAACCGAATGATGAATTTCCTTGCCCATGAATATTTTCATCATTATAATGTGAAACGCATCCGTCCATTTGAACTTGGACCATTTGATTATGACCGGGAAAACAGGACTAACCTGCTATGGGTAAGCGAGGGTCTGTCCGTTTATTATGAGTATATGTTGGTAAAAAGGGCAGGCATTGCGGATGATAAAACCTTATTATCGGATTTTGAGAATAACCTGAATTCATTTGAAAACAGCCCGGGCAGGTTGTATCAATCACTGACACAATCCAGCTATGAAACATGGAGCGAAGGACCTTTCGGCAAAAGCAGCAAGGATGCTGATAAATCTATTTCCTACTATGAAAAAGGCCCTCTTGTCGGGCTGATATTGGATTTTGCCATACGTCACGAATCGGCAAATAATAAATCACTGGATGACGTAATGAGATTATTATACCGGAACTATTACCAACAGCTACATCGCGGTTTTACCGATGCCGAATTTCAGAATGCATGTGAAGAAATTGCCGGCACATCCTTACAGGACGTATTTGAATATGTATACACAGCAAAAGAAATAGATTATAATCATTACCTGGGTTATGCAGGCTTATCGGTTCATGAAGAAAAAGATACGACAACGGGTAAACCAAGATGGCGGCTTATAAAAACAGATCACCCTGATAGCCTGCAGCAGTCTGTTTATCAATCCTGGATGGGCAATAACTAAAAGAATTAAAAAATTATGCTCAGGGTAGTTGTCTCATAACAGACTCGACCATTCTGTCGCATCTTGTTAAGTGGAAATAGAGAATGTCTTCTTTTTTATAAAAAGAAGACAGCATATCCCTCAGCAATATCTTTGCCCGGTTTAGCCGGACTTTTACATTAGCCTCACTAAGGTCAAGGCATTCCTGTGTTTCGGCGATATTCAATCCTTCTATTTCCCGCATAATAAATACCACCCTGTATTTTTCTGGTAGCCGGCGGATTGAAGTTTCCAGTATCTCTTTTAACTCTGTATTCACCATTTTATCAGAAGGAGTCTTAGCTATACTTATTCCCGAACGATCTGCTTCCTGATCACTGCTTTTTTCACCTATCGCAATCGTCCGATATTTCTGCTTCGTTCTCAAAAGGGACTCATTTACTAAAATTCGCGTAAGCCATGTAGAGAATGCCGACTTTGAAGCAAATTGATTAAGATGCTCATAAGCCTTGATATAGGCCACCTGCATAATATCTTCTGCCTCAGCGTCATTATTCACGATAGCCATTGCAATTCTGTATAAACGGGCATTGTACCTTTTTATAATTACAGCATATTGCTCTTTATCACCTGCCAATACGCGGGCGATAAGTTCACTATCCGGAATAGTATCTGTTATTTCAATTCCTCGCTTATCCATTACTATGACAAAGATAATAGAGTCAACCAGGTTCTTAAGGTTACAAAATTTCATAAAAAATGTAACCTTTTTTCTGTCGGTTAATCCAATCGATATGAAAAATGTTCAAAAAATTTTAAAAGTCACTTATGGCGTGGTGCCGGTTGTTGCCGGCCTTGATAAGTTTACTAACCTGCTAACGGATTGGAAACAATATGTATCGTTATCAATTGCAAACCTGTTGCCTGTTGGCACAACAACTTTTATGATGATTATAGGTGTTATCGAAATCATCGCAGGCATACTGGTCTTCGCCCGCACGGCTCTTGGCGCTTATATTGTAATGGCATGGTTGATTGCTATTGCATTACTGCTGATTGCAGGCGGACATTATTATGATGTTGCCATCCGCGATCTTGTAATGGCGGTGGGGGCATATGTACTGGCACAACTTTCCGGCAAAACAAACTTTCCTGGCTAAACCCGTAAAAACAAAAATCATGAAAATAAAAAAAACATCAGCCGCATTAACCTTTAGCGCATTTTTGCTGTTTACAGTTCCTTTATTGGCTCAAAATACCCCTGCTCTTACAGATCCCGAAATTGCTTCAGTCGCTGTTACCGCCAACCAGGTAGATATTAATTACGCAAATATTGCACTGAAAAAATCAAAAAACGCCTCTATTCTTGAGTTTGCCCAAACAATGGCAAAAGATCACCAGGGAGTTATTGACCAGGCTGTAGCTTTGGTAAAAAGATTAAATGTAACGCCGAAGGACAATGCCGTAAGCAAAAAACTGAATGCAGATGCTGAAAAAACCAAACAAAAACTTAACAGCAAAAGCGGAAAAGATTTTGACAAGGCTTATATCGGCAATGAAGTAGCCTATCATAAAGCTGTTGTATCAACAGTTGAAACGGTGCTAATCCCGCAAAGCCAAAATGCTGAGTTAAAAGGGTTATTGCAACAAGTACTACCAGTATTAAAAACACACCTGGGCCACGCCATGATGGTAGAATCGAATCTGTCCAAATAATATAAATGTTATGAATATTAAGAGAAGCATTGCAGGTTTAATGTTTTTGGGAATTATGTTGACGGCCTGTAATGCTTCAACGGAAAAAACGATACCGATAAAACATGTTGTTGAAATCAAACAGATGCTTTTTCAACCGGCAGAACTACAGGTACATACCGGAGATACCATTGAATGGATTAATCACGATTTTGTAGATCATGATATTACTGAAGAAAAGAATCATGAGTGGAGTTCAGGAAGATTAACCAATGGGCAATCCTGGAAATATGTAATTAAAAAAACAACCTCCTACTTCTGCAGTATCCATGTTGTCATGAAAGGAAAAATTATCATCACCGGTGAATAAGTACAATTGATAGTAACAAAAAACCGCTATTGGATATCCTTATTCATAGCGGTTTAATACAACAGGAAAGACTGACAAGTAAAGCCTGCTGTTATTTACGATAAGCTTTTTTAGCCAGCTTTCTCCCTGTTACCATTAACTCCCTTGTTTTTCGTGGCGATTCATACTTATGTTCTTTCTGCTTCTCTTCACTGTAGTAACGCAGTATGGAAGCAGCGGTTATTGTTCCTATAATCTTATCGGGGTCACCGTTATCGATCACCGATAATTCTTCCACATTATATTTTCCCATTTGCTCCGCTGCAATTCCTGCGTCATCAGTTATTGCTACATAGTAGGCAGACGAAGAAACCTTGTCATTGGTCATTAACTCCTTTACACTCACAGCATGCAATATGTCCGGTTCGTATGAATGGGGGGGCTGAATACCTCTGCGTTCTATTTTTTCTGTCATGATACTTCCCTTCATTAAAAAAAAGGATACAAAATAAGCGGCTGCGCAGGCACCGATCAAGGGTAGTAATCCATTTACCTGCCCTGTTGTTTCCAAAGCAAATACAACAGAAGTAAGAAAGGCTCTTGACGCTCCTGCAAACATTGCTGCCATTCCTATCAATGCCGCTGTTGCAATATTAATTCCGGCCGATGGGAAATAATGTAAAACAATAATACCCAGTAATGCACCGGCAGCTCCGCCAATTGTAAATAATGGTGCAAGGGTGCCACCGGATGTGCCACTGCCCAATGCAATTACCCATGAAATATACTTTAGAAAACAAAGAGATAATAACAACGATAAAGGCAGGTTACCCGTCAGCAAATGCTGAATATTATCATATCCTACGCCCATTGTAAAAGGAGCAAAGTAACCGACAATACCAACCACAACAGCACCAATTGCCGGCCACCACATCCAATGAACGGGAATTTTTTCGAATACATCTTCTACCCAGTAAACAGACTTTGAAACCCCTGCAGCAATGACGCCGGTTATCAATCCCAGTAAAGCATAAACAATTAATGCTGTATCTGACGGTACGGGTATAGCGGGCATGGCAAATACAGGCGCGGATTCAAATAACAATAAATGCATACCGGCACCAGTAATGCAACCCAATGCAACCGGTATAATTGATCGTGGCGAAAACTCGAATAACAATAATTCTATAGCAAGAAGAATCGCAGCCAAAGGACTGCCAAATATCGCAGACATACCCGCACAGGCTCCCGCGGCAAGCATTATTTTTCGTTCTGAATGTGATATATGCATTACCTGTCCTGTTAAAGAGCCAAATGCGCCACCGGTAGCGATGATTGGTCCTTCGGCGCCAAATGGCCCCCCCGTACCGATAGAAATAGCTGCCGATACCGGTTTGAGAAAAGTAATAATAGGCGGTATCTTACTTTCTCCTAAAATAATTTTTTCCATGGCTTCGGGAATTCCATGACCTCGTATAGCGGTTGAGCCATATCTTGCCATTAGTCCAACAACTATACTTCCCGCAACCGGTACAAATACTACCATCCAACCCAGATAGTTTCCGGCAGGGGACACAGATGAAACCGAAATGCGCCCGTAAAAAGCAAGATTTGTTATCAATGCAATTAAGAATACCAGCACTTTTGCAACAAAGCCAATCACTATTGCATTTATAATGGCCTGAATACTTAAGTAAAAAACTCTTTTATCAACCGGCATTTTTCTTTCGGGTATCTCTTTTCCATACAATTGCTCAAGGGAAGGCGATAACGGGGTACTCTCATCTGCTCTCTTCATGATAAAAATTAAGGAGCAAAAATATTGCTTAAATCATATTTTTAGTAATTTTGTTTAATAATTATGTCAAAAAATACTGCTTTTATTATATTATAAGAATGAAAATCAGGAACCAGTGTACGGTAAGCAGTTGTTTTTTATGCACGCATTGTGGTGAAGGCTGGAAAGAGTTGATAGGCTTGAAAAAGAAAACCTTGTTCTTTAAAAAAGGGAAGCCCGTTTTCCGGGAAGGTGAAAAAGTAAAAGGTATCTATTTTATTTTCTCCGGTTCTGTAAAAGTTCATAAAGAATGGGCAGGTAAAAAGGAGTTAATCATCCGTTTTGAAAAAAGCGGCGGTGTTATTGGCCACCGGGGATTAGGGGCTGTAAAGGTTTACCCGGTTTCTGCAACAGCACTGGAGGATTCAAAAATCTGCTTTATTGAAAATGATTTTTTTGAAACCTCCCTAACGAATAACCCTTCGCTTACTTACCAGTTCATGCAATTGTACGCGGACGAATTACAAAAAGCGGAACTGCGGATGAGGAACTTGGCGTTGATGGAAGTAAAAGGAAGGATTGCTGAAGCAATTCTGGAATTATCAAAGGTATTTGGCACGGGTAAGAATAACTATATCGCCGTTCCTGTAAGCCGGCAGGACATTGCGGCCTTTGCAGGTACTACTTATGAAACAGTATTCAGGTTTTTACGGACACTTATCCAGAACAAGATAATAAGCACTTCGGGAAAAAGTATCAGGGTAAATAACCCGGAAAAGCTGAAGAAATTTATTGAGCACACCAAGTGATTAAAGTGAGCAATATGAAAGAATGGAGTGAACTAAGCGAAAAGGACAAAATACAATTGTTAAGGTTTCCGGCGTATATATCATTACTGGCATCTACAGCAGAAGGCGGAATTGATAAAAAAGAAAAAAATGCCGCTATTAAGCTAACCCATATCAAAACATTTGCCAGCGATCCGATACTGTTTGATTTTTACAAAACAGCCGAACATAATTTTGAAAAAGAACTAACGAATCTTGATCACGAACTACCTCACACTAAAGAAGAGAGGAAAGAGGCTATCGAACAGGAACTGTATAAACTTGAAGATGTATTAAAGCAACTGGATCCTGTCTATGCATCGGTTTTAAGACATAGTATGAAATCTTATAAAAACTATGTCTCAAAAGCGCATCACAATATCCTGGAATATTTCATTTTTCCTTTACCGATTGATGGAATATCCGATTAGCCATAAGCAAACAAGATTTAAAATATTTAAATTCTTTTTATGGATCACGATTTTCCCAAATCCCTTTTTTACAGGACTTTTATGACAGCCGTATTTGTAGGGATTATTGCCACAATTGTTACCATGGTATATGATCTTATATTTGTTCAGCTATTAGGGTTTCCATTATCGGCGATTATCAATGTATCATCACTCATTTTTGGTGTCAATGTTATTTTTCTTATTATAGGTATACTCTATTACCTGTTTATTGCTTCATTTAAAAAAGGAGATTTACTCTTTATTGTCCTGTTTGTACTTATTACCGTTTTCCTGGCCTGGCGATCCGAGCATGTACATCGCACGGACGATGACCTGGTTAATCAGCAATTCAGAAATCTCCTAGCCGGTATCGTAATTATTATGGGGGCCATGGCTGCTTTCCTGGTGCCTTATCTTTATCACAATAAAAAATTTGAAGATTCTGTTTTGTAATTCTTCCTGTTCAGCAGTTTGGTTAGCCCCGGAAACGGGGCTTTTTATTTTTTACGGCCTTATGCTGCCCGAATATTATACTTTATTCAGCAGAGGGATAATTACGTTTGCCAATTTGTTACTTTCCGCAAACAATAACGAAGATTGAAGGAAAATCCGCAGCTACATTTCTATACTATATCGGCCTTAATTGAATTGCAGGTTAAAACTCTTTGCCTCTTTCTTCACAACGTTGAATTCCTCTTCCCTATATAAACCCGCATAAGGCAATTTTTATTAAGCTCTTGTATATTCTTTTAACCTGTCAATCAATATGCAGATAGCTGATTGCCCAAACATCATCTTCGAACTGCTATCGTTTTGTATTGTGGTAGTAAAAACATTCACGGTATACCAAATCAATATTATTCCATAAAATTTTCCAATAGTAAAAGCTGTACACTAAAGAAGATAAGGAAAGACAGCCTTTCCGATTTTACGAGCCCATTTCTCAGCTATAAGTCGATTTATTTTTCCAATCCTTTATTGACTACCGGTGACCAGTAATCTAAATCTATCTATTTACTCTTGTGATTAGTATTATTAACAGGTTTACCTGTGAGTGTTCGAAATAGTTTCATTTCTTATATATTGTAAATACAAGCAGTCGCTGAAAATCAGAAACAGGCTCAAATGATGGTGAGAAAACTTTTCATTATCTTCTCCTCTCTACGGCAATAACAACTGGCTGTAAAGAAAATTATGATCCTCCTGCAACTCAGTAAGGCCTGAGCATTTTAGTAGTCAATGGGGTTTTAAAATACAGTCCTGATACTACTTTTATCCGACCTGGCAGGGCAAGGAAATTAAGCGAAGGAGTGAATAACACGGAAGATACAGCGCTATGTTAACAATAGAGGATACAGTAGGTAATACCGCTTATACTTTCCAGGAATTAAACAACAGTGGAATACATGTTGTAGTTGGCATAAACCTGAACATAACTGCTAGATACAGGTTAAAGATCATTACAGGAAATAGCCGATTTGGCAGATAAAGTAAGCCTGATTCCACTTTACAAAGAAGGCTTAGACCCAGCGACCAGAATTGCCATTACTGATGCCATATGTGGCAATTGCACGTTGATGGGAAGTACAACTATTAAACCCGGGTTCTGGCCTTAGCTTCATATACACGATCAATTTAAAATAAGCATCTCCGTTATACTGATATTAGCTTAGTTTTCAAAAGACCTTTAGTATATTAGATGATATTTTAAATTATCAATGAACAGGATTACCCTCCAATTTCTATTGGTCATTATTATCATGGCAGGTTGTAAAGAAGATTTTGCGCCACCGGTAATACAAAAAGATATTAACTATCTTGTTGTTGATGGTTTTTTAAACAATAGTTCAGACACCACCTTCATCCGGTTAAGCAGAACAAAAAAACTGGATCAGAATGTAAGAGAATCTAAAGAGACCGGGGCCCAGCTTTTTGTTGAAGACGAAAATGCTAATACACTCTATTCTTTTACAGAATCATCCGACAGCGGCAAGTATTTTGTACCTGGCATGAACTTGAGTTTTAACCAAAAATACAGGCTGCGTATAATTACCACTGGGGGTGCACAATATTTATCTGAAGAAATTAATGTAATCAAAACTCCTGCTATTGATAGCATCAGCTTCGGAAGACTGAATAACAGCCTGGCGATTTATGCAAATACACATGATCCCCTAAACAATACAAGGTATTATCGATGGGAATACACTGAAACATGGCACTATCGTGCCGCTTTTTTTTCCTCGCTGATCTCTGAAAATGGAGGCATTTTTGACAGGCCTGCTGACAAGTATATTTTTGACTGTTGGAAAACACAGGATAATAAGCAGATTTTATTGGGATCTTCTGCAATACTTGAGAAGGATATCATATATCATTTTCCCGTCAGGATTATTGATATCAATGCCGTCGAGCTAAGTATAAAGTATTTTATTTTATTACGCCAATATGCTCTGACAAAAGAAGCTTATACGTATACAGAAAATCTGAAAAAAATTACAGAGCAAACAGGTTCTCTTTTTGATGCACAACCCAGTGAGATAAATGGCAATATTCATTCTGTTGAAAATCCTGGAGAAACCGTTCTTGGTTATCTCACCGCCTGTACGCGTGAAACAAAACAGCTTTATATCACAAACGAAGAAGTACAACCATGGGATTATCGCCCTGCCTGCGTCATCGTCGAAATACCGATTGAAAGAGTTGCCGGTTCTTTTAATGGCAATTCCTTAATTCCTCTGTCATTTGACGGGGGCGGCCCCAGTGTTAAAGGTGTATATGCCACTTCCTATCAATGCGGAGATTGTACCTCTCAGGGAGGGGTAACAACAAAACCTCCCTTTTGGCAATAATATCGTTAAAAGGCAACCCAGTGCTTCACATCAGGTTTTACTAACGAAAAAGAGCATTTCACCCGGTGTATTATGCAGTTTACCGGCTTGTTCTTGTCCCGCCCAGGCTATCAGTCTACATTTGTTTCATCAATAGCATTAAACCTAAAACTTAATAAAATGACAGGAATAAAATTTAGGCGGATAGTAATAGCGTTGGCAACAGTATTCTGCATCGGATTTACCGGCTCTTCTTTCGCATCTGACCCAACTAAAGTAAGCTGGTCAGAAATAAGACTCAAAGATATTTCGGAAAGCTTACCTGTTTTTCAACTGGAATTAAAAAATACGGAGGTTACTCAATATTTCATTACAATAAGAAACAGTGAGAAAAGAATTCTTTTCAATGAAAAACTAAAAGGGACTGCTATCATAAGAAAGTATAAATTATATGCAGAAGATATCAGCAGAACAGACGGAACAACTATCGAAGTGACTAACAAAAAAACAAAAGAAATGGTAGTCTATACCATTACAGGCAATAAGATAATTGAAGAAAATGTAACCGATTTTAAAACCCTGATGAGAAGTTTAGCAATCAATTAAGTGTAAAATCCCTCATGGATTCTACTTGATTTGACCCTTTTAAAGGGTAAAAAACAAGTTTGGACATCATTGCAACATTTTGTTAAAACCAGCCATGATAGCAGGTTTCATCAAAAAACAAGAAGGTTACACATCACAGAATGCCCTTTAAGTTGATTCGTCAAATGTGTTTTTCCGGCATAGTTTTGTGCCATCAAACGAACAGCCTTACAAGGCTTGCCTTACGTACCGGGATTAAAATGAAAATACTCCCCACACGAATTTGACTTGCCCGCTTCGCGATGTATTGCCAGTAAAAATTTTAAGACAAAGATTTTTTATTCGATTAATTAAACAAACAGTTTTATGAAAAAGACAATGATTAACTTCAGAACGGCGGCTATGGCTTTAGTGACCCTCCTGACAATCGGATTCACGCAATCAACATATGCTGCAACACCAGTTACAACCACTGAATTGAAATTCGTAGGTAGCTTTAACAGCACTCCGGTTTTTCAGCTGGAGTTGAACAACACAGACCATACGGAGTATTTTGTAGTAGTAAGAGACAGTGAAAGAAAAGTACTTTTCTCTGAAAAATTAACAGGTGAAAAGATTTCAAGAAGGTACAAACTGCAGGCCGAAGAATTGGAACAGGTAGCTGGTACAACTTTTGAAATTACCAACAAAAAAACGAACGAAACAACGAAATATGAAGTGAACAGCAGTTCATCTTTTGTTACAGACGTTTCTATCGCTAAGTTATAATTTCATCCGTAGTTTATAAAAGAGCTGCCTGGTATCATGCCGGGCAGCTTTTATTTACACCAGTTTGCTCTTTATTGAAATCTTTTACGCATGACCCTTGCATAATCTGAAAGTGCCAGTTCGGGATCAGCTATATCCGGATGCCATAGTTTTTCCCATTCAAAACTGTAAAAGCCACTAAATCCATCTTTGTACAAAAGATCAACTGCCTGCAGTATCGGCGTATCTCCTTTACCCAACAGAACGTATTGTGGCTTATTATCCACCATCTTTGCATCCTTTATATGGGTATGTTTAATATAGGGTTTTAACTGCGCATATACATTTACGGGAGATTCTTTGGTTACAGTCCACATATTAACAATATCCCATACCAACCCGACATTTGGCCTTGCCGCTGCTTCCATTATTCCTTTCAGCTCATCTGCTTTTACAGCATCACCATGACTTTCCATTATCACATTTACTTCTGTATTTCTTGCGTAATCTCCGAGGTATTGCAAGCCTTGCACAATACGATCTATGACCGTCGCCCTGGTCCCGTCTTTGGGTAGTTCATTCGGGAATACTCTTACATTCGGACAACCAAGTCGCTGTGCCAAATCAATAAAACGTTTTCCCTCATCCAGGTTCTTCTGCCTGTCCGCACCTTCCGGAAAATGTAACGCACAGGAGGAACCAAGATCTGAAATCTTCAGTTTCTTTTCCTCTATTTTACTCCTGGTTATTTTGATATTTTCAGCTGTGCTGAATTCAGGACATTTATTTAAATCCAGCTCTTTTAATATTCCCCGCAGTTCCAGCCCATCATAATTATTGTCGACTGCAAATTTCAATATCTGATCGAACGGCCACTCCGGGCATCCTAAAGTTGAAAATGATAATAATGGTTTAGGCTTAATAGGGAATGAAACTGATGGGATTGTTATCAGGGCTGCAGCAGCTGCCGATGTTTTAATGAATTCACGACGGGTAGTATATTTCATGAATTAAATTTAAAAATTTTTGAGGATTATCAGAACATGTAAAATGAATGAAAGATTTCGTCATTAGTTTCCCAACATGGGAAATAAATGCTTTATTTCATTTTCATTTGGCTGCACGCCATATTCACATATTTCGAAAGCTTCGGCTTGTAGTATATTCGCTGCTTTCCCTGCACCATACCATTTTTCGAGTGATTTCCTTACATCGGGAGTAATGGCATAACTGCTTCTTGTAGCAAGCCATTTTTCTCTTTCCGAGGCCTTGGCCGGTACGTCTTGTGAGTAGTGACCGATCCATGGCAACCATTCATACATTTGCGATACATGTGCATCCAGCGCATGTACTTTTTGAGAATAAACTTTTGTTATATCTACCGCAATATCAGGTCTGAAAGGATTGGGGCGTTGAAAAAAATCCTGCGCATATAAAAAAACCGGGTTCTTTTTTAATGCGGGGGATTCCGGTGCAACATTGGGTACTGCTACCATGTAAGCCGCATCCTGTACCAAAACACCGGTATAGCGATGATCCGGGTGATAATCATTAGGACGTGGGGCAATAACTATATCCGCATTCCATTCACGGATTTTTTTAATTATCTGTAACCTGACTTCCAGTGTGGGTAATAATTGCCCATCATGATTATCGAGCACATCGTAAGTAACCCCAAATCGTTTTCCCGCTTCTTGTGCTTCCGCAAATCTCCTTTTAGCTAATGAAACACCTTTATCCGTTTGATGGCCTGCATCTCCATTGGTGACTGATAAAAACTTAACCGCATAACCCATTGATGAGAACAGGATAGCTGTACCGCCACCTTTAATATCACAATCATCCGGATGTGCGCCGATAATAATAATCCGCACTTTATTAGCGCTGTCATTTTGCGCATAATCAGTTGTTATCATAAAAAACAGGAGAAAAAAAATAAACAGAAAGTTTTTATATATGGCTTTCATAAAACTAAATGTTGGTAATTTATAGAAGTATTGAAGTTCATTATTTTTTACGAATAAATAAAAAGCCCCTTTAACCGGGGCTTTACAAATGCGATATGGTTATCTTATTATTTCTTCGCAAATTGCTTACGGATCACATTCAATGCACCACCTGCTTTAAACCATTCTATCTGCTGCTCATTATATGTGTGGTTTACTGGTATCGAATCTTTTGTTCCATCTGCATGGTTTAAAATAACGGTCAATGGAACACCTGGTGTAAATGAAGTAAGACCGATGATATCAATAGTGTCGTCTTCCTGTATTTTATCATAATCTTCTTTATTAACAAAAGTAAGGGCCAGCATACCCTGCTTCTTCAAATTAGTTTCGTGTATGCGTGCAAAAGAACGAACCAGTATTGCACGAACCCCCAGGTGCCTTGGTTCCATGGCAGCATGTTCTCTTGATGAACCTTCACCATAGTTCTCATCCCCTACCACTATGCTACCGATACCTGCCGATTTATAAGCTCTTTGTGTTGCAGGCACTGCCCCATATTCACCTGAAAGCTGATTCTTAACTGAATCCGTTTTATCATTAAAGAAGTTTACCGCACCGATGAGCATATTGTTACTGATATTATCCAAATGGCCGCGAAACTTTAACCAGGGGCCGGCCATGGATATATGGTCAGTAGTACATTTTCCTTTTGCTTTGATCAATAATTTTAATCCTTTCAAATCGGTTCCTTCCCAAGCCGCAAAAGGTGCGAGTAATTGTAACCGCTGCGATTCCGGGCTTACAACAACCTGCACTTTACTTCCGTCTGCAGCAGGTGCCTGGTAGCCGGGATCATCTACCGAAAATCCTTTGGGAGGTAATTCAAAGCCTTTCGGTTCAGCAAGAGCAACTTCTTCTCCTTTAGCGTTCTTCAATTTATCTTTTAATGGATTGAATGAAATACTTCCGGCAATAGCCATTGCTGTTACCAGTTCGGGGCTCGCAACAAACGCATGCGTGGAGGCAAGCCCATCATTTCGTTTTGCAAAATTCCTGTTGAATGAGGTGATGATTGTATTCTTGCGATTCGGATCATCTATATGTCTTGCCCATTGCCCTATACAGGGGCCGCAGGCATTCGCCAGTACAACGCCGCCTACATCTTCAAATTGTTTTATAAAACCATCTCTTTCGATAGTGAACCGAACTAACTCACTGCCAGGTGTAATTGTAAATTCAGAATTTGCTTTCAGGCCTTTGCCAACTGCATCTTTTACAATAGAGGCGCTTCGGCTGATATCCTCATAGGATGAGTTGGTACAGCTTCCGATCAAAGCCACTTCCAGTTTTTCAGGCCATCCGTTTGATTTTACTGCTTCTGCCATTTTAGATATGGGGGTGGCTAAGTCCGGAGTAAAGGGGCCATTTACATAAGGCTCCAATGTAGAGAGATCCAGTTCTAATACCTCATCATAATATTTTCCGGGATTTGCATACACTTCAGGATCGGGGCGAAGATGATCTTTTATAGCATCCGCAAGGGCCGCCACATCTTCGCGGCTTGTGGCCTTAAGATATGCGCTCATTTTTTCATCGTAAGCAAACAATGAACAGGTCGCACCGATTTCTGCACCCATATTACAAACCGTTCCTTTTCCTGTTGCACTCATGCTGTCTGCACCAGGCCCGAAATATTCTACAATTGCTCCGGTACCCCCTTTTACTGTAAGCTGACCTGCCACCCAAAGGATGACGTCTTTACAGGAAGTCCAGCCACTGAGTTTGCCGGTCAATTTTATACCAATCAGTTTTGGCATTTTTAATTCCCAGGGCAATCCGGCCATTACATCTACAGCATCAGCTCCGCCGACACCAATTGCAACCATTCCAAGACCGCCAGCGTTAGGTGTATGGCTATCGGTGCCAATCATCATTCCACCGGGGAAAGCATAGTTTTCCAATACTACCTGGTGGATTATACCAGCTCCTGGTTTCCAGAAACCAATACCATATTTATTAGAAATAGAAGAAAGAAAATCGTACACTTCTTTATTGACACTCAGGGCAGCGGCCAGGTCCTGAGCGGCCCCGGTCTTAGCTTGAATCAGGTGATCGCAATGTACTGTAGAAGGGACAGCAACTTTATCACGGCCGCAAGTGCTAAACTGTAGAAGCGCCATTTGCGCGGTCGCATCCTGCATGGCTACACGGTCAGGTGCAAAATCTACATAGTCCTTTCCTCTTACAAAAGCTTTACCCGCCGGTGAATAAAGATGAGAATATAAAATTTTTTCAGCCAGGGTGAGCGGTCCGCCAACCAGTTTACGGGCGGCTGCAACTTTACCCGGCATTTCTGCATACGTTTTTTTGATGAGGTCGAGGTCAAATGCCATACAATGAACTTTTTAGAATGACGATCGCGGATTTTGGACAAATCGTTAATCTGAAATTGAAATGTGCGGCGAATTTAATTAAATAACAGGCAGCAAAAAAATCAGTTCCCCGTAAAAACTATTGCTTCCGGTTATCTAAAAACACCTATGAAACAGAAAAAAAATTACAGGAAAATAAACGTATAATTTTCTTTTCATTTCAAATGCTCCCGAAATTGATTTAAATTAGCAATATGAATCGATTTAAAGATTTTGTAGAATGGAATGCTTTCGGTGTATGTTCTGCCATCGGCGATAGAATCGGCATTGCCACCAGTCGCATACGGACCTGGTTCATTTATATTTCATTCTTAACTATGGGTTCTCCCATAATCATATATATGGTATTAGCTTTCTGGATGAATATTAAAAAATATATCCTTAGTGCAAGAAGAAACCCCCTGAAATACCTCTGATTGAGTGGTTACGAACTGAAAACCCTATATCATTTCCTGTAAACAGTTATCCCTTATCTGTTAACCCTATACTACTTTTTGTCATGATCGCCT
>JAFDYH010000159.1:0-3659 GCA_018267535.1 Bacteroidota bacterium
TGGACAAATTGCCCGATTACAAAAAGGCACAGTCTGACCTTGACGTGGTAGCCGCAGGGTGGCAAAAGGAAATTGACAGCATGCAGGCACAGCTGGATAAAATGTACAAGGATTATGACGCCGAACAGGTAATGCTGAGTGAAGAGTTACGCAAAAAGAGAGAAGACCAGTTATTCCTTAAGGAAAAATCACTTCGGGACCTGCAGCGTAAACGCTTTGGTTTTGAAGGTGATCTGTTCAAGAAGAGGCAGGAGCTAATAAAACCCGTACAGGACAAGGTTTACAACGCTGTACAGAAAATTGCAAGCCAGCGTGGATACGATTTTATTTTAGACAAAAGTGAGGGAATTACCGTTATCTTTGCCGACCCAAAACTGGATAAGAGCGACGATATATTAAGAGAATTGGGAGTAAAGAACTAACCGGTATCACGATACCTGTAAGGATGTTAAAAAAAAGTGTAAGGCAACCAAAACTGTTTAAACAGTATCATAATAAAACACAATTATAACAGAACATGAAAAAAATTATTAGTGTATTTGCGATAGCATTGGTTTTTCTGGCTGCAGCAAGCAGTGTAAACGCTCAAAAAATCGGTCATATAAGAGCTGACGATCTGATTCAATTTATGCCGGAGGCTCAAAAAATTGATACTCTTTTACAACGTTTCCAGGTAGATTCTCTTAATCCTCAATATGCAAGCCTTGTTCAGGATTATATTTATAAAGACAGTCTGCTGAACAAAACTGATACTTCTAAAATGCCGGCAAACGTAAAGAATCAAATTCGCGGAGAGCTTCAACAACTCACAGGCACTCTCCAGAACTGGCAGCAAACAGCCCAGCAGATTATGGGTCTTAAACAACAACAATTAGCAGCGCCGATGTATAAAAGGATTTCTGATGCAATTAATGCAGTAGCGAAAGAAAAGGGTTATACATATGTCTTGACATCCGAAGCATTGATAGTCGCCCCTCCTTCGGATGATATGCTCCCGGCAGTTGCTGCCAAACTGGGAATAAAACTTCCTAGCACAACTGGAAATAAACCAGCAGTCCGGTAATTAAAAAACTAATTATACTAAAAATGCCCTGCTTTTGCAGGGCATTTTTAGTATAACCTTATAAGCTGTTTCCTATTTTTACATCATGCAAAAACCTGCTCCGATTGGTGTTTTTGATTCCGGCTATGGGGGCCTTACCGTTTTGAAAGAAATAGTAAACAAGCTTCCTCAATACGATTATATTTATCTTGGTGATAATGCCCGTGCCCCGTATGGGAACCGTTCCTTTGAAACAGTTTATCATTATACCCTGCAATGTGTACAATGGTTTTTCGAACAGGGATGTTCGTTAGTTATTCTCGCCTGTAATACGGCCTCTGCAAAAGCGCTGAGAACTATTCAGCAAAATGATTTGCCGAAAATCGCCCCGGATAAACGGGTGCTGGGTGTAATACGGCCTACCACTGAAGTAATCGGTAATTACTCGGAAAGTAAAAGCGTTGGAATTTTAGCCACAAATGGAACTGTAATTTCCAATTCTTACCCGATTGAGATAGAGAAGTTTTTTCCAAACTTGTCAGTAACACAAGAAGCCTGCCCCATGTGGGTGCCATTGGTTGAGAATAACGAATACCAAAGCCATGGCGCTGATTTTTTTGTAAAGAAAAATCTTGCCAGCATTTTTGGGAAAGACCCCAAAATAGATGTAATACTTCTTGCATGCACACATTATCCACTATTAAAGGAAAAGATCAGAGAGTATCTCCCTGTTGGAGTAAAATTAGTCTCACAAGGAGAAATTATTGCAGCAAGCCTGGAAGACTACTTAAACCGGCACCCTGAAATTGAAAAAAAATGTAGTAAAGGCGGAAAGCAATTGTTTTATACCACAGATTCTACAGAAGATTTTGATAATCATGCAACTAATTTTTTTAGTCAATCGATAAAATCACTACATATCGATCTTAGCTGAAAGGATGGTTTATAGCTTTATTTTTTCGGTTTTTTCCTTCCCAATTTTGGCTTTCTTCGCTTACCTTTGCCGTCCTTTCACAAAACAACGGGTGTGGTGACCTGTTGAAATTGAAACCGGCATGTTCTCCCGTGTCATATTCAAAAACGTGAAAAAATTAAAAACGAATTATGAAACGTACATTTCAACCTCATCGCCGCCGCCGCAAAACCGTTCATGGTTTCCGTAAGCGCATGCAAACAGCAAACGGCCGCAAAGTATTAGCCAGCCGTCGTGCAAAAGGCCGTAAAAAGCTGACTATTTCTGATGAGAAGAAATTAAAATAGAGAGACCCAATCCGCCTGTAGCGGAACTTTTGGAAGATATCTTATTATGAATAGCTCCTTATTGGAGCTATTTTTGTTTTACATAAGTATTCAGTGGCAACGCAATTTACATTGGGGAAAAATGAACGGCTGAAAAGCCGTAAGCTGATTGAACAATTATTCAAATCAGGAAAAAGTTTCAATGCTTTTCCATTTAGGGTATTTTATTTATCACAGCCATCATTATTCCCTCTTCAATTCGGGACTGGTGTTAGCAATAGAAATTTTAAAAAGGCGGTTGACAGAAATAGAATTAAACGCCTGACAAAAGAAGCATGGCGGTTACAAAAGAATATTCTTGAAGAATCGCTAAAGGCAAATAATAAATCATTATCCGTCTTCCTCATTTACACGCAAAAAGAATTACCGGATTATAAAACTATTTATGATAAAACGGGTTTAATTTTAAAGAAACTGATCAAAATAATTAATGAAACTGATTCTTCAAATACTTAGTTTACCCTTTATCGCATTGATAAAATTATATCAATGGGTTCTGTCACCATGGCTGGGGGGGCAATGCCGTTTCACCCCTACCTGTTCCGCTTACTCATTACAGGCATTTAAAAAATATGGTGTATTTAAAGGATTATGGCTAACGGTAAGGCGCATAGTCAAGTGCCATCCTTGGGGAGGAAAAGGATACGATCCCGTACCTTAAACCAAAGTCCAAGAAATTATTTGCTGATTACTTTCCCTTTCCAAACATCAGTTCCTGCACTTTCTCTTTATCTTCTTTTTCTCTTTTCAAATCGAACATGGTACCGAATACATGGTCCCATAAAGTGCTGCTGACTCCAAACCCGTTATGTTCATTTTTATAATGATGGAGGTGATGATTGCGCCAAAGACCTTTCATCCATTTAAAAGGAGGGTTCCAGGCATGTATGGCGTAATGCATACTACCATATAATAAATAGCCTAAAATAAAACCGGGAAAGAACATAAAGGTATTCTGCCGCATTATTAAATACATAATACCGAAAATAGCAGAAGCAATAATAACACTCGGCACCGGCGGCATAAACAAGCGTTGCTTATCCCGTGGATAATGATGATGGTTGCCGTGCAATGTATAAGCAAATTTCTGCAGGCTTTTCTTTTCACTTACCAAATGAAATATAAAACGGTGAGCGATATATTCAAAGAAACTCCAGAAAAACATGCCACCTAAAAAAATAAGGGTAACCTTTAGTGCAGAATAGCCAAGACCACTCGCACTATAATAAAGCATATACACAATTACCGGCAAATACATTCCCCAAATAACCAAAGGATGTGTTTTGGTCAGCATTTCCAGGAAATCGTTCCTGAATAA
>JAFDYH010000159.1:3715-4758 GCA_018267535.1 Bacteroidota bacterium
TAAATGATTTTAATCATTTCAGCAGCAACTGGTTAATGGTCTGAAAGCTATACTTTCTCCTTTTCAGGTAATGGATGAGTTCTGGTAAACGATTATAAAATTTATCGGTTCTCGCCGGGTCAGTTCCAATATGTAATAAAAGAATAAAACCATTCAAACCGGAACTACTATTGTTTTCATAAGCAATGATTGATTTGAAAATCGCGTCACTACTTTGATAGTTATTAAGTGCAGGATAGGTATAGTCTGCGTTACTTTTTGTACCAGGAGTATAATTGATCAACTTCAAACCAAATTCTTTTGTCCATGCTGCTATTGAATCATTGTACCATTCATATGGCGGAAGAAAATACGGGGCATCGGATTTATTAATCTCAAATTTTTTCAATTCTGCATAACCTTGTTTAAGGTCGTCAATAAATTGTTGCTTTGTTAGCAGCAAGCTGTCTCGTTTATTCCAATCACAATACAAGAGGTGTTTGTCTGAATGAGAGCCGAGGTAATGTTTATCTTTTTTTAATTGCTGAATAATTTGCCTAAATGCCGCGTTGCGATAAAAATTACCGGTAAGGAAGAAGGATGCCTTTATATTCTCTTTCTTTAACGTATTAGCAATAATATTACCGCCATCACCGAATTCATCTCCTGTAAACACAAACGCTATTTTCTTTTCTGTGCTATCGCCCCGGATAATAGCGCCATGATCATGAGAAAATTTAATTTTTAGCGACTTTTTGGAAGTCTCCCTTTTGAGGGGAGATTTAGAGGGGGCAGCTTCCGCCTCCTTCGCAGCCAACAGGTAAATCAATGAAGCCGTTCCATCCATTGTTGGTTCGTTGGTACAGTAATCACCCACATCATCATGATACACGACATAATCGCTTTGAAACTCTGCATATTCATCTGGTTCATTCAATGTAAGCCCCAGTTGATTTTTATAGGTTATTCCATATACAGGACCATCCACTAATCCACCATCTAAAGGATAATGCTTTAAAAAAGATAAAGAGGAATGCGGGTCAACAGGGGTATCCCCCCATGAC
>JAFDYH010000015.1:0-2946 GCA_018267535.1 Bacteroidota bacterium
AACCTGAAATCATTTTCCAAAGCGTAATCGTACACTTCCTTCCATCTGTTGTCAATTAATGCAGCAATCAATAAAAGTAATGTAGACTGGGGCTGATGAAAATTCGTGATTAAAGCTTTAGCAATTCTTGGTTTATATCCCGGCGCAATAATGATTTTGGTTTTCGCGATTATTCTCCCGGTTTTATTTTCATTCATCCTTTGCAATAATGATTGTAAGGCAACTTTTGGGTCAATGTCCTGTTCGTTTATTTCATACACTTCCCATTGATCCAGGAATAAGGTTTCTTCGACCCCCCCCGTTGTTGGCTTTTGGTTGTTGCCTTTTAAATTTACTCCCAGCCAATACAAACTTTCAATTGTCCTCAAAGAAGTAGTGCCGGCTGCGATTATATGTTTATCAAGATTACTTATTAATTGCTCAATTATTTCTTTGGATACATCAATAAACTCTGCATGCATTTCATGCTCCTGCAGGGTATCCGTTTTTACAGGTTTAAATGTGCCCGCGCCAACATGCAGTGTAACAAAACCTGTTTTAATATTCTTTCTTTTTAAACTTTCAAATACCCGTGGTGTAAAATGCAGGCCTGCCGTTGGTGCAGCAACTGATCCTTCATAATGGGCATATACGGTTTGATACCTTTCTGAATCAGATGATTCCGGACTTCTTTTGATATAAGGAGGAAGTGGAATAACGCCTGCATGATGCAGTAATTCAGCAAAGCTTAGTGATCCAGGTTGCCAGGACAGCTCTACAATAAAGCTGTCTTTTCGTTTTTGAATATATTTGGCTGTAAGTAGTAATTCTCCTTCTGTTGTTTGGATCTTCTTTTCCAATACCTGTCCATTCTTCCATTTCGAGGCGCCGCCGATCAGGCATTGCCATAAAACTTTGCCTTGCTGCAGCATTGCTGTTGTAATGTCTTTATATTGTTCGTGAGGTTCCAGGCAAAATATTTCGATAACACCCCCAGATGGTTTTTGAAAAAGTAATCTTGCTTCAACTACTTTGGTATTATTAAAGACAATCAATGAATCCGGGGGAATGTGTTCAGCAATATTTTTGTAAGTGTCTTCTGTAATATTTCCATTTCTGTATATTAAAAGGCGGGAAGCATCTCTTTCTTCTAAAGGATATTTTGCAATCTTTTCTTCGGGAAGAGAATAGGTAAAATCTTTTATGGAAAGTTTTTTGGGATCTGTCATAACACAACTAACTGTTGTATTTAAGTGGCAAAGATAGAGCACAGGTGACACTGGTTATGCGATTAGTGCATTTTCCTGAGTGTAAGCTGCATTATCCAATAATGCCCGGTAATCCTCCCTAATCCTGGTTCAGGCTATTCTCAATGCTTTTGGTACAACCAACTTTAATCCACTCCATATACCACTTACCGCACAAACCTTAATATCCACTAACTCATTTTTCAACACATAATTTCTAATTGAATCTTCTGTAATATCTGTTGGAATTTTCGCTGCTTTTTTATACCAGGACACCCAGATAATCACCTCACTGTTTTTCTTCGCTATAGCTTGTATCGTTTTCATTTCTGTTACAAATTCTTTTTCATTCTTCGCAAAGAGATGAATAAAGTCAGGTATTTCTTTTTGTTTTACTAATTGTTTACTGATATCTATTCCCAATAAATCATAATAGTCTGCAGGTTTATTGATCAATAAAACTTTCAGGGATGGCTTAATACCCAATTTATTTATTAGTGGCGTTCCTGAATATCCACTTGTTGACATCGGTGCATATTTTGATTGAATGAAGCGATAGCAAAGTTGCTACTTTCAATTTGAAGCTGTTTGAAATAATTGAATGTGAATTCGAAAAGGTACGGCATGTTTTTAAAGTATGTCTTACCTGGTAAAGCGCAGGCGTACTATGATGCCGTGAAAAAATAAAGTAGAAGGGAGTGGCACAAGAGGATGCCACAAAATGCTAAAGCCGGTATTCCAAAATATAGAATACAGTTGACACGGATTTTGCAGATCGTCACAGATATAACCCGTGCCAATCACTTTAATCAATAACATCAGAACGCTACGTCTCTATCAATCCACTGTTTTTGCACCGCTATTCACATATAATTCACACCTATTTCGCTTTATTTTTAATACTATTCTTCGAAACTCTTTACAGTAGGGGGTTTCCGGCGAAATCCTGCTGTGGAAAAAATAAATTTCCAATAATTTGGTTCTTAAGTGGGAAAAAGTGTTATTTTGTGTCAATTTATATCAAATTGATACAAATTATTGATAATGACAGGCCTAATCGGCGAATTCGAATCAACCTTGGACGCAAAGAACCGTTTTCTTCTTCCGGCAGGAGTCAAAAGACAGCTCCCGCCAGACGAAGCCCGCTTCTTTGTAATTAACAAGGGTTTCGAAGGTTGTCTTAGTCTGTATCCGCTTAAAACCTGGGAGCCGCTGATAGCAAGGGTGAGTAAGTTGAGTGATTTTGATCCGAAGGCAAGAGAGTTTCGCCGGTTCTTTTTGAATGGCGCAACTCCGGTGGAGCCCGATAGTGCCGGCCGGATCCTGTTATCGGCAAACCTGAAAGAACATGCAGGCCTTGAAAAAGATATTGTGATAGTTGGGGTAGGCGAAAAATTCGAAATCTGGGATAGTAATAAGTACAAAAAGCTCTTTGAATCATTATCGGAGGAGTCATTCAGCAACCTTGCTAAAGAGATAATGGACAAAACTGAAAACTAGATTGCCTGCGCACAATGAACGGAAAAGAAAAACATCCTGATCCTTCATTTTCAAATCAGCAAGCTGGTGAAAGTTCATATCATGTTCCTGTGCTGCTCGATGAATCGCTTGAAGGATTGAATATAAAAACCAGCGGTGTGTATGTGGATTGCACATTCGGTGGTGGTGGTCATTCAAAAGCGATATTGAGTAGGCTTGGGGCGGATGGAAAGCTGGTCGC
>JAFDYH010000015.1:3031-18251 GCA_018267535.1 Bacteroidota bacterium
AAGCAGCCACCAGTTTGACGAAGCATCCAGGGGTTTTTCCATCAGGTATGAAGCGGACATGGATATGCGCATGGACCAACGCCAATCACTAACCGCTTTTGAGGTGGTAAAAACCTATTCGGAAGAGCGGCTGCACAAAATCTTTGAGCAGTATGGTGAGGTAACGAATTCAAAAACACTGGCAAATACCATTGTGAAGGTTCGTGAAAAAGTATCTCTCAAAACAACGGATGCATTCAGGAATGCCCTCTATGGAATTGTAAAAGGAAATCCAAAGAAGTACTATGCCCAGGTTTTCCAGGCGTTGCGAATTGAAGTAAACGATGAGTTAGGAGCTCTGAAAGAATTATTAGAACAGGCTGCGGGAGTTTTAAAACCCGGAGGCCGTTTAGCCATCATCACATTTCATTCCCTTGAGGACAGATTGGTAAAAAACTTTTTCCGTCGCGGTTCATTCGATGAACCGGAGCAAAATCCTTTTATCAATACTGAAACAGTTAATGAGCTGAAAGTGATTACAAAAAAACCTGTATCACCTTCGTCAGAAGAAATAAAAAAGAATTCAAGATCGCCAAGCGCAAAGCTAAGAGTGGCAGAAAAGAAGTAAAGAGGATACATACAGTTCTTATACAATAATAAGGTTTATAATTTTTTATGCAGCCAGTTGCAGGAATGCTATTAAGCTGCGCAGCTTTAAAAATTTCAACCTGCTACTCATGAAAATTGAATTACCATCTTTTATAAGATAGTAAAATCTATATCCCTTGAAGCGAGCCTGGGTCTTGAGTGCTGCGGTTTGGGCGAACTAATCAACCGTAGCACCCATCCCAGGTAAAATTGTAATGAAAAATCAACGATCATGTCCGAAGCTCAAAATATGAATGAACAGGAAATAAAACAGGAGCCTTTGCCGGTTAACTGGAAGCGGTTTCTGAATTATCAATCTGTGGTAAAACAAATTCCTTTCTTTCTCTTCCTTACTATGTTGGCGGTGGTATATATATATAATGGGCACTATTCTGATAAAATAATCCGGGATATAAATAAAACAACAAAGGATGTAAGAGAGCTGAAGTATGAGTATAAAACAGTGAAGAGTGAAGTAATGTTCCGCAGTCAGCAAAGTGAGCTGGCAAAAGCAGTAGAGCCATTGGGCTTAAAAGAACTAACGGTAACGCCTGTATTGTTAAAAGATAGTTTGGCGAATTAAAAAGAGTGGAAAGAGTTTCTAAATCCTTTGTGTGCTTAGTGGCTTTTTTAGAAACAAGATCAGTAACAGTATAAAACAACAGAACGCTGGATATACGTCGTGACATATTATGGAGAGTGTACCTGAGTTTTATCGGTATTGCATTGCTAAGCTGCCTTGTACTGGGAAGGGCCTTTTATATCCAGCGCTTCCAGGGTAGTTACTGGCGCAGCATGAGTGATAGTATGCATCAGCGTTTTGTGGAACTGGATGCTGAAAGGGGTACAATTTATAGTGAAGATGGACAAATGCTGAGCACATCATTGCCCCAATTCAATATTTATCTCGATTTCATGGCAGACGGATTAAGGGATAAAGGAGGAAAAGTATTTAAAGAAAATATAGATTCTTTTTCAGTCGCTGTTGCAGGCTTATTGGGTGATAAGAGTTCGGCAGAATATAAAAAAGAATTTCAGACTGCTTATAAAAAGAAAGAGCGGTATCATCTTTTAAAAAAGAAGTTAAGTTTTGAAGAGTATAAATCTTTCCGGGATTTTCCGCTGGTACGCCTTGGGAAAAATAAAAGCGGTGTTATTACTGAAGTAAAAACATTCCGTAAAAACCCTTACGCTATGATGGCGAAGAGAACGATTGGTTTGTACCGGGAGAATGCACAGGTAATAGGCCTGGAAAGGACATATGATACCACGCTAAAGGGTAAATCAGGAAAACGACTGGTAAGGTATATAACGGGCGGTGTGCCGGTGCCGGTTGAAGGGTATGAAATAGATCCTGAAAACGGGAAAGATATAAAGACTACGATTGATGTAAACATACAGGACATTGCTGAAACGGCTTTGAACAAGCAAATGGAAGCAACAGAATCGCAATATGGCACCTGTATAGTAATGGAAACAAAAACAGGAAAAATAAAAGCAATTGCAAACCTGGGAAAAAGGCCGGATGGCAGTTATGATGAAGATTATAATTATGCCATGCTGACAACAGAGCCTGGTTCTACTATCAAACTGGCGACATTACTGAGTGTGCTAAGCGAAGGGAAGTCAACAATAAATAGTATGGTGGAAGTAGGTAGTGCAGGAAAAGCATATGTGGGTGTACGTGAAGTGAATGAAGCAGAAAGAATGCCAAAGCCGGTAATGACAGTGCGTGAATGCTTTGCTCATAGTTCGAATGTAGGGATGAGCAAAATTGCTTTCCAGGCATTCTCGGCACAACCGGATAAGTATCTTTCTTACCTGCATAAGCTTCATATGGATTCTGTTACAGGTATCGACCTGATGGGTGAGGACAGGCCAAAATTGCCAAGAATTAAACGAAGCAATGAAGGCTTGCATGCAATGGTTACCGCGAGTTTTGGTTATGCAATAGAAGTAAGCCCGCTGCAAACACTCACTTTATACAACGCAATAGCGAATGGCGGAAGAATGATGAGACCTTATTTAGTGAACAGTATCGAAAATAATGGAATCATTGTAAAGCAAAATCAACCAAAGGTTATAGCGGAACAACTGGTTACTCCCGAAATTGTGAATATGGCAAAGCAGTGTATGGAGTCGGTAGTAACCGAGGGTACAGGGAAACCTGCTTTTAAGGGGTTGCCATTTGCAGTAGCTGGTAAAACAGGAACTGCGCATGTAGCTGATGGTAACATTAAGTATGGTGATGGCGTATACCAGGCAACATTTGTAGGATATTTCCCGGCTAATCAACCGCAGTATACCTGTATCGTGTTGATCCGTTCGAAACCGCATGCTCTTCTTCACTATGGCGGTACACTGGCAGCACCTGTATTCAGGGAAATAGCTACGAAGCTATACGCCATGTATATCGAGAAAAAGGAAATGGATGAATACGCGGCAGTAAAAGATAGTTCGGCTTATTTCTATGCTGGCTACTCACCGGATATAAAAAATGTGTACAAGGCACTGCATGTAAATTATACGGATTCGGTATCAGAAGGAAACTGGAGCAGCGTATATGCATCCAATTATAAACCGATGTTGCGGACAAACTATGTACATAAACAAACTATGCCGAACGTAAAAGGTATGGGGTTGAAGGATGCATTGTACCTGTTGGAGAATATGGGATTGAAAGTACAGGTTAAGGGAAAAGGAAAAGTGATGGCTCAATCTATAGCGCCAGGAACCGCATTGGCAAAAAGTAATACGGTAACGCTGGAGCTGGCAAGTTAATAAAGAAGAGTTGGCAATACTGAAGGACATATTATATAAGGTAGCCATCAGGTCTGTGGCGGGCAATACAGGGATTGAAGTAAATAATATACAGATTGATTCAAGAAAGGCTGGCAAAGGTTCTTTGTTTATAGCAGTTAAAGGAGTAGCAGCAGACGGGCATAAGTTCATTGAGAAAGCAGTTGAAGCAGGGGCAGCAGCGGTAGTATGTGAGGCACTTCCTGTAAATACAAAAGAGGGAGTGACTTATGTTCAGGTAGATAATAGTGCTGCCGGGGCAGGATTGATTGCGCATAATTTTTATGGGCAACCTTCTGAAAAATTAAAATTGGTTGGCGTAACCGGAACGAATGGGAAGACAACAATTGCAACTTTATTATATAAGCTCTTTACATCGTTGGGATATAAATGCGGGCTGTTGAGTACTGTGGAAAATAAGATTGGTGACAGGATTATCGAAGCGACACATACAACGCCGGATGCAATCAGTTTGAATGCTTTATTGAAGCAAATGGTCGATGAAGGTTGTTCGCATGCGTTTATGGAATCGAGCTCACATGCTATACACCAGCACCGGATTACAGGATTGCATTTTGCCGGAGGATTGTTCAGCAATATCACGCACGATCACCTGGATTATCATAAAACGTTTGATGAATACATCCGTGTAAAAAAATCGTTTTTCGATACTCTTTCATCTGATGCATTTGCTATCAGCAATGCAGATGATAAAAGGGGAATGGTGATGCTGCAGAATACGAATGCGAAAAAGTATTACTACAGTTTGCGGACAATGGCTGATTTCAAAGGAAAGATCCTGGAGAATAACCTGAGTGGATTGGTAATGTCGGTGAATGATGTGGAGGTGCATTTCCGGTTGATCGGTGAATTCAACGCTTACAACCTGCTGGCTGTTTATGGCGCGGCAGTTTGTATGGGAGAAGATAAACAGGAGGTGCTGCGAAACTTGAGTGTAATAACCGGGGCGGAAGGAAGATTTGATTACAGTGTATCAGCAAAAGAAAAAGTGATAGCAATCGTCGATTACGCACATACACCCGATGCATTGCTGAATGTGCTGGCAACGATAAAAAAATTACGCAAGGGGCATGAGCAGATAATTACGGTAGTAGGGTGTGGTGGTGATAGAGATAAAACTAAAAGGCCTGTGATGGCAGAAGTGGCTTGTGAACATAGTGATAAAGTGATACTGACCAGTGACAATCCAAGAAGTGAAGACCCTGCGGACATAATAAGAGATATGGAAGCAGGATTAGGAGCGGCGGCAAGAAGAAAATATATAGCAATTATAGATAGAAGAGAAGCAATAAAAGCGGCGATCAGTTTAGCAAAGCAGGAGGATATAATCTTAGTAGCCGGCAAAGGGCATGAGAAGTACCAGGAGATAAAAGGAGTAAAGAATCATTTTGACGATAAAGAAGTAGTGGGGGAGATGTTTGAGATGATGGATAAATGAGTAATCAGTGATGAGTCAGGAGTGAACTATTCACAATTGCCCATTCACCATTCACAAAGCAAATCGGACGGTTCATTATATAAAAAACCAAAAATTCAAGCTACCAGGCCAACATGCTGTATCATTTATTTCAATGGTTTAAGCAGATCGGATTGAAGTTCCCGGGAAGTGCATTATTCGATTTCATCACTTTCCGGGTGCTGTTGGCCATGCTGTTGTCATTGGTGATCACATTGATTTTTGGCAGAAACCTGATTTACATTTTAAGGAGAAAGCTGGCGGGTGAGACCGTTAGAGACTTAGGATTGGCTGGCGAACAGACAAAGAAGGGAACACCGACGATGGGAGGATTGATTATCATTCTTGGAATACTTGTACCTACATTATTATTCGCCAACCTGAATAAAGTTTATATAAGATTAATGATTGTAAGTACAATCTGGCTGGGGATTATAGGATTTATTGACGATTATTTAAAGCTGCGGGCAAAAAGAATAGCACAACAGAAAGGAGAAAAATATAAGAAAGGGGATAAGGATGGGTTGGCAGGCTGGTTTAAAATCCTGGGGCAGGTCGGATTGGGAATTATTGTAGGTGCAACTTTATATTTCAGTAGCCATGTTACAACGTGGCGTGAATTTACCGGCACACCGAATCCCTCTGATACGACTATAAAGACTGTAATAGTGAATGGTAAGGTTAAACATTTTGTGGAGACAAAGGCGCCTTTAACAACTATCCCGTTTGTAAGAAATCATGAGTTCAATTATTCAAAGTTATTACCAGCAGGATTGAGAGATTATACATGGGTTCTTTACATATTGATTGTGATATTCATTATCACCGCTGTTTCGAATGGCGCGAATATAACAGATGGATTAGATGGATTGGCGGCGGGGACATCTGCGTTAATAGGAGTTTGCTTGGGTATATTCGCTTATGCAAGCGGCAACTTCTTTTTCGCGGATTACCTGAACATAATGTATATCCCCAATCTTGCAGAGTTATCCATTTTTATCGCAGCGATGATTGGCGCATGCATCGGGTTTCTATGGTATAATTCATACCCTGCACAGGTATTTATGGGCGATACAGGTAGTTTGACATTAGGAGGGATAATAGCAGCGATTGCGATCATTGTTCATAAAGAATTATTGATACCCATTTTTTGCGGCGTCTTCTTCGTGGAATTGTTGAGTGTAACTATACAGGTAACCTACTTCAAATACACGAAGAAAAAATATGGAGAAGGAAGACGGATATTTTTAATGAGCCCTTTGCATCATCATTACCAGAAGAAAGGGTACCATGAGGCAAAGATTGTAACACGGTTTTGGATCGTTACCATATTATGTGTAGTAACAAGTATTGTAACTCTTAAACTGAGATAAATAGTTAAACCGTACTTCCTGAAAAACCATTTCGCTCTGCTAAAAAAGATATTGTGGTGCAGTGAAAATTGGATACTTGTGAAAAACCTCTTCCGTTCCTTGTTAAAAGCTTAAAGCTTACGGCATATAGCCTATAGCCCAGAATTTATATGAGTAAGCGAATGGTCATATTAGGTGGTGGTGAAAGCGGTGTCGGCGCTGCACTACTGGGAAAACAAAAAGGATATGATGTGTTTCTCTCCGACGCAGGCTCTTTGAAAGAAAATTATCGTAACGAGTTGAAGGCTGCAGGGATCGGATTTGAAGAAGGCAAACATGATGAGGCAAGGATTCTATTAGCTGATGAAGTGGTGAAGAGTCCGGGCATACCGGAAAAGAATGAAATGGTGAAAAAGATTCGTGCAAAAGGAATTGATGTAATCAGCGAAATAGAATTGGCGTATCGGTTTAAAGGAAATAGTAAGATAGTCGCGATTACCGGCAGTAATGGCAAGACAACAACTACAGCGTTGACGTATCATATCTGTAAAAAAGGAGGATTGGATTGTGCGCTGGTAGGTAATATCGGCTATTCGTTTGCAAAACAGGTAGCAGAAGATCCTAAGCCGGTATATGTTGCAGAGATCAGCAGTTTCCAGTTGGATGATATTAAAACATTCCGGCCCGATACAGCGATACTGACAAACATAACTGAAGACCACCTGGACCGTTACGATTACAAATTCGAGAATTATATAAAAAGCAAATTCCGTATCGCTATGAATCAGCAGGCAAATGATTATTTCATTTACTGTGAAGATGATGAAATAACTATGAAATACCTGGAAAACCCGATAGCTATCGGGTTCAACATTCATTCTAACCCATTACCAATAAGTATGAAGAACGAATCAACTAAAGGCGCATTTATTAAGGACGGTGATATGTATGTAAGAACCGGCGAAGATTTTATTACGATGAGTATATATGATTTTGCGCTGAAAGGAAAACATAACCAGTATAATACTATGGCAGCATGTGTGGCAGGATATACGATGGATATCCGGAAAGAAAAAATCCGTGAAGCCGTTCAGGATTTTCACGGTCTCGAGCACCGGATGGAATATGTGTCGACGATCCGAGGCGTGGAGTTTATCAATGATAGTAAGGCGACCAATGTAAACTCGACCTGGTATGCATTGGAGAGTATGACAAGACCGACGATACTTATTCTCGGAGGTGTAGATAAAGGAAATGATTACAGTTTACTGGCGGATATGGTGAAGGAGAAAGTAAAATCTATCATTTGCCTGGGCATAGATAATAAAAAGATTCATGAAGCATTTCCGGATACACCGATGGTAGATACATCCAGTGCTATGGAAGCAGTGCAGATGTCTTTTCACTTGGCAAATAAAGGAGATGTGGTTTTGTTGAGCCCGGCTTGTGCAAGTTTTGATTTGTTCAAAAATTATGAAGATCGCGGGAACCAGTTTAAGAGAGCGGTGAGAGAGTTGTGAGAGTTGGCAGTTAGTGTTCGACAACAGATTAAACCTTATTAATTCGTAAATGGGAACTATTAGAGATCTGATAGTTTATAAGAAATCATTTCAATTGGCAATGGAAATATTTGAAATGACTAAAAGTTTTCCTAAGGAAGAAAAATTTTCCTTGATAGATCAGATAAGAAGAAGTTCGCGGTCGGTTTGTAGTTGTTTGGCCGAAGGATACAGGAAAAGAAGATATAAGGCGCATTTTGTTTCCAAGACAACGGATAGTGATATGGAAAACTCAGAAACACAGGTATGGTTAGATTTTAGTTTGGCATATAAATATATAAATGAAGAAGTGTATAAAGAGAAAATGGACAAAAGCGAAGAAATTGGAAGGTTATTACAAGATATAATTATAAACCCAGGTAAATATGGCAGTGTACAGTAACTGCAAATTGCAAACTGCTAACTAAAAATATGGCGATAGCAAAAGAAATGCGATTTAGTGACTTCCCCGGTTTTAATGGGAAGAACTTGCTGAGCAAGACGAAAGGGGATAAAGTAATATGGGCATTAGTCGTTTTGCTTGTGCTGGTATCGTTGCTTGCAGTATACAGTGCAACAGGAACACTTGCTTATAAAAATTATAAAGGCAATACAGAAGTTTATTTATTCAAGCAGGTTGCTTTTATCGTACTTGGCATAGCAGTTGTATATTTTGCGCATCTTGTTAACTATACTATTTATTCCAAAGTAGCACAGATACTTTTTCTTTTATCCATACCCTTACTTTTTTACACTTTGTTTTTTGGCGTAAGAATGAATGAGGGAAGCCGCTGGATAAGACTGCCGATTATCAACCTTACCATGCAGACTTCTGACCTTGCTAAGTTGGCTTTATTCATGTATCTCGCCAGGTTATTAAGTAAAAAGCAAAATGTAATTAAGGATTTCAAAAAAGGTTTTTTACCGGTAATGGCGCCTGTTGCAATTACTTGTTTGTTGATTGCACCGGCAAACCTTTCAACTGCCTTGTTACTGGGAGCAAGTTGTTTATTGTTATTGTTTATTGGTCGTGTACAGACAAAGCATATTTTATTGGTAATAGGGTTGGCCATGATCCCTATTATATTGCTGATATCGGCAGCGGTCATTAGGCATGGTGCGGGGGATAATGAGGATGTGGTTACCGCAACTAAAAAATCATCCTCCGGTTTGTTTGGCCGTGTAGATACATGGATTGGTCGTGTTGAAAATTTTATGTACGGCGGTAAAGAAGCTGATGCGGATGATATGTACCAGGTAAACCAGGCAAAGATTGCGATTGCAAAAGGTGGATGGTTAGGTGTTGGTCCCGGCAATAGTCAAACGAGAGATTACCTGCCACAGGCATATAATGATTTCATATTCGCCATTATTATAGAAGAATATGGTTTACTCGGAGGTGCGTTTATCGTTTTCATTTACGTGGTTTTTCTTTTTCGTTGTATCCGGATTTTTAAACGATGCCCTTATGCATTTGGTGCATTTCTCGCATTGGGATTGAGTTTTACACTGGCAATACAGGCGATAGCAAATATGGCAGTAACCGTGAATTTGTTTCCTGTAACAGGGGTTACGTTACCATTGATCAGTATGGGAGGGTCAAGTTTCTTATTTACCTGTTTATCGATCGGAATTATTTTGAGTGTGGCAAGAAACGTAGAGCAATTGGAAGGTAAGCAGGCAGCGGCTGCTGGTGAAGAAGCTGCTACAAAATAAAGTGGCTATGGGTAAAAAAGTAATCATAGCAGGCGGTGGTACGGGTGGACATATTTTTCCTGCAATTGCGATAGCAAATGCATTGAAGAAAAAAGATAGCACGATTGAGATATTGTTTGTTGGTGCGAAGGGAAAAATGGAAATGGAAAAAGTGCCGCAGGCAGGGTATAAAATAGAAGGGCTGGACATCGCAGGGTTTAACAGGAGTTCTTTGATAAAAAACATTGGCTTACCATTTAAACTCGTAAAAAGTTTTTTCCAGGTAAGAAAGATTGTAAACCGTTTTCAACCAGACGTAGCAATTGGTGTTGGTGGTTATTCCAGTTTTCCGGTATTGCGGTATGCCCAGGCAAAAGGAATACCTACTTTCATTCACGAGTCTAATTCGTTCGCAGGTAAATCGAACATACTGTTGGGTAAAAAAGCAACAAGAGTGTTTGCGGCGACTGATGGTATGGAAAAATTTTTTCCGGCGGAGAAGATTATTATAACGGGTAACCCCGTTCGTGAAAGTATTTCACGATCCATGATTACAAAAGAAGAAGGGTTGAAATTCTTTTCGCTGAATGAAAACAGGAAGACTGTTTTTGTTGTAGGGGGAAGCCTGGGGGCTAAATCGATCAATGAAGCAATCGATAAACATTTAGACGAATTACTAAATACCGGATTGCAGGTGATATGGCAGACAGGTAAACCTTATGCAGAAAAAGCAAAGCAGCGGGTGGCTGGAAAAACAGGAATATGGGCCAATGATTTTATAACAAAAATGGAATATGCCTATGCGGCAGCGGATATGGTAATAGCAAGATCGGGCGCAATGACTGTAGCAGAACTATGCGTTGTTAAAAAACCGGTCTTATTTATTCCCTATCCTTTTGCAGCAGAAGATCACCAGACGGTAAATGCACAATCGCTGGTGAATAAGGGTGCGGCGCTTATGGTAAAGGATAATGAAGTAACCGAAAAGGCAGTGGCGACGATTATTGAGTTGTCGAAAGATGAAAAGAGACAAAAAGAATTGGAAAAAAATATCGGATCGCTGGCTATTGCGAATGCAGATGAATTAATAGCAGATAAAATAATTGAGCTGATTTAAGAAGGTCCGATTAATACTGTCCTTATGAATTCCCCCCTTGGGGGGTATCCGTAAGTTACCCTTTAATTACTGAAGACTGATTGAATGACTATGAATGAAAACAAAAACTCTCCTTTAGCTGGCGGGAGTTCTAAAGCTCTTTATTTTATTGGCATTGGTGGCATCGGAATGAGTGCATTGGCAAGATACTTTCATACACAGGGCTGGATAGTAAGCGGGTATGATAAAACATCAACTGCTTTAACAAAAGAACTGGAGGCGAGCGGTATTTCTATTCACTATGAAGAAAATGTGAGTGCAATACCTAAAGATGTGAGAATGGTGGTATATACGCCTGCTATTCCGAAAGAGCATAAAGAATTGCTGTTTTATCAGCAGAATGGATATAAAGTTGTCAAGCGCAGTGATGTGTTACAGATTATAACAGAAAGCTCTTTTAATATATGCATCGCCGGTACCCATGGAAAGACAACGATTACAACAATGACAGCTCATCTTTTACGGGATACAGGTTATGGTTGTAACGCTTTCCTTGGAGGCATATCAGTAAACTATGGAACGAATTTCTGGAGTAATGAAAGAAATGTTTGTGTGATTGAGGCGGATGAATATGATAGAAGTTTTTTGAAACTGAGTCCTGATATAGCAATTATCAGTTCCATGGATCCGGATCACCTGGATATATATGGAACGGCTGAGGCCATGGAACAGGCGTTTATTGATTTCAGTGGAAAGATTAAAGCTGATGGATTGCTGATCAGCAAATATGGGTTAAAAAGAGGGAAGGAGTTAAAAAGAAAAAACCATTTGACTTATAGTTTGAATGATACAAATGCTGATGTATATGCTTCGAATATCCGGATGAAGAACGGCAGTTATGGATATGATGTAATAATAAGGGGGGGGAAGCTGGAGAATGTAGTGTTGAACATGGGAGGTATGCATAATGTGGAAAATTCTCTGGCGGCAATAGCAGCAGCAAGTTCTTTAAATATTGACGGAGAGAAAATCAAGTTGGCAGTAGCTTCATTTATGGGTGTAAAGAGAAGGTTTCAATATATCATCAAAAATGAAGAGTTCGTCTTTATTGACGATTATGCCCATCACCCGGAAGAATTGAGGGCGCTGATTTCAGGAGCTAAAGGATTGTTTGGTGATAAGAAATGCATCGTGATATTTCAGCCGCATTTGTACAGCAGAACTAAAGATTTCGCGGACGGATTTGCTGAAGTACTTGATATGGCAGACGAAATAATTCTTTTGCCAATTTACCCAGCGAGGGAATTACCGATCGAGGGGGTAACCAGTGAATTGATCATTGGCAAAATGAAAAATAAAAACAAAATAGTATTGGATAAAACAGGCGTGCTGGATTGGGTAAAAAGTGAATTTAAAAAAAGGAAAGATTGTGTGTTGATTACGGCAGGAGCAGGAGACATAGACACATTGATTGACCCGATAAAACAAATTTTATCATAGCCCTTTTAAATCAGAGGTTATGGATACTAAAAAAACAATACGGAAACTATTCTTTACAATAACCGGTTTGGCTGCCGGTACGGGCATTCTTATTTTATTGATTTCAGCAATAGGTGAAAAGAAGAAAGGCCAGTGTACAGATTATAAGATCACCATAAAATCATTGCATGATACCCGCTTTATTGATAATAAAGATGTGTTTAAGCTGATTTCTGCTGCGACAAGGGGTGCCGTAAGGGGTCAGGCTATTTCAGCAATTGATACCAGGAAGCTGGAAGATATGCTCGAGAACAGTGTATGGATCAAAGACGCGCAGTTGTATTTCGATAATAAAAATGTTTTGCACGTATCCGTTACCGAGAGGGAACCATTGGCAAGGGTGTTCACAACGGCAGGTAATTCGTTTTATATAGATAGTTCTGTTAAGAAAATGCCATTGTCAGAGAAAGCAAGTGCCAGGGTACCTGTGTTTACTGGTTTTCCAGATAAAAAAGTATGGAATGCGAATGATAGTTTGTTGTTAGGTGATGTAAAAACTGTGGCGAAGTTTATAAGCGTTGATTCTTTCTGGTCGGCGCAGGTTTCAGCGATAGATATAACAGCGGAGAAAAATTTTGAAATTACTCCTGTAATCGGTAATAATATTCTGCGAATAGGCGATGCGGAAAACCTTGAGCAAAAATTTCATCGTCTGTTCCTTTTTTATAATCGTGTGTTGAGCAAATCGGGTTTTGATAAATATAAAGTAATAGACGCCCAATATGATGGACAGATTGTAGCGATACGAAAAGGCGAAAAGATTAATTCTGTTGATACGGCGAAACTGAAGCTGAATGTTCAGAAGCTGATCAAACAATCACTGGAAGTGCAAAATGATACAATGGTGACGGCACGCAATGTTGTTACTGCGATAAATACACTAAATCCTGCCGAAAGAGGAATAATGAACGAGCAGGAAGAAAATAACGCAAAAGCCTCCAGTCCCAACCCTTTGAAACTTTCTGTAAAGAAGAATCCATCCGCCAAAAAGCCCATTGAAAAACAAAAACCAGTTGTGAGGAAAGAGCCGAAGGCCGTAATGGAAAAGAAAAGCAATAAGCAGTAGGCAATATACTATTGGCTAAAGCTTAAAGCGAAGAACAAAAACAACAAACATAGATTTCAGACAACAAGGAACAAAACAACAAAAACACATAACTATGAACAGCGAACAACCCGTTATCGTCGGCCTTGATATAGGTACCACTAAGATTGCCGTCATTGCCGGACGTAAAAATGAATATGGAAAACTTGAGATACTCGGATTTGGCCGCGCCAATAGCAATGGTGTAAAGCATGGCCAGGTGTTGAATATCGATGAAACGATTAAAGCCATCAAAACTGCATTGGAAAATTGTTATGCTTCAAACCCGGGATTGGAAATCGGTGAAGTATATGTAGGCATTGCGGGCCACCATATTAAAAGCCTGCAGACAAGGGGAGATATTGTTCGCCAGCATACAGACGAAGAAATCACGCAACGCGAAATTGATCAGCTGATCGCTGATCAATACAAAACGTACATACCTGCGGGCGACCAGATCATCGATGTAATTCCACAGGAGTTTGCTGTTGATAATTTTCAAAACATACCCAACCCGATTGGTTACGGCGGTGTGAAAGTGGGTGCCAATTTCCATATCATCACTGGGGATAAAAATGCAATCCGGAACATCAACCGCAGCGTGGAAAAAGCAGGATTGCATTCCAAAGATCTTGTATTGCAACCACTGGCTTCATCTGCTGCCGTAATGGGACAGGAAGACTTGGAAGCAGGTGTTGCGATTGTTGATATTGGTGGAGGTACTACGGATCTTGCTGTGTTTTATGAGGGCATATTAAAACATACAGCTGTTATACCATTTGCAGGCGAAAACATAACCAACGATATTAAAACAGGTCTTGGGGTATTAAAAACACAGGCTGAACAAATGAAAGTTCAGTTTGGTAGTGCATTGGCAAATGAAGCCAAAACAAATGCTTACATCACAATTCCCGGGCTTCGTGGTATGCCTGCCAAAGAAATTAGTGTGAAGAACCTGGCGAATATCATACAGGCACGTATGAGCGAAATCATGGATTTTGTTACTTATCATTTGAAGCAGGTAGGTCTTGATAATAAAACATTGAATGGCGGTATTGTTTTAACAGGCGGTGGTTCGCAGTTAAAGCATTTGATTCAATTAACAGAATATGCAACAGGTTTGAATTGCAGGATTGGCTTTCCCAATGAACATCTTGCCGGTGGCCATATTGAGGAACTGGCTAAGCCGACTTACTCAACCTGTATTGGCCTTATCCTGAAAGGGTATGATGATTATGAGCATAACCGCAAACGCTTTGAAACAGAATTCAAACATGTCGAAGTTCCTGAAGCATTAAAGAAAGCAGCAGAAACAAAAGAAGCAGAAGAAATAATAGAAGAAACAGTAAGTATGGAAAAATTAAACCAACGGAAAGGGCTTAGCAACTTCTGGGGAAAATTCAAGGACGGAATCATCGATCTTTTTAAAGAGGAAGAAGATCATGCACTTTGATTTTAACTAACCAATTCAATTGAAAAATTTAAGACTTACTAACCTATTATTCAACGATCACCCGGCTTTACGAAACCGTGTGATGCAAACTCAATCATTATGATTCATTTTGATCTGCCGAAAGAAAAATCGTCCATTATAAAAGTTATCGGTGTTGGCGGTGGCGGTAGTAATGCGGTAAACTTCATGTACAGCCAGGAAATTGAAGGTGTAAATTTCATCATTTGTAATACCGATGCACAGGCAATTGCTTTAAGTGCCGTGCCGAACAGGGTTCAATTGGGGCCACACCTTACACAGGGATTAGGAGCGGGGGCCAATCCTGAAATTGGTCGCCAGGCTACTGAAGAATCGCTGGAAGAAATAAGAAGGATATTGGAAGTAAATACAAAAATGGCGTTTATCACTGCTGGTATGGGTGGTGGTACAGGTACAGGGGGTGCACCTATCATTGCAAAAATTTGTAAAGACCTGGGTATATTGACTGTTGGTATTGTTACAACTCCTTTTGCTTACGAAGGAAAGAAACGTCAATTGCAGGCTGAAGAAGGTATTAAAGT
>JAFDYH010000015.1:18456-32992 GCA_018267535.1 Bacteroidota bacterium
GCTGCTGCCGGAGATAACAGGGCGCAGAAGGCAATAGAAGAAGCATTGAATTCTCCCTTGTTGAATGATAATGATATCCGTGGCGCAAAATGGATACTGATCAATATCAATTCTGCAGAAGGCGAGCATGAGTTTACAATGGATGAAGTAGAGGTAATACAAAGTCATTTATTAAGCCAGGCCGGTGAAAATTCTGATGTGATATTGGGGTTAGGCTATGACAATACACTCGGTAATAAACTAGGCATCACATTAATTGCTACTGGTTTTGAATATAAAGATCCTTTTTTAAAGCCATTAAGAAAAGATGAACCCAAAATAGAGAAGGTCTTTATGACACTGGGAAAGAGTGAAGAAAAGAAACCCGTTGTCACCAAATTGGAAGAGAAGCCAAAAGAAGTTGCTGTTGAAGATAAACTGATGCCGAAACTGGTAGATGATATAGGCGTGAAAGAAACAATTTCATTTGTTGATCACAGTGATGATGTATTCCGCATTACTGAAGAGCACGAAATAATGGTGGAAGAAAAAAATGAGATTATTCATTGGGAACTGAAAATGGATGAGGCGGAAAAGAAGAAAGAAGAATTATATCGTATAACTACTGTTGATAAAAAGGCAGAAGAGAAACCGAAACAGGAATTAAATTCGAAGCCGTTTGTTACACTTCCGAAAGAAAATTCCAATCAACAAGTAAAGAAAAGCGTCAGCACTTCATCGCCTGCAGTGTCGGGCGGTTATTTAGCAAGACCTTCCAATATATACGCAGAAACAAAGCCAGAAGCAACTGCTTCAAAAGCTTCTGCTGAAGAACCGGTTTCGCCAAAAGTTGCTAAACAAATCGGGGAAGATATTCCCGATATGCAACTCGTTGAGCGGAATGACATTCCGGCGGCGGATTTGCCGTTGGCCCAACAAACTCATCCCGATAACTATCGGGAACAGTTGACTGACGCGGTTGAGGATATGCCGACGGCGTACGAAACAAGCGAGCAACAACGTAGGGCTGCTGAAAGGTTGCAGAAACTGCGTAACCTGTCATTCAATGTAAATGCAGCTGACCCCAATAATGAGTTTGAAAACGTGCCGGCATATATCCGCCGCAACATGGAATTGTATAGCGGAACCTCCAATGTTGAAAATTTTTATAGCAACTACCAGGTAAAGACAGACGAAAATAATAATACACAGATCAGCACAATTAATACATTTCTTGATGGGAAGAAACCAGATTGATATTCCTGTTTCTTGCGAGACCGGAATATAAAGGCTTCGTCCCAATGAAACCGCCTACGACAATAGGCTTGTGTTTTCTAGTTGTTTCCCCCGGTTTTTTATCGGGGGTTTTCTTTTGTTGGGAATAGCAGTAGTGATAAGCTTGTCACTCCGTAGTAGTCGGTGATTTTTCAAATAAAAGTTACCGGCTTAAGGCGTATAGCCTATAGCTTTTCTACGCTGCTATTTTATTCTTTGCAAAGCTTACCAATATCGTGATGCTGTTTCGCCTGTTAAACTCGAAAGCCAAATCTCCTCCGATTTTTTTTACGACAGGTTTGATTTTTGCCATTTTACCGGAGATGAAACGGCTGTAGTCATTATTGTTATCTTCTACGGAAAGGATTGTACAACCGTCTTCAGCAGATACGGAAACGCGGATACAACCGTTATGACTGGAACTGATTGTATTATTAAGTAAACTACCAAGTATATGAGCTACTAATTCTTCATTAGCCTCTAAATATGCATCGACAGGGATATCATTGATGATAAAACTATTCCTGTTGATTGCCGCAGGCAATAAATCTTTAATCAACTGATTTGCCAAACCTTTCAGTGCTACTCTATTTGCCATAAGCGAACCGGGTAAGGTAATTAAATGATTCATCACAGGGAGGGTATTCGAATTTATAAAATAAGGTCTGACAGTAACAGGAAAAGATAATCAACAATGCCTTGCAATGAAATATAAGAAACAAGAGCCTTAACCAATAAATTTATATAAACCACACAAGATAACAATACAAAGTGAGCGAAATAAATAGAAGAATACGGATTTATTTTATCACAGAAATTCTACGATTTGTGTAGTACTTTGACTACATAATTGAAACGCTAATAAAGTGTAAGTGTATACACTAAAAAAGTCATTAAATTGTAATACCAGCCGGAGAAATTAATTGAATACTTAAAAAGGAGGATGTGAAAAAGTGAATCATACTTTTTCCGCAAGCAATTGTTTTACCAATGCTTCCAGTTCTTTCACCCGTTTTTCCAGTTCAGGAAGTTTGCGTGTTACTGCCTGGCTGCGTAACGCGGATGTATAATCATATGCAGGAGAGCCGGTAACGGCTTTACCAGGCTCAACTGATTTACTAACGCCGCTTTGTGCATTAATTTTAGCGCCATCACCAATACTTATATGGCCAACAATTCCGACCTGTCCTCCAATCATTGCATTTCGGCCAATTTTTGTACTGCCGCTTACACCTGCCTGCGCAGCTATAACAGTACTATTACCGACTTCCACATTGTGTGCGATCTGGATCAGGTTGTCCAGCTTGGCGCCTGCTTTAATAATCGTAGATCCGATAGTGGCCCTGTCAATAGTAGTATTGGCACCTATTTCCACATTGTCTTCAATAATTACATTGCCGATCTGCGGCACTTTTTTAAAAGTACCGTCTGCCTGTGGTGCAAACCCAAAACCATCGCTGCCAATAACGGTTCCGGCATGAACGGTTACATTATTACCAATTACAGTACCATGATAAATTTTCACTCCGGGATGGATAATACATTTATCGCCGATAGATACATTATCGCCAATAAACGCATTGGGGAATATTTTTGAATCGTTACCGATTTTTACATTTTCTCCAATATAAGCAAAGGCGCCGATAAAAACCTGCTGCCCATATGAAGCTGTTTTAGCAATGAAACTGGGTTGTTGTACTCCTGTTAATTGCTGTGTCATCATTTCCTGGTATTTACCCAGCAATGTGGCAAACGCGGTATAGGCATCAGCAACCCGTATTAATGTTGCGTTGACCTGTTTCTTTAACTCATAATCTGCATTGATGATAATTACGGATGCCTGGGTCGAGTATAAAAACTCTTCGTATTTGGGATTGGCAAGAAAGGAGAGTTGTCCTTGCCGGGCTTCTTCAATTTTTCCGAAGGAATCAACTGTAGCAGCGGGGTCTCCTTCAATTTTCCCGCTGATTAATAAAGCTATCTGGGAAGCTGCAAATGTCATGTTTTCTGGCTTTGTGTTTTAAAGTGGTAACGTTGACCACGATTTCTCATGGATAGTTGCACAATAAAAAACTATGTTCTTAAAAAACAAATGTAGTATTTTTTAATGGTGGTATTAAGATGGCGATGAATAAGGGCATTGTCAATTCCGGAAATATCCCTCACTGTCCCATCTTTAAAAAGGATATTGATATTTTCATCAGCCAGGTTATAAGTAGTATTGCTGGCTTCGCCTGTAAAAACGAAATAATCCGCTTCTTTTTCGGATATGCCCAGCTTTTTCATCACCTCTCTTTTTTTATCAGCAACAAAGTCTTCAGGAAACGGATCATTCTGCAATTTTACTTTCAACAGTTTCCGGTCAATAAGAAAATTACAAAGCAGGGACAGCACCTTATCCGGATGCATACACCAATTTTTAATTGTACAGGTTACATCTACATCATCCAATCTGCAGAATACGCCAAGATTATCTTCAATAAACGAATCTGCGTTTTGGTTTTGAAGAAAAAAGTTAAGGGGTTCTGTTGCTGCTTCTGCTTTTATTCCCTGGCTGATCAATTCTTTTGCCCGGCGGATAATATTTACCAGCATCTTTTCCGCACTTACTACGGTTTTGTGCAGGTATACCTGCCAATACATTAAGCGGCGGGAAACCAAAAATTTTTCAATGCTGTAAATTCCTTTTTCCTCTACCATCAGTTGATCGTCCTTGATGGTTAGCATTTTTATGATGCGGTCATAACCGATAACCCCTTCTGCTACTCCTGTAAAAAAACTATCCCGGGTAAGATAATCCATGCGGTCAACATCCAATTGACCCGATATCAACTGGTGCAAAAAAGGCTTAGGATAGTTATCAGTAAAAATATCTATTGCTGTTTGCAGGTTGCCATTGAACTCTTCATTCAACGTTTTCATGATGAGTAAGGAAATCGTTTCGTGATGCACATTTTTAACCAGTTCGTTTTCGAGTGCATGAGAAAACGGGCCATGACCTATATCATGAAGCAATATGGCGATTTTTGCACCAAGTTCTTCATCCGGGGTTATATCAAACCCTTTACTCTTTAATTCAGTAAGGGCGCAGCTCATTAAATGATAGGCGCCGAGGGAATGGTGCAATCGTGTATGTACAGCTCCCGGGTATACGAGGTGGGCAAAGGCCATCTGGTATATCCTCCTGAGCCTTTGATAATAAGGATGTGCAATAATGTCAAGTAATAACGGGTGATCAACAGTAATAAAGCCATGAACTGGATCGTTTATAATTTTTCGGGCTGGCGTCATTCCGGTATTTGTTAAAGCCTTTTTAAGATGGCGGACAAAGCTACAATAGCCGGGGGTAAAAAGCTAAATTTACCGCCTGACCGGAAAATTCAAAAACCAGCGGTTGATAATTTTGGTTGTATTGAATAGAATTGGTGTAGTATAAGAGTGCGAAGCAACAGCAGTGTAATAGAAGTACAAGGACTGGAATAAAAATTTAAAACCACAAACCAGATAAATGGCAGTAGCAAAAATTCTTTGGGTAGATGATGAAATAGAAAGTCTTCAATCTCAAAAATTATTTCTGGAAACAAAAGGTTACCATGTACATGCTTTAACGAATGGTTTTGATGCAATAGATTATGTAAAGGAGAACCTGGTGGATGTTGTGTTACTTGATGAAACCATGCCGGGAATAACAGGCCTGGAAACCTTATCGAAAATTAAAGAGATAAATCAGTCGCTTCCGGTTGTTTTGATTACGAAAAATGAAACAGAAAACCTGATGAATGAGGCGATCGGTTCTCAAATCAGCGATTACCTGATAAAACCTGTAAACCCCAACCAGGTATGGCTTAGCCTGAAAAAGATAATCGACAATAAAAGATTGGTGGCGGAAAAAACAACGACTGCTTATCAACAGCAATTCCGCAATTTATTTATGGCGCTCAACAGTAACCCTGATTACAATGAGTGGATGGATATTTATAAGAAATTGGTGTATTGGGAGCTGGAAATGCAGAAAAGTGATAGCCCGGAAATGCAGGAAGTATTGCAAAGCCAGAAGAGTGAAGCCAATACAGAGTTTTTCAAATTTGTCAGCCGGAATTATGCATCATGGGTGAGCCCTAAAAGCAAAGAGGGTCCTGTGATGAGCCATTCGATGTTTCAGTTCAAAGTATTGCCGCATGTAGAAAAGGGAACGTCTTTATTTTTTGTATTGATCGACAATCTTCGTTTCGATCAATGGAAGGCGATACAACCGACTTTTGCCGAAAGCTTCCGCATTACTGAGGAAGATACATTTTACAGCATATTACCAACAGCAACTCAATATGCACGCAATGCTATTTTCGCCGGGTTATTGCCGCTGGAAATTGAAAGAAACTTTGCCGCTCAATGGAAAAATGATGATGAACAGGGAGGCAAGAACCTGAATGAAGAAGAATTTTTCAGAGCGCAATTAAAACGTTTAGGAAAAGCCAATCTGAAAGTTTCCTATACCAAAGTGTTGAACAACCAGGCGGGACTTGATCTTGTCAATAATATTCATAATCTTCTCACGAATGATTTGAATGTAATCGTGTATAATTTCGTGGATATGCTCAGTCATGCCCGTACAGAAATGGAAGTATTGAAAGAACTGGCAGGTGATGAAATGAGCTACCGCAGCATTACCACATCGTGGTTTGAACATTCGCCACTGCACCAGGCGCTGAAAAAAATTGCCGATAAAAATATAAAAGTGGTATTGGCAACTGACCATGGCAGCATAAGAGTAAAAACCCCCTACAAAGTAATCGGCGATAAACAAACCACGGCAAACCTGCGCTATAAGCATGGCCGCAACCTGAATTATGAACCTAAAGAAGTATTGGCTTTTCGCGATCCCAGGGAAGCGGGCCTACCTGTACCAACGGTCAACTCTTCCTACATTTTCGCGAAAGAAGATGGTTTTTTATGCTATCCTAATAACTACAATTATTACGTAAACTATTACAAAAACACATTTCAGCATGGAGGTGTAAGCCTGGAGGAAATGATTGTGCCGGTAATCAGGATGCAGAGTAAGTAAATCCCCTGTCTCCCAAGGGAACTTCAGGCTGAAACTGTTCACCTTTGTGGAAAAGTATTGAAGCATAATCTTTTTGATGCAGTAGTTTCGTGTTGGCAAATTTTTTTCAATTACAAGGTTTCTAAAAGTCCCCTTAGGGATTTAGGGTATTATGAAGTATACACAATCCACTCTTGATAAACTGGAAGCAATACCGGAACTCTCCGGTTATGTATTGCGCTATGAAAGAGGTACTTTTCAAAGCGGCTATTGCATTTTGGAAGAAAAGAAAGTAGTCGTACTGAATAAATTCCTTCAGATTGAAGGAAGGATCAATACCCTCATTGATTTAATTCCTCAACTGGAAATTAATACGGAAGCCCTGCCCGAGGATTCAAAGAAATTATATCTTGACATTGTTTCCCGACTGGAAACCGAGGGAAATGTTGAATCATGATATGTAAAAATTGAAAATGTAAAAGCCACCACGATTTTACATTCTTCTTTTTCAATTTTACATTTTACATTTACCTGTGTCTTGTCCTCCGCTTAAAATAACTTTTTTGGGAACGGGTACCAGCAGTGGTGTGCCTATGATCGCCTGTGATTGTGAAGTATGCACTTCTGCAAATAAAAAGGATAAACGTTTTCGTTCAAGTATACTCGTTCAATCTTCGAAAACGACATTAGTTGTGGATACAGGTCCTGATTTTCGCTGCCAGATGCTTCGTGAAAATGTTAAACACCTGGATGCAGTTCTGTTGACGCATTCACACAAAGATCATATCAGCGGCCTTGATGATATACGTGCCTTTAATTTCTTTTCCAAAAAGTCAATGGATATATATGCGGACACAAATACACAGGCAGCCGTACGAAATGAGTTCTATTACGCTTTTTCAGAACAAAAATACCCCGGCATACCACAGCTGAATTTAAAAACACTGACACCAACACCATTCCTTGTTGGTGATATCCCGGTCACGCCTGTCCTGGTGTGGCATATGAAACTGCAGATTTATGGTTTCCGATTTGGCAACTTTACATATATCACCGATGCCAACAGGATTGAAGACCCGGAAAAGGAAAAAATAAAAGGCAGTGAAATACTTGTATTGAATGCACTGCGCAAACAAGCGCATATTTCTCATTTTACATTAGGCGAGGCAATTGATATGGCTACCGAGCTTAAAGTTCCTACGGCCTATTTCACACATCTGTCACATCAAATGGGATTGCATAGTGAAATAGAGAGCGAATTGCCGGATGGGGTGCACCTGGCATTCGATAGAATGCAGTTACAAATAGGATAGAAATTAACACTAACAGATGTTAGTGTGTTTGATTTTTTATACTATCTTGCGGGGTTTTAAAGCATTTATAGAATGGCGGGCAATGCGGGATTTATAAATGCGTTTACAAAATGAATTAACTAAAGTATCTCTCATCATATGAATTTTCAGCCGTCGGAATTAACCTTACAGGTAGCGCATACAGCAAGGGATTTTGCGAATCAATACATCAAGCCTAACGTGATGACCTGGGATGAAAGCCAGGAATTCCCTGTTCACGTATTTAAAGAAATGGGAAAATTAGGAATGATGGGTGTATTGGTGCCTGAACAATATGGCGGAACAGGCTTTAGCTATTTTGAGTACAAAACCATTATTGAAGAAATAGCAAAAGTTTGCGGCTCAATAGGCTTAAGCCTGGCTGCGCATAACTCTTTGTGCACAGGGCATATTTTATTGTTTGCAAATGAAGAGCAGAAAAAGAGATACCTGCCAAAACTCGCAACAGCAGAATGGATTGGTGCATGGGGACTAACGGAACCGAATACGGGAAGTGATGCAGGCAACATGAAAACAACAGCAGTAAAAGATGGTAATGATTGGATTATAAATGGAACCAAAAGCTGGATTACCCATGGCCGAAGCGGAGACGTGGCTGTCGTCGTTTGCAGAACAGGCGAACCAAGGACCAGTGGCAATGCAACTGCGTTTATTGTTGAACGTGGTACTAAGGGGTTCAGTGGTGGCAAAAAAGAAAATAAACTGGGTATGCGTGCCAGTGAGACAGCGGAAATGATTTTTGATAATTGTCGCATACCAGATACAAACCGGATGGGTGAAGTAGGCGATGGCTTCAGGCAGGCATTGAAAGTATTGGATGGGGGTCGTATATCTATTGCATCGCTTTCATTGGGTATTGCAAAAGGGGCATATGAAGCAGCATTAAAATACTCACAGGAACGCTACCAGTTTGACAAACCAATCTCCAGTTTCCAGGGAATATCTTTTAAACTGGCCGATATGGCAACTGAAATACAGGCTGCTGATTTATTAACCTTGCAGGCCTGCGATTTAAAAGTGCGTGGCGAATATGTTACTAAAGTTGCCGCTATGGCAAAGTATTATGCCAGCGAAGTTGCAGTTAAAGTATCTAATGATGCAGTGCAGATATTTGGCGGTTATGGATATACAAAAGATTTCCCGGTGGAGAAGCATTATCGCGATTCCAAGCTTTGCACAATCGGTGAAGGCACAAGCGAAATACAAAAGTTGGTGATCAGCAGAGAGGCTTTGAAGGGCTAGTATCTTCAGGATTTATATGACAAAGGGCATATGGAGAAGACCTAAATAGTTGTATTGTTTTTCTTCTGTCCGCAATGTGTACCTCTTGAATACTAAATAATTTTACTTCGTTTAAATATAAATTCTTTTCTGAGCTGATCTCATTTTCTTTAATTTTCCTGATTCAATTTTATCCAATTAATAAATCAAAATGAGAAAAATATTCTCTTTCTTAATAGTAATTACGGCAATAGCTGCCTGTGATACTAAAACTTCAGATAAGGGTTCAGTAATAATAGAACCCAATAAAGAGCTTGCCTCCTTTTTTGAACAATATCATGAGGATAACCTGAAGCTTTTCCCTTTAAGCGCCACGTTTGAAGGAGATAACCGGTACAATGATTTATTGCCTGCCGACTTTACAGACTCTTACAGGGATTCCACTAAAAGATTCTATGAACGCTACCTGAAAGAACTTTCCTCATTTGATACTTCAAAATTGAATGATGAGGATAAACTGAGTTATGCGATTCTTAAATATAACCTGGATGTAAATATCAAAGGCTTGGCTTTTCATGATAATTATATTCCATTGAACCAGTTTTATGGTATGCAGAATACATTGGGGCAATTTGCCGGTGGTACTGGTGCACAACCATTTAAAACAATAGAAGATTATGAGAAATGGATTAAACGAGTAGCGGCATTTGCGGTATGGGCCGATAGCGCTATTGTTTATTTCCGAAAAGGAATGGAATCAGGTATTGTATTGCCCAAATCCTTAGTGGTAAAGATAATTCCCCAAATGAAGGCAATGGTTACTGATACGGCGGATTATGCAAAGAACCTTTATTACTCGCCGATAGCTATACTGCCTGCTTCGTTCAGTGATGCGGATAAAAGAACATTGGCCGCTGCTTATAAAAAGATGGTGAATGAAAATATAGTCCCTGTGTTTAGTAAATTATCCGACTTTTTTCAGAAAGAATATTTACCTAAGGGAAGAACAAGTTCAGGAATAGGAGCGTTACCTGGAGGTAAAGAAATGTATGAATACCTCGTATACCAGCAAACAACGACTACAAAAACACCAGATGAAATTTATAATACAGGATTGGCTGAGGTAAAACGGATAAGAGGATTAATGGATAGTGTAAAAAATGCGGTTGGTTTTAAAGGTGATTTGCCGGCATTTTTCGAGTATATGAAAACCGATAAAAAATTCATGCCGTATAAAACACCGAAGGAGGTATTAGCTGCATTTGAAGCAATTCATACCAGGATGGAGCCTAACCTGAAGAAAATGTTCAACCATGTGCCCAAAACAAAATTTGAAATAAGGCAAACAGAAGCTTTTCGGGCAGCCAGCGCAAGTGCTGAATATTCGCAGGGCACAGCTGATGGCAGCCGGCCTGGTATTTTTTATGTACCTATACTGGATGCAACAAGATTTAATACGACCAGCGGCATGGAAAGTTTGTTTCTGCATGAAGCGATTCCGGGGCATCATTACCAGATATCCCTGCAACAGGAAGATACATCACTACCAAAGTTTCGCCGCTTTGGCGGGCAAAACGCTTATGTGGAAGGCTGGGCATTGTATTGTGAAAGTTTAGGAAAAGAATTGGGTTTATATACAGATCCTTACCAGTATATGGGCGCCCTGGGTGACGAAATACATCGTGCAATAAGATTAGTAGTGGATGTAGCTATTCACGAAAAAGGAATGTCCAGAGAAGACGCTATTAAATACATGATGGATAATGAAGCTATCAGCGAACAGGGAGCAACTGCTGAAATCGAAAGATACATGGCTATTCCCGGGCAGGCCTTGGGATATAAAGTCGGCGCTTTGAAAATCCGTGAATTAAGAACAAAAGCGGAAAAAGAATTAGGTGATAAGTTTAACCTTGCAGATTTTCACGACCAGGTTTTGAAAGACGGAAGTATGCCGTTAGATCTATTAGAACAAAAAATTGATGCCTGGATAAAGAAAATAAAAGGTTGACAAAGACAATTTGTGGAGTAAACAAGCAGGTAAATTCTATTATCTATGCTATGTTGCTCTCGCTTTCTTTGCTGATAGGATATTATTTTATTGATAAAATAGTAGCAACAGAAATAGTAAGACAAAATCAATCAACGTTTATAGATAGAGATGTAAATACTGAATTTGTTACTGCCAGCAAATCAGTTTATCTCGGAAAGAGTTTATTTGATGGAAAGTGTGCATCTTGTCATCTGATATTCAAAAATAGTACGGGGCCCGCTTTAATGAGTTTGGAAGAAAGAGGGCCATGGAGCGATAGAACAGAACTTTATAATTGGATAAGAAACCCGGCAAAATTTATGTCAACAAATGGGTACACAAAAAATCTAAAGAAAGAATTTGGTTCTATGATGCAGGCATTTCCTGATTTGACAAATGCTGAAATTAATGCGATAGTTGATTACATAAATGCAAGTCAATCGATGCGGCAGGTAATTTATTAGTAAAACGATTTTAATTCCCCTTTAGGGGATTAGGGGTTTATTTTACCTCCTGCATTTCCACCAATCTTTTATAAAAACCACTTTGCGCAATCAATTCATTATGGTTACCCCGTTCTACAATTTTTCCTTTTTGTAAAACAATAATCTCATCCGCATGGCGGATAGTGGATAGGCGGTGGGCGATAACGATACTGGTCCTGTTCTTCATCATATTGTTTATTGCATCTTGTACCAAACGTTCACTTTCGGTATCTAAAGATGAAGTAGCCTCATCCAGGATGAGTATAGGAGGGTTTTTTAAAACTGCTCTTGCAATAGTTAGGCGTTGCCTTTCTCCACCACTCAATTTACTGCCGCGGTCGCCGATATTACTATTATAACCTCCTTCTTTATTCATGATAAAATTATCAGCGTTGGCAATCTTCGCCGCTTCGATAATTTGTTCTTTTGTTGCTTCCGGATGACCCAGTGCGATATTATTGGCAATCGTATCATTAAATAAAATCGGTTCCTGTGTCACAATACTCATCAGCCCACGAACTGACTGCAATGAATAATCTTTGATATTGATTCCATCGATTAATACTTCACCGGAAGTAACATCATGAAATCGGGGAACAAGGTCTGCTAATGTTGATTTGCCGGCGCCAGATGATCCTACTAAAGCAATTGTTTTTCCTTTTTCGATAATAAGGTTAATATCATCTAGTATAACTGCATCATCATAGGCGAAACGAACTTTCCTGAATTCAATTTTATCATTAAAGGAGTTAATCTTTTTCCCGTTAGGATTATCATCAACAGTTTGGGGGGTTTTTAATATTTCCTCAATTCTTTCAATAGCTGCGGAACCTTTGTGCATATTGCTGAAAGAGGTTGATAAAGTTTTTACCGGGTTAATAATATTATAGAACAAAGCCAGATAAGCCAGGAATGTAGAAGGGGAAAGTGGTATTTCTTTTCCTAAAACCAATTGCCCGCCAAACCACAAAATGCCAGCGAAGACGAGTACGCCAAGAAATTCTGACATGGGGGAAGCCATGTCGCGCCGGCGACTAATTGTATTTTTCGCTGTCAATAATTCATCATTGATTTTTTCAAACCGGTTTTTCAAAACAGGTTCCACATTGAATGCTTTAATCACCCGCAGGCCATTCAATGTTTCATCCATTATAGACAAAGACTCTCCATTTTTTATAGCGGCTTTATTAGATTGTTTTTTTAAAGCTTTTGAAATACGTCCCAGTATAAAACCAACAACCGGTATACATAATAATATGGCAATAGTTAATTGTGGACTTATGTAAAAGAGTACGGCAAAAGTGATAATTATTGTTAACGGATCTCTTATCCAGCCTTCAAGGGCGCCAACCATGGATGTTTCCACTTCTGCTATGTCAACTGTAGCGCGGCTGATCAGGTCGCCTTTTCTCTTTTCTGTAAAAAAACCAATTGGAAGTAATAAGATTTTATTGTAAAGTTCGGACCTTAACTTATTGACGATTTCATTTTTTAAAGGATTCAGTATGTAATAAGACAGGTAGAGAAACAGGTTTTTAAGAAAAATGGAAATAACAATGATCGAACAAATAAGGGCTAAGGCCCCGATTGCATTAAGGTGTTCTACCTGGCTTACCATCAGGGAGCGCAGGTATTCCATAGCTGGGTTATCCGCTTTTTTTTGAAACTTGCTGGCATCCCCATTAAAAATAAGATCGAAAAAAGGAGACAACATACCAAATGATACGATGGAAAATATGATGGACAATAGAGTGTTCAAAAAATAGAGAGCAATCTTGCCTTTATAATCTTTCAGGTAACTAAAAATCCGGGAGTATCTTTTCATTCTTTGCTAGAGTGGCTTAAACGGCGCAAAGTAACTAATTTTACAGCGAACATAATAGTTAAGATATGGAAGAAGGAAAAAGGCAAAAGCAGGTGGGTGGCCTGATACAGGAAGAAATCAATGACATTTTCAGGAGATTAGGCTTGTCGATGATCGAGGGGGGGATGATTTCAATAAGTTCTGTTAAAATAACACCCGATTTGCTGGAAGCAAGGATATACCTTAGTTTGTTCCAGGTAAAAGACGCAGCGGCGGTTCTAAAGAAAATTGAAGACCGGGCCTGGGAAATAAAAAAAGAACTGGCGGCGAGAGTTAGGCAGCAACTGCGGCGTATACCCGAACTCAAATTTTTCTATGATGATACATTGGATAATGTGTTCAGGATGGAAGAATTGTTTAAAAAAATAAATGAAGAAAAACCGCCTTCTGCGGATAAATCATAAACCGCGATTTTAAAACCCCAGCATTGAATCTTAAACTTCTTTTTGCCTGGCGATATTTCAGAGCGAAGAAATCAACGAACGCTATTAATATCATTGCATGGATCAGCATCGTTGCTATCATCATTGGTACGGCAGCATTGATCCTTGTATTGAGCGTATTCAATGGCTTTGAAGGCCTGGTGAAAACACTATACTCTTCCTTCTATACTGATCTTAAAGTGATGCCCGCTTCGGGAAAAACGATAACAATTACAGAAGCCCAATTGCAAAAGCTAAAAGGTCTTGCGGGAATTAAGAACTTTTCACTGGTAGCGGAAGAGAAAGCTTTGTTGCAAAATGGAGAATCCAAATGCCTTGTGTATTTAAAAGGGGTGGACGAAAACTATCGCTATGTAACGGGTATTGCGAATAGTATTATAAGAGGTAATTATAATTTAGGAAATGAGGATACCGCGTTATTGGTATTAGGGTCGGGCATAGAAAGTGCCGTGGGAATACAAACGGACAGAAATATTTTTCCTTTAACCGTTTATTTACCGAGGAAAAATGATAGTGAACAATTGGATCCGATGCAGTCTATCAGCTCCAGCGCTGTTACCGCTTCCGGAACATTTGTAATACAGCAGGATTTTGACAATAAATATGCAATTACGAATATCGGGTTTGTAAAGCGATTAATGGGTATGGGCAAAGATGAGTATAATGGCCTTGAAATTGCAATCAACGATCCATCCGATGCGGATAATATGAAAAAAAAGGTCGCATCTATTTTTAGCGATAAACAATATAAGGTTCAAACGAGGTATGATCAGAACCAGGAATTATATTCTGTAATGAGCAATGAAAAATGGATCATTTATGCAGTGCTTTCACTGATATTGGT
>JAFDYH010000160.1 GCA_018267535.1 Bacteroidota bacterium
CTTCCTTTAAAAGATGTGTTTTTGGTTTTATGACATCCATCCTTGGATAGGATTGATAACAGGGTTACCCCAAGAACAAAGAAGGCCTTCATTATTGTACTAATTTAAAAGCGAAGATGCCGGACCGTGAGCCCATTATTAATTAATTGTTTTAAAGAATCGATGCCCACTTTTAAATGGGTTTCGACAAATTTTTCTGTTACTTTTTTATCACTGGATTCAGTTTTTACTCCTTCCGGTATCATCGGTTGATCGCTTACCAGTAATAAGGCACCTGTTGGGATTTTATTATAGAAACCAACTGTAAAGATGGTTGCGGTTTCCATATCAATTGCGTAGGCTCTGATTTTTTGCAGGTAATTTTTAAAATCTTCATCGTGCTCCCAAACCCTTCGGTTTGTTGTATAAACAGTACCTGTCCAGTAATCTACGCCATTATCCCGTATAGTAGTGGATACCGCCTTTTGTAAAGCAAAGGCCGGCATCGCCGGTACTTCGGCCGGAAAATAGTCATTAGAAGTACCTTCACCCCGTATTGCCGCAATCGGTAGAATTAAATCACCGATTTTATTTCTTTTTTTCAACCCTCCGCATTTACCCAGGAATAAAACAGCTTTAGGTTCGATAGCCGTTAATAAATCCATGATAGTAGCTGCCGTAGGGCTACCCATCCCGAAATTTATAATAGTAATGTCATCTGCAGTAGCGCATTGCATAGGTTTATCTGCGCCAATTACTTTCGTTTTATTCCATTCTGCGAATAGCTGAACATAATTGCTGAAGTTAGTTAGCAGGATATACTCTCCAAAATTTTCAAGTTTTTCACCGGTATATCTTGGCAGCCAGTTCTGAACAATTTCTTCTTTTGTCTTCATGTATTGAATTATATTCAACGCAATTTAAAACATTTATTTTCGCCGGAGATAACAGGGCCCGACGGACTCAGCCTGATCTTGTACTTGTAAGGATGTTGTTGGTGATATTAAATAAGGGACACAATGAATAAGAGGTACCCCGATTCTGATATTCATCGGGCAGGTGCGAAAGAAAAAATGGTAGTAATAAAGTCAGGATAATAATTATAAACCTCGAACCTCAGTCGTGATGATTACTATAGAATACCCGGAACCAACATTCAGGATAAAAGAAGAAAACGAGGAGACTTTTATTTTTGATCCGATCCGGAAGCAATGGCTTGTTTTAACGGATGAAGAATGGGTGCGCCAGAATTTTATACAATACCTGGTGCAGGGATTGAAGTACCCTGCCTCTTTAATAGCAATAGAAAAAGAAATCTATCTGGGGGAGTTAAAAAAGCGATTTGATATTCTTATATATAATAGTCATCACCAGCCCTGGATGCTTATTGAATGTAAATCACCACATACAAAAATAGATATGCCGGTACTGGAACAGATTCTTCGCTATGGAATCAGTGTACCGGCTGATTTTCTTGTTATTACAAACGGAAATAACACATATGGCTGGTTAAAATCGGTTAATGGCCTTAACCCTGTGAACGAATTACCATTCTGGAAGGCCATTTAATATTTGTTAAATGTCTGGATTAAGACAGGAAACCAAGCTGCCGGTTTGGTATAATAAAGAAAGTTTACCATATTTGTGGACTGATATTTAACAATGAAATTCCAAACCGTAAATACTCTCTGTTGTTGTACATGTTGTTGCACACAGCATATGGAGGGTTATTCCGGTGGGCGGTAACCTAATAATTTAAAACAGGGAACTGTTTCAAAATAAAAAAATAGAAGCTCCATCTGATGGGGCTTTTTTGTTGAATATGATAGTAACCGAAAATAGGGCTGTTGCTTCCATACAGTCAAAGCTTAGCGAGGTGGTAAAGCAGGTAGGGAATACCCCTTTGCGACCTTTACGAAAAATATTTTCCAAAAAGAATGTTCATCTTTTTGCAAAGGAAGAATGGAAGCAATTATCTGGTAGTGTAAAATGTCGCCCGGCATTTAATATAATCCGTAACGCCATAGAAAGCGGCGAACTGAACCAGCAAAATGCCTTGCTGGATGCAACAAGCGGCAACACAGGAATTGCTTATGCAGCAATAGGGACAAAGTTGGGAATTAAAGTTGTGCTTTGCCTGCCGGAAAATGCTTCGAAAGAAAGAAAAGAAATTCTTCAATCACTTGGTGCGGAAATTATATTGACTTCACGGTTTGAAGGAACCGATGGCGCACAGGATGCAGCAAAAGAACTGGTGGCAAAAAACCCGGGTAAATATTTTTATGCCGACCAGTACAAAAACGATAATAACTGGAAAGCGCATTATTTTACTACAGCTCCTGAAATCTTTAATGCTTTACCCGGCATCACACATTTTGTGGCAGGCCTTGGAACTACGGGCACATTTACCGGTACAGGAAGAAAGCTCAAGGAATTAAACCCTTCTGTTCAATTGATCTCTCTTCAGCCTGATTCGGCGTTGCATGGTATGGAAGGCTGGAAACACCTGGAAACTGCGATTGTGCCTTCTATATATGATCCAGGTGTTGCGGATAAAAACTTTGAGGTAAGTACAGAAGAAGCTTATGAAATGCTGAAGGCAGTGGCAAAATATGAAGGAATAATTCTAAGCCCTTCTTCTGCAGCGAATATCGCCGGAGCTCTCAGGGTTGCGGAAAAACTGGATGAAGGAACCGTAGTAACGATGCTTCCTGATAATGCGGATAAATACAGTGAAGTAATAAGAAAACTTTTATAAAACTATGCTTGTTATAGAACAAAAACCATTGGATGAAATGATTAACGATGCAGTTAGGACGTTTCCGGATGAGTGTTGTGGATTTCTCTTTGGAAAAGAAGATAGCGACAGCCGTACTGTTATAAAAATACAGGTAGTTGATAATGCAAAGGAAGGCGATAAGAGACGACGGTTTATGATTTCTGCAAAAGATTATTTAAAGGCAGAACAATTTGCAGATGAAAATAATTTGCAGTTAATGGGTGTTTATCATTCACATCCTAACCATCCGGCTATTCCTTCGGAACATGACAGGGTAGCGGCGCAGCCTTATTTTTCCTACATCATTTTATCAGTAATGAATAATGAATTTGATCATATCCGCTCCTGGCAATTAAACCAACAGCAACAATTTGAAGAAGAAAAAGTATTAATACAACAATTAAATTAAAACATATCATGGCGACAGTAATTATCCCGACACCATTAAGAAAGTTTGCAAATAACACAGCAAAGCTCACTATAAATGCAGCCAGTATACAGGATATAGTGAATGATCTTTCTTTCAATTATCCCGACTTGAAAAGACATTTACTGGATGAGCAAGGAAAGATTCGCTCTTTTGTAAATGTATTTGTTGGAGATGATGATATACGTGACCTGCAGAATGAAAATACGGCAGTGAAAGAAGATTCAGTAATCAGTATTGTTCCTGCAATCGCAGGAGGTAATTTATAATCAGCATTTTAAAAAAATAGAAATATATGCTAACTGACAACATAAAATTTACAAGGGAAGAGCTGGCCCGTTACGACAGGCATATTATAATTCCTGATTTCGGGCTGGAAGCGCAGAAGAAATTAAAGACAGCGAAAGTCCTGGTGATTGGTTCCGGAGGATTGGGAAGCCCTGTATTGTTATACCTGGCCGCAGCCGGCGTCGGTACAATTGGTATTGTTGATTTCGATGTAGTAGATGACAGCAATCTTCAGCGTCAGGTTTTATTTGGGGTAGACGAAATCGGAAAACTAAAAGCAGAAGCTGCCCGTAATCGTTTGGAAGCATTAAATCCGTATATCGATATAGTTGTACATAATACCAGGCTAACATCAGAAAATGCACTTAGTATTATCAGGCAGTATGATGTTGTTGCAGATGGTACCGATAATTTTCCAACGCGTTATTTAGTAAATGATGCCTGTGTATTGTTAGATAAGCCAAATGTTTACGCTTCGATATTCCAGTTTGAAGGGCAGGTGTCTGTATTCAATTATGTAAATCAAAAAGGGGAGAGAGGGCCGAATTATCGCGATTTATACCCGACACCTCCGCCACCGGGTCTTGTTCCCAGTTGTGCAGAAGGCGGTGTATTGGGTGTGTTGCCTGGGATTATCGGCAGTCTGCAGGCACTGGAAGTAATCAAAGTAGTTACCGGTGTCGGTGAATTGCTGAATGGGCGTTTTTATATTTTTGACGCATTGAATTTTGAGTCAAGAACATTTAAAATCAAACGTAACCCTGCCAATCCATTAAATGGTACGAACCCAACAATAAAGGAGTTGATCGATTACGAACAATTTTGCGGATTAAAACCAAACGAAAAAACAGCTGTGAAGGAAATAACAGTCAGTGAGCTATATGATTGGCAAATAAAGGGTGAACCAATTCAGTTGATTGATGTCCGGGAACCGCATGAATATGATATTGTGAATATTGGGGCTGAATTAATACCATTGGGCACGGTTTCGGCTAATGCTGACCGTATTGCCAAAGATAGAAAGGTCGTTATTCATTGTAAAGTAGGTGGGCGCAGTGCCAAGGCGGTGCAGGAATTGCAGGATAAATTCGGGTTTACAAACCTGTATAACCTGAAAGGAGGAATACTTGCATATATTGATGAAGTGCAACCGGAGTTGACAAAGTATTAGTGCAGGTCTCAATCAGTAAATGGTTTGAAGGGTCAGTTGATATTTGATCATTCAAACCATTTTGATTGCATATTATGATATGAATATTTTTCGCTGATGAATTTCTGTTTTCGTTTCCTTAAAGCCTCTTTTCTTGTAGTTATGTATTGCATGCGGATGATCCAGTTCGCAGGTGTTTAACTGAATCCATTGGGGGTTATAACTCCAGGCTTTGTTGATGGCCCAGTCTAATGCGTATTTACCTAACCCTTTTCCAATAAATGCCGGCATTATTCCAAAGTAAAGAATTTCCGTAAATTTTTTATCGACAATAAATTCTACATAACCTGCAGATTGATTTCCGACCTTCATTATATAAATATCTATATTGGGCGCATTAATCAGATCCGATAATTCATTTTTGGGCATTACCAGTCTGTCTAACCAGAAATGTTCTTTTCCTACTTCTGAATAATAGTGTAAATAGATATCCGGGTCAACAGGTTTTCTTAAAAGCTGGAATTCGACATTTTCTTTTTCTGAAGGAATTTCTTTTGGTTTTTCATACATTTCAAAAAAGGTAACCTTTATCGGCTTTAGTGCAATCCGGGAAGTATCTACGGAGTAATTCATTACTTCTCTTTGTACAAATTTAAGCAGAATGAAGTCTGGTATTGAACAATGAGAATCTATTATGATATGTAAGAAGCCTTCAAAGCTTATTGAAACAAGGTATATTAGTAGCGGTTAGCGGCTGATCTGTTAATCATTAACTGTATATAGTTTATGTATTGAAAATAGTAGTTGTTGACTTCGCCGGCATTTGCCCCATTTTGATGGTGCAACATCATTGCCCTGATAAATTGACAATCCGGCAAAGTACATAGCTGTTGACGAAGAGCTAATAAGAATGAAATGCGTTAAAAAATAAATATGTAAAACTTTGTAAAACAAATTGCTAAAAGCGAATAAAATAAAAAACCCTTCCAGTTTCCCGGAAGGGCCGCTTCTCCTTGTCAGTCTTCGAAGCTAGAAATTCTTAATAATTTATCTCAAAAATAGCATTTCTCTGTATTTAGGCAAATACCATTCTTTGTCATCTATCAAAAGTTCCAGTTTATCAACATTATACCGGATAGGGTCAAAAAAACTGTCCTTTACCTGGCTTTGATAAGCGATGGCTTTCGTTCTTGTATTATCGATAGCATTGCAAACCTTTCTGGCCGTAATCATTTTTTCCACAAGGTCGCTTGTTTTATTAATCAATTCAGAAATTTTATCGAGGATTTGCTTTTGATTGATATACGCAGTTTCCGGTAATTCCAGATCTCTTAACCCCCTAATATTACTGATCAGTGTATTCTGGTAACGAATCGCCGCTGGTAAAATGTGACTTGTTGCCAATTCGCCCATAATCCGGCTTTCAATCTGAACTTTTTTTATGTATTTCTCCAGTTCAATCTCATGTCTTGCCTCCAGTTCTATATTGCTGTAAACATTATTGCTTTCAAATAAATTGAAAGCTTTTTCCGTTACCATGGCATCCAGGGCTAAAGGTGTTGTTTTTACATTTGGCAGCCCTCGTTTCTCGGCTTCTTTTTCCCATTCTTCACTGTAACCATCTCCTTCAAACAATACTTTTTCACTTTTAACAATATACTCCCGGATCGTGTGCATGATAGCAATTTCTTTTTTCTCTCCTTTTTCTATCAGGGCATCTACATCGTTTTTAAATTGTTTGAGTGTTTCTGCAACGATTACATTGAGAACAGTCATCGGGTTGGCACAATTCGCGGAAGAGCCAACAGCACGGAATTCAAACTTATTTCCGGTGAATGCAAAAGGAGAAGTGCGGTTGCGGTCCGTGTTATCCAGTAATAATTCCGGTATGCTTTTATGAATGTCAATTTTCAGCATACTTTCATCCTGCTCATCGAATTTATCGCCGACTCTTTCTTTAATATCTTCTAAAACCTTGGTAAGGTCTTGACCAATAAATACAGATATAATAGCGGGAGGTGCTTCATTGGCACCCAAACGGTGATCATTAGGTGCGGATGCAATGGCCGCCCTCAGTATATCTGCATAATCGTGAACCGCTTTAATCGTATTTACAAAAAAAGTCAGGAACATCAGGTTGGTCTTTGGCGTTTTACCAGGTGCCAAAAGATTAACACCGGTGTCTGTGGCCATACTCCAGTTATTATGTTTCCCGCTTCCGTTGATTCCCGCAAATGGTTTTTCATGGAGCAGAACACGCAGATTATGATGAGAAGCTACGCGGGCCATCACATCCATCAATAAAGTATTGTGATCAACAGCCAGGTTTACTTCTTCATAAATCGGGGCGCATTCAAACTGCGCTGGTGCTACCTCGTTATGGCGGGTGCGTAAAGGGATACCCAGTTTATAAGATTCTTCTTCGAAATCTTTCATATAGGCATATACCCGTTCCGGTATAGAGCCAAAATAATGATCTTCTAACTGTTGGTTTTTGGCTGAGCTATGGCCATATACGGTACGACCACAAAGAATCAGGTCCGGCCTTGCATTAAATAATCCTTCATCAATTACAAAGTACTCCTGCTCCCAGCCAAGTGTTGGTGTAACTCTTGAAATATTTTTATCGAAATAATTACAAACTTCAACAGCAGCTTTGTTCAAAGCTTCCACAGCTTTCAGCAGCGGTGCTTTGTAATCCAAAGATTCACCAGTATAAGAAACATAGATAGTCGGAATACATAATGTACCGCCTTGCTGACCGATTTGCATTATAAAGGCAGGAGACGAGGGATCCCATGCTGTATAGCCCCTTGCTTCAAAAGTTGCACGAAGCCCGCCGCTTGGAAAAGAAGATGCGTCTGGCTCCTGCTGAATCAATGCATCGCCATCGAATTGTTCAATAGGAGTGCCATCGCTTTTTATCGTAAAGAAAGAGTCATGTTTTTCCGCTGTTGTACCAGTTAAGGGTTGAAACCAATGAGTAAAGTGTGTAACGCCCTTGGATTCAGCCCAGGCCCTGATACCATTTGCAATCTGGTTGGCTACGCTACGGTCTAATTTCTGTCCTGCCTTTATAGAAGCTTGCAGGCTTTTAAAAGCTTCATCACTGAGATGCTTACGCGCAGTTTGGGTATTAAAGACATTTTCTCCAAAAATAGCCGTGATTTTCGGTGTACTTGGGGCCTTTGAAGGGATTGGATTTTTCAGGTTCTTGATTGCATCAAATCGTATCGACATAGCTGAATTCTTTTTTTGACATCGTAAATATAGATTAATAAAAAATGACAGGATATGCTGTGTTGGTGAAAACCTGGGAACAAAACGTTGTCTTACGAAATAAATCCCCCATCTGCAGATGGGGGATTTATTTCGTAAGTGTATAAAACAATTCAGATCATGCCTTTACTGTTTTCACAGTTTTTATAATGCGAGCAGCTACTTTATAAGGATCTGCGGCAGAATTAGGACGACGATCTTCCAAATATCCTTTCCATCCTCTTGCTGGTACAGCAACCGGAATTCGTATAGACGCTCCCCGGTCAGAAACGCCGTAAGAAAAATCATGGATAGAAGCCGTTTCATGTTTACCGGTAAGGCGCAAGTGATTGTCAGCACCATAAACTTCAATATGTTCTTTTACTACAGGACGGAAAGCTTCACATACCTTGTCGAAAATTTCTTTCTTACCCGCATTTCGCAATAGTGAATTAGAGAAGTTAGCATGCATACCACTTCCATTCCAGTCAAGGGCGCCCAGTGGTTTACAATGCCAGTTAATTGCTACACCATATTTTTCTCCGATTCTTTCAAGTATATAGCGAGCCACCCAAATCTGGTCACCGGCTTGTTTGGCACCTTTTGAGAAAATCTGGAATTCCCACTGACCGGTGGCAACTTCCGCATTGATACCTTCTACATTGATACCGGCGTCAAGGCAGGCATCCAAATGTTCTTCGATTATGTATCTGCCATAAGCATTATTAGCGCCAACTGAACAGTAGTAAGGACCTTGCGGACTAGGATAACCGCCTGCAGGAAATCCGAGAGGTTTATTAGTCTTTGTGTCCCAAAGGAAATATTCCTGCTCAAAACCAAACCAGAAGTCGTTATCATCGTCTTCGATTGTTGCACGGCCGTTACTAACATGCGCAGTACCGTCAGCATTTAAAACTTCAGTCATAACAAGATATCCATTTTTTCTTTGGGGATCTTTTACGATGAAAACAGGTTTTAACAGGCAGTCAGAAGAACCACCCGGTGCTTGTTCAGTTGAGGAACCATCAAAACTCCACATTGGGCAATCTTCTAATTTGCCGCTGAAATCTTTTTCGATTTTTGTTTTGCTACGCAGGCTTTGTGTGGGCTTATAACCGTCAAGCCAGATGTACTCCAGTTTAGCGATAGACATGATTTATCGGTTTATTGTATTAATAAAAAATTATATGTGAATAGTTTTTGGGCGGGAAGCAATCGATCTGTTGCGAATCTACGATTATGCAGTCAAAACAAAGCTATTTTTTGTAAATATTGTATAATTTGTTGAAAACTTTGAATATTATTTACAAATATGAACTATTCATTCATATTTGTAAATAATATAATTTGAATATATTTTTTTGTTTAAGTATCTGTAAATTAAACGATTGTTTTTATTTAGTTGCTTTGGAACTTAATATTAAAAAGAAAGAATGCGTTTTAGTTTTTTCCAATCTGTAAGGGCAATAATGGGTGTGACAAGTAAAGGAAGCAGTAGGCACCTGTACCTGACTATTGCACCAATAAAATTCACAGTATACCCGATCGAAAGTAAAGTTGTAAAAGAAAAGAAAATGCAGAAATATAGAAATCCCTTGTCCACAGTTTCTTTCTTTCTACAAAAGATAAAGAGAATAAAAAGAAGTAATATAAAGTCAATTTCAATAGCTGCAGCCATTGATAAAATATGCTTTACATCGCTGGGGTAGGGCCGTAATGCTGACAAAGTAAAAGCCTGTGGAATAGCTTTTATAAACCCCCAGGTAGTAGGGTTTAACTCTTCGACAGGAACCATAGATCCTCCATACATAGCAAGAAATTCCCTTTGTTTTGAAACTACTGCACCGGGAAAATCCAGTGCCGGGCTAATATATTTTGCGGTAAAAAAAACTACTGCAAAAAAGAGATATACAAAGCTGAATACTTTAAGAGCACTTTTGTCAAACTTTACAGTGATGAACCAGGCAATGAGGGCAGGGACGATGATGATAAGAAGAAAGTTTCGAAGCATTGTTAAAAGAAAAAGGCCTGCCACAATATAAATGATCCGCTTTAAACTGAATTTCTTCAATTTAAAAGAGAAGTAAAAACTATAAATAACTAAACTTAACCCCATGAAGATCAACCCTTCTTTATGTATGCCACTTGACCAGTAGATAAATGATGGAATCAGAAAAGTAGCAATGATTACCTGAACATTTTTACCCGGGAACAAATCTTTCATTACACGGTATAGACAAAATGGGCCGAACAGGCTAATAAATGAATAAAAGATAATATTAATATAGTAGTTGCCGAAGCTGAAAATATCAAATATAGAAACGAGCTTTATAACAAGCTTTGCTTTTAATTCATTCCAGAATGAATCATGACCCGATAAGAATTTGTAATATCCTCCTTCAAATGAGTTGTAAAAAATATTGGAGAAGTATTCTCCGGGATGAGTTTGAAGAAGTTTGTATTCCTGCAAGCCCCAGTAATGGTAACCCCAGGTGTCCACCATCATAGCAGTTTCTCCATAATAAATTCCAACCCAACCATATAATATACCAGCCATTACTTTCAACAGAAATAAAATAATTACCTGCGATTTAGTAAAGCCGGAATTGGTAAAAAAACTGATTTTAGTAACAATCCAGCAAAACAGGAGAAGATAGGCTGCAAATAAAAAATAATCCAAACAGTTTCAATTTTATGCACACAAAGTATCATTTTATTTATAAAAAGTTGACAACTTGAGCGATAAGCCTTTGCTGATACTTTGTAAATTTGCTATTTCAATTTATTCCCCAACGGAATCTTTTAGCAGAAACGAGAAATACAAATGGAAATAACCGTAAAAACCGCGCAACAGCTCCGCCTCACTGAGGAAGAATTTGAATTGATAAAAAAGAAACTCGGACGTACACCCAATTTTAATGAGTTGTGTGCTTTTTCGGGAATGTGGAGCGAACATTGCAGTTATAAAAATTCTATTAAATGGTTAAAGACCCTACCCAGAGAAGGCGGAAGAATGCTGGTAAAAGCAGG
>JAFDYH010000161.1:0-4258 GCA_018267535.1 Bacteroidota bacterium
AAAATCAGCGTTTTATTGTATATACGCCCGTTTTATGGCAGGAATCATCGACAAAATCAATGGAGATATCTGAAAATGAAAAAAAGATAGTGAATTAAGGGCTACCCGGATTTCGACTTTTGTTTGCTTTTCCCAATGCCTGTAAATTCAAAGTAGTTGCCTTTAAGCTGATAAATCAGGTTATTGTCCGTTACCTGTTGTTTATGATTTACAACCGGGATATAAATCGTTTTAAACTGGTCATCATAGGTTATAAGTTCTACTGGACGTTCCGGTTTGTCCACCACACTAAAAAAATCGTATTCGATACTAATTGTATTTAAAAATTTCGATTTTGTTTTAAACAACCTGGTAGTGTCTGTTAGTTTATTTTCAGTAATAGTGTACACAGAAATTGACTGGGAAGCGTCTTTCGTTGAATATATCCCATTGGAGACGGCCAGGTAGAATTTTCTTTTATTTATACTGATTGAATAAATTTCAGAACAAAATCCGCCAGGATTATCCTCTTCAGGCACAGGTGTATTTGTAAAGACCTTATCATTGTCTTTATATTGATAAATCTGGTTAAAAAAATGCATAGTTCCTCCGGTCCAGGTATCCCAGCTGTAAATACGAAGCCGGCCATCTTTTGAAGTAGTAATAGTAAGCGCACCGCTTAATAAAGGGAAATTATAAATTAGTGTTGAAGGGTTGTGTTCAATAAATTTTCTTATCTCCGTTGAGAATTCATCAGAAGAATTATTTAAGGAGTCAGATCCTGATCCATAAGACATACTTACAAGGTGGGAATAGATCTTCAGCAATCTTTTTTCTTCTGTATTCAAATCTTTTTCCTGTGAAAAACAGCTGCTACTAATAGATAATATTATCCCAACAAAAAACTGTTTATATATGCTACTCATCCAGGTCCGTTAAATCTTAGTTCTGTTCTCCAGCGCCAGCATAAACGCATATTCCAGCGCCACCTCTTTCAGGTAATTAAACCGGCCAGAAGCACCGCCATGACCGGCATCCATATTGGTATGCAGCAACAGTATATTGTGATCCGTTTTCATTTCCCGCATTTTCGCCACCCATTTTGAAGGTTCAAAATATTGTACCTGCGAATCATGCAGCCCTGTAGTCACCAGCAGGTTGGGATAATTTTTCTTCTCTACATTATCCAACGGTGAATACGATTTCATGTAAAAGTATTCGTCTTTATTGGCAGGGTTACCCCATTCCATGTATTCACCGGTTGTCAATGGAATACTTTCATCACTCATAGTGGTAACTACATCCACAAAAGGAACTGCCGCCACTACTCCATGCCATAAGTCGGGACGAAGGTTGGTGATTGCGCCCATTAATAACCCCCCCGCGCTACCACCCATTGCATACAAATGCTCCTTAGATGTATATTTTTCTTCTATCAAAAATTCAGCACAATCAATAAAATCAAAGAAGCTGTTTTTCTTATGCATCATTTTTCCATCCTCATACCATTCCCGGCCCATCTCCTGGCCGCCACGTATATGCGCAATGGCGTAAACAAAACCTCTGTCCAGCAGGCTGAGCCGGTTACTGCTGAATGTTGCATCCATACTGTACCCGTAAGAACCATAGGCATACAGCAACAAGGGGTTTGTACCGTCCTTTACAATTCCCTTCTTATAGACTATGGAAACCGGCACTTTCACTCCATCACGGGCTGTAGCAAAAAACCGTTCCGTTACATAATTATTTTTGTCATAGCCACCTACTACTTCCTGTTGCTTTTTCAACTCTTTGTCTCTTTTATCCATATCATAGTCATATACCGACATCGGAATAACCAAAGAAGTATAGTGGAAGCGCAGTATTGCAGTGTTGAAATCAGGGTTTATATCTACACTCACATAATAGGCCGGATCCTCAAATTTTATATAATAATCGGAATGATCTGTTTGATTAATCACACGGATATTCAGCAATCCTTCCTTTCTTTCTGATAAAACAAGATGATTTTTAAAAATTGTAATGCCGGCTAAATAAACATCCTTTCTATGCGGTATTACTTCTTTCCAGTTTTCTTTTGTTGTTTTATCCAGGGGGCATTCCATTAACCTGAAATTGGGGGCATCGAGATTGGTGCGGATATAAAATCTATCATTATAGTGATCGATATCGTAAATCAGTCCCATTGTTCTTGGCTGAAAGACCTTAAATTTCCCTTTAGGGTCCGAAGCTTCCAAAATATGATGTTCGCTTTCCTGCTCACTTAATTCGGAATAAATAATGATATATTTTTTAGATTTAGTTCTACCGACAGATATGTAATGCCTGTTATCCTTTTCTTCATATACTTTTTCATCTTTTGCAGGGTCTGTTCCTACTTCGTGACGCCACACCTGGTAACCGAGCAGTGTTGTAACATCTTTAAGTATATAAAATACAGTTTTGTTATCTGCCGCCCATGCATATGCGCCGCCTTCTGTATTGAGGATTGTTTCGGGATAATATTCACCAGTCACAAGGTTTTTAAACCGCAAACCATATAATCTCCGGCTCACATCATCTTCGCCGAAAGCCATCAACTGATTATTATCACTGATCACCAGCCCCTGTACATCATAAAAAGATTTTCCTTCTGCCGCTTTGTTCCCATCATGCAATATTTCTTCAGGAGCTTGCAGGTTGTCCTTTTTCCGGCAGTAGATGGCATATTGTTTCCCCTGTTCCTCCCGGGAATAATACCAATAGCCATTATCCTTGTAAGGCACCGATTCATCTTTCTCTTTTATCCTGCCTTTCATTTCATCGAACAATTTTTTCTGTAACTCCTTCGTACCGGCCATCATCGTATCACAATATTCATTTTCCGCTTTCAGGTAGTCAACTGCTTTAGTACTATCCGGCCCTTTTTTAAAATAATCATTCATCCAGTAATAATTATCGATACGGGTATCACCATGGGCTGTTAGTTCATGAAGCTTTTTTTCCGCGACTGGCGGTTTTATATTTTTTGGCCATTGATATATTTCCTGTTTCACTGCATCGTTTTGTTTACATGAAAAGAATAGGATCGTACTAAGAATAAAGACAACACGGGTATGCATATTGCATGTTTTAATCTCCGGAAGATACTGACTCTGGTATAAATTAAAAAGCCCTTCAACAGATTGAAGGGCTCTGGTAATTTCAGCGTTTTTACTTATCAATTGACAATCCCGCTGCCAGGTATTCCTGGTTCAGCCTGGAAATATTGGTCACAGAAATTTCTTTCGGGCAAACAGCTTCGCAGGCCTGCGTAAATGTACAGGCGCCAAAGCCTTCCTTGTCCATTGTATTCACCATATTCAATACCCTGGTTTTTCTTTCGGGATCGCCCTGTGGTAACAGTGCGAGATGAGAAACCTTTGCAGATACGAATAACATTGCGGATGAGTTTTTACAGGCGGCTACACAAGCGCCACAACCAATACAGGCTGCTGCTGCAAATGCTTTATCTGCATTATCTTTTTCAATCGGTATTGTATTGCCATCCACCGCATTCCCGGTATTTACGGAGATATAACCTCCGGCCTGGATAATTTTATCAAACGCCGTTCTGTCAACCATAAGGTCTTTAATAACAGGGAACGCTTTTGCTCTCCAGGGTTCCACAACAATCGTATCGCCGTCTTTAAAAGCACGCATATGCAACTGACAGGTAGTAGTGCCATGCCAGGGCCCGTGCGGACGACCGTTGATATACATGGAGCACATACCACAAATACCTTCACGGCAATCATGGTCAAATGCTATCGGTTCTTTCCCTTCATGAATCAGTTTTTCATTCAACACATCAAACATTTCGAGAAAAGACATTTCAGAAGAAATATCTTTTACTTCATAAGTTTCAAAACTTCCATTGCTTCCGGCATTCTTCTGCTTCCATACTTTCAGCGTAAGATTCATTGAATAGTGATCCATATTGTTCAATTTGATAATTCGACAATTTACTTTGCCTTCTTTGCCGAAATTATTTTTATTATTATTTTATCTACTCAACCCGTTTAGTAGATAATTCTGTAGAATCCGGAAAGACTTCGATTCATTGAATTACCTAATTTCTTAATTATTTATAATTTCTTTGACTTGGCTTAATTACTTCATAATCCAATTCCTCTTTATGCAGGTTCCAGTTGCTTTCACCTGCATGCTCCCATGCTGACACATACATAAACTGATCATCATGGCGCATTGCTTCACCCTCTTCTGTCTGGCTTTCTTCACGGAAATGGCCCCCACAACT
>JAFDYH010000161.1:4324-4914 GCA_018267535.1 Bacteroidota bacterium
GCTTTATCCAGTTCCGGGTTCATTTCACTGATATCACCCGGAATCTTCACGTCTCGCCAAAACTCCGCTTTCAATGCCTGTATTTCTTTTATAGCTTCATTCAATCCTTTTTCATTTCTCGCCATACCGCATTTTTCCCACATAATCTTGCCAAGGCGCTTGTGAAAACTTTCTACCGATTGAGAACCTTTAATATTCATCAATGTATTTATCCTGTCGTTCACACCTTTTTCTGCTTCTTCAAAAGCAGGGTGTGTAGTGGGAATAGGTTTAGTGCCTATTTCATCAGCAAGGTAATTACCAATGGTGTAAGGGATAACGAAATATCCATCGGCCAATCCCTGCATTAGTGCCGAAGCACCCAACCGGTTTGCACCGTGGTCACTGAAATTAGCTTCGCCTAATGAATACAATCCCGGTATATTCGTCATCAATTCATAATCCACCCAAAGGCCGCCCATGGTATAGTGAACTGCCGGATAAATGCGCATCGGAACTTCATATGGGTTTTCACCGGTAATCTTTTCATACATATCGAAAAGGTTGCCATATTCTTCCTTCACCACTTCTTTTCCCAGTCTTACTAAAGT
>JAFDYH010000161.1:5067-5668 GCA_018267535.1 Bacteroidota bacterium
CGAAGCCACATCGCGGGGAACAAGGTTACCAAAGGCCGGGTACCTTCTTTCCAGGTAATAGTCTCTTTCCTCTTCCGGTATATCGTTCGCCTTGCGGGGATCATTCTGCTTCTTTGGCACCCATATCCTTCCATCGTTTCGCAACGACTCGGACATCAGCGTTAACTTACTCTGATGATCACCGGTAACGGGAATACAGGTAGGATGTATTTGCGTAAAACAGGGATTTGCAAAATAAGCACCGCGTTTATGGGCTTTCCATACAGCGGTGACATTGCTGCCCATGGCATTGGTACTTAAATAAAATACATTACCATATCCACCGGTGCATAACAATACTGCATGACCGAAATGTCTTTCTAGTTCGCCACTCACCAGGTTGCGGCAGATAATGCCACGTGCTTTACCATCAATAACTACCACATCCAGCATTTCATGACGGGTATACATCTTTACATTCCCTAATGCCACCTGTCTTTCCAAAGCCTGGTAAGCGCCGATCAATAATTGCTGACCTGTTTGACCGGCAGCATAAAACGTTCTTTTTACCTGCGTACCACCAAATGAACGGTTATTCAATAATCCGCCATATTCCCTTGCA
>JAFDYH010000161.1:5713-7394 GCA_018267535.1 Bacteroidota bacterium
CGGTAATCACCTCCTTTTATAGTATCATAAAAAAGACGGAATACACTATCCCCATCATTCTGGTAATTTTTTGCAGCATTAATACCTCCCTGTGCAGCGATAGAGTGTGCCCGGCGCGGAGAATCCTGGAAACAGAACGCCTTTACTTTATATCCCAGTTCTCCCAATGAAGCCGCAGCGGAAGCACCGGCAAGACCGGTACCGACGATAATAATTTCAAGCTTGCGTTTATTGGCGGGATTTACCAGTTTACAATGACCTTTATAGTCTGTCCATTTATCATCCAAAGGCCCTGCAGGAATTTTTGAATTCAACATAAAGCAATGTGATAATTTGATATATCAGATGTCAGTTGTTAGCTGTCTGTTGTAAATATTATTTACTCAATTATTTTACCCAACCCAGATACATACTCACGGGCATCATTGCAAATGCAAGACAAATAACTGCTGCAAATACAATACCTGTACTTTCAATTATCTTAAGAAAACGACCGTTATGAACACCGATTGTCCTGAATGCACTCTGAAAACCATGCATCAGGTGCCAGAATAAAGAAATACAGGCCAGCACATATACAATCACCACCCAGGGTTCTGCAAAAGTTACCTGCATCAGGTTAAACAAATTATGCATTTCCTTACCGTCAATCATTGTTTCATTTACACCAGTAAAACGGGAGGGTATCCAAAACTGTTTCCAGTGAATAATAAAGAATAAAAGAAGAATCGTACCTAATAACCCCATGCTGCGGCTATACCATTTACTTCCTTTATTACCCAGGTTCACTTTATAGCCTATTCCCCTTTTGGAACGATTGGTAGCTTCCAGCACATAGCCCTGTATGATATGGATAAAAATACCGGCAAACAATCCAACTTCCATGATACGGATGACCACTGTCGCCCCCATAAAATGGGCAGCTTTATTAAACATCACACCGCCATCATTGGCCCATATGCAGGCATTAATACCAGCATGAACAACCAAAAACGAAATAAGAAACAATCCCGTCAACCCCATTACCAGCTTTTTCCCAACCGAAGAAGTGAAGAATTCAGACCATTTCATAAGCGTCAATCAAAGAGGGTTAAAAATTTGCAGCAAATTTAGTATTGGATGACGAAACAATGACAAAAACTTTTGAACCAAAATAACAATCCAATAGCAATATGCCAGCTGCAAATCAATGAGAATTCGATAATAAGCGAACAGGCAACCCGGTGGTTCAGGTCAATCTTGCCGTTAGCTCATTGTCGATTTTTTTAAAGAGATGAAATGGCTTATAGGTTCGCCAGTTGGGAAGATCGTATAATTCGACATACCGGTTGAGCTTTGCTTTTTTAAAATCGTGTTGTGTTGCTTCCGGCATATTCAGCATCACTATCCAGCCGTTCGCATCCGCCACTTCTTCATACCATTCCTCGTAATATTCTTTATCACTACTATGAAAATTGAGCACATTTTCTGCAATTAATATAAACTTGTAAATACCTTCATACTCAAATTTTTCAATTACATCTCTTTTCAGCGACATAATATCATTCTCTATCGCATCATTCCATTCACCAATCAATTCTATCACTGCATATTTTTCAGCATAATCGGCTATCAAAACTTTCAGGTATAAGGTGCGGCTGCCAAAATCATCCCATTGCGGGTGGATATAATAATTATATAT
>JAFDYH010000161.1:7494-13185 GCA_018267535.1 Bacteroidota bacterium
TTTTAAGTTTTACGGTATCAGTAATAAATCCGCCTCGAAAGTCTTTTCGTCAAGCCTTAAGACGTAAAACTTATTACTTATAATTTTCCATTGTTTTCTTCACACTTCCATATTTCAGTAAAAGCTCTTTTGCTTTTTCATAGTCAGTAATATTCGCTTTCGCCATCAGCATTCTGGTTCCCCGGTCAACTAATTTCTCATTAGTAAGTTGCATGTTCACCATCTTATTTCCTTCTACCCGCCCCAATTGAATCATAACTGTCGTTGAAATCATATTCAACACTAATTTCTGGGCCGTTCCGCTTTTCATTCTTGTACTGCCGGTTACAAACTCCGGGCCAACCACCACTTCAATCGGGAAATCCGCTGCGTTGCTTACCGGCGAATTTGCATTGCAGGAAATACTTCCTGTTGTAATTCCATTCAGCCGGCATTTTTCCAAAGCGCCGATAACATAGGGTGTCGTTCCGCTTGCAGCTATACCAATCACTACATCCCTTTCCGAAACACGATCAGCCAGCAAGTCTTTCCAACCCTGCTCCTGATCATCTTCTGCAAATTCCACTGCATTTGTTATCGCTTTTTCGCCACCGGCAATAATACCAATAACCAGCCCGTAAGGCACTCCATATGTTGGTGGGCATTCACTGGCATCTACAATACCTAATCTTCCGCTTGTGCCGGCACCAATATAAAATAAGCGGCCACCCGCCAGCATTTTATCCGATATAACCTGCACTAACGCTTCTATTTGCGGAATTGCTTTTTCAACCGCATACGGCACAATCTTATCCTCGGCATTGATATCTGCAAGAATCTCTCCCACATTCATTTTATCCAGGTCCTGGTAATTTGACTCCTGTTCTGTTGTTCGTATAAATTCAGCCATGTGTTCCTGATTATTGGGAATAGATTTCTATCGTAATTAAAAAAATCAAATTAAGCTTTCTGACAGGGTAGCAACTACACTCATTCATTTTACTTTTTACTTTTTAATTTTTACGCTATCATCCTTTTCTAAATGATACTCTATTAGCCCTTCCATCGGGTTCTTTAATACCCTTCCGAATTCAAATTCATATTGATGACAAAGCACTTTCAACACATCTTTAAATCCATAGGCCACACTGCCGGCAAAATGAACCGGTGATGTCCAGACTTCCCTGTACTTACACAAATGGACAAAATAAAAATCATTCAACCCGTCTTCAATTATATTTTCAATCATATAATGCCCCCGGTTCTGCGCCAGGAATACAGCAAAGCCTGCCATGTACCGGTTAGGCAAAGGCTTTTTATACACGTTTTCAAGTATAGCAGCATAACTTGTTTTAAATGTATTTTCAAAGCGCTTTTTTAGCTCCTCATCAAATGTATCATACAAGTAATACTGGATTACTTTTTTCCCCAGGTAAGCGCCACTTCCTTCGTCACCCAATACATAGCCCAGGCCCGTACGGGCATGGGTAATCGTTTTTCCATTGTAATAGCAGGAACTGGACCCTGTTCCCAGGATACTCGCAACGCCTTTTTTGCGACCGCATAAAGCCCTGGCGGCCCCCATCATATCATGGGTTACATACAATTTTGCTTTGGAAAAAAGCTGTCTTAATGCCCTTTTAACAATAGCTGCATTTTTGGGATTGATACAACCTGTACCATAATAATAAACTTCGTTTACTATCGTGGTATGGAGCCCCGGCAATAATTCTTTTTCAAGTAGCTGGCAGATCTGGCCGGTATCAAGAAAATAAGGGCTGATCCCCTGTGTAAAAATTTTTTTCGTTTTCCCATTACCAAGTAAACACCATTCCGTTTTGGTAGCGCCACTATCCGCGATCAGTTTAACAACAGCCATAAAACAATTCTATTATAAGATATGTTGTTTTGGAAGAACGGGTTTTAAAGTTGCTCCAAAACGGGTATTTTGCAATTAAAATACAAAGAAACAGCAGACAATGGGTAATAAAAAATTGCAGGTTTGGCTCCCACTCCTCTTTTCGGTAGTGATGATCGGTGGCATGTACTTCGGTTTTAAAATGAAAGACCAGAATGGTAGTTCGAGTTTTTTTAAAACAGAAAAACGCGGCGCCCTCCAGGAAACAATTGATTTAATACGGCAGAAATACGTGGATTCGATTGGGGTGGACACACTGCAGCAAAGTGCAATACAGGATATAGTGGGCGAACTGGATCCGCATTCCGTTTATATACCGCCTTCCAACCTGCAGGAAGTAACCGATGATATCATGGGAAGATTCGAGGGCATCGGTGTTGAGTTTAATATTTTCAGTGATACCGTAAATATTGTTTATGTAATTCCTAATGGCCCGAGTGATAAAGCCGGTTTACAGGTAGGTGATAAAATCATTAAAGTAAACGACTCTACAATTGCCGGAAAAGATTTAAGCAGCGACGATGTAAAAAAAATTATCCGGGGTGAGGATGGCTCTACAGTTGCCCTGGATATTTTAAGAACCGGCAAACCGCAAATCATTCAAATAAAAAGAGGAATGATTCCTGTATCCTCTATCGATGCCGCCTATATGATCGATACAGCTACCGGCTATATTAAGCTGAATAAATTTTCCGATAATGCCTACCACGATTTTATGGAAAAACTGGAAGGCTTGCAAAAACAGGGAATGAATAAACTGATTTTGGACCTGCGGGGTAATGGCGGCGGGTTTATGGGTGAAGCAGTTAATATGGCAGATGAATTTTTAGATGGCAACAAATTAATTGTATATACACAGGGTAACAATAGCCCAAGGGAAGAATTCCGTGCAAGAAGAGAAGGATTGTTTGAAAAAGGTAAACTGGTGGTGCTGGTAGATGAATTGACAGCCAGTGCAAGCGAAGTATTATCTGGTGCCTTACAGGATTGGGACAGGGCTACCATTATCGGTCGCAGAACATTCGGGAAAGGATTGGTACAAAAGCAATATTCATTGAGTGATGGAGCTGCGATCCGTTTAACCATTGCAAGATATTATACCCCGCTGGGAAGAAGCATACAACGTCCTTATGATAAAGGAAAGAAAGTGTATATGGACGAAATATGGCACCGCTACGAAACAGGGGAAATGATTTATGCTGACTCTAACAAAGTAAGTAATGGTAAATTATATAAAACTCCGGCCGGCAGAACGGTATATGGCGGCGGCGGTATAATGCCGGATATTTTTGTATCGATTGATACAAATGGCATACGCCATAGTGTAACGCGGCTATACCTCGACGGGAGCTTTAATAATTTTGTGTACAACTATTATATCAATCACCTGCAGGAATTCAAACAATTTAATACACCCGGTGATTTTGCAAAAACGTATAACACTGCTGATGTCTGGAATCAATTGAATTCATTTGCAAAAAAAGACACTGTTGAACTCAAATACATTTCTGAAAAAGATAAAACTGATCTTCAACGCCGGCTGAAAGCCTATCTTGCCAGGTATCGATGGAGGAATGAAGGCTTTTACGAATTACTTAATGCTGATGATGAAGTAATAAAAAAAGCGCTGGAAACAATCAAAGGATAATATTTTACCAAGCTAAAATCCCATCCTGCTAATTACAAAATACCCGGTTTATTAGTGATCGGTTCTCTATTCATATAATAATTTTTATGAATAGAAATTTTTTTTAAAGTATTAAAAAAAATATTTCACTGACTTAATTAATAGAAAAAACCACAGATTTATAAACCAGTAAAATATGATTGAAAGTTGCGATAAATCTTTCGAAATTTTTCTACGAAAATTTGCATTAGTAACCTCGGAAATTAACTTTGTCCTCAGATCTGTACCTAGTATACGCACCTATTAAAAACTAAGTTAAAACCATTAAGACATTTACAAGTAAACAAATGGTTTCGCTTCAATAAGTTTAAAAAAGGTGTTTATAGTTAAATAACTTCTTCAGCTTTTATCGTAAAAGTATGGGAAGGGTACATGATGCTGATTCTTAACGGCTTTGAATAATAAAATTGTACCCGATAAAATCCCGTAATGTAGTTGCCCTTTTATTAGTAATAGTTTTATCTAGTCTTATTCTCCCGGCTGTTGCCCTTGCACAGTGTAGTACTACCAGTTATTGTCTTAATAGTAACAGCGGTTTGGGTGTTTTTAATTCATCTTTTTCACGGTTATCTATTCCTGCCGCTACTTCAGGCTCTTCTTACACTACGATTGTTAACGGTTCTGGCAGCAATGTTGCTCCATATCTTATTGTAACCAATGCAGGGTGTGTAACAAAAGTGATAAGTGGAAATAATGTTACCAAGCAGGTAGATATGAGAATCGATGTACTCAATGTATTATCTGATGGCGTAACAGCAGACCCAAACCCTGATTATGGTCCAAAATTTAGTGCCCCTTCCGGTAACGGAATCTTATATAATGGTTCTGGCTATAGATATTATACATTTACTGTTAATTTTTTTGAAAGTGGCACTCTTATTTCTTTGCCCATCAATGCATTACAGCAACTGTCGGATATTGACGGAGACGGGGATAATAATGATGACGGGGTCATTGACAACCCTAATCCTAACTCTCATGCAACACCTACGGTTAACCCACAGGTAGGAGATGAAGGTTTAATAGTATCCACATCAGGATTTGATGGCTACCAGACTACGATCTCTACCTTTATTTATTCAAAAGTAAGCGGACAAAATACACTCTTTTACAGTAGCGGTAGCGACAATCCTAATATTGGCGGAGCGTGGCCTGCTCAATATTCCGGTATTACCGGCATACCTGCCCCAGCCAGCATGAGCCAAACGCAGGCCCTGGTACTTGGTTATTTAAATAGAAGCCAGATAAAATTCACTTATTTCACAGGGCAGTATAGCGGTATTTATTTGGATTTCACTGCCCAGGGTTATCTGGCCAGCTCAGCCTGTACACCTGTACCTCTTAAATGGCTGAGTGTAAAAGGTAACCTCAACCCTTTAAAGCAGGCAAAACTTTCCTGGAATGTAAGCGAACAAAATGTAGCTGGTTATGAAATAGAAAAAAGCACTGACGGCTATACCTTTCAATCAATTGGGAAAATAGAGGATAAAGGGGATGGTGAAAACAGCTATAGCTACACCGAAAAAAATGTTTTGGAGGGCAAAGGCACTTACAGGATAAAGCAAATTGATATTGATGGCCGGTACTCCTATTCCAGTATTATTGTATTATCAAACCTGGAAAAAGATATTTTCTCTGTTTATCCAACAGATGTCGCTACAGGGTTTACAGCATTCAGCCCTTCGACACAGCAGGCCCGTTTGTTTAGTATTGATGGAAAAATGATGAAAGCTATTCTCCTATCACCAGGAACAAATTATATTGCCTGTAGCAACCTGCCCAGCGGTATATATATAGTAAAAACAGCCGGCGGAGAAAACGTAAGGATTTTTAAACGATAAGAGTAGCAACCTGAAATCCCAGATTCTGTATGATACTGCAATAAACTTAAGAGAACCTCTATAATTCGCTGATGCAATCATATATAGCTTTCATAAAGAAACAGAATAATGGATTTAAAAAAAGGAAATCATTAAAGGTCTCCTTCCCGACTGTCTTTTGAAAATATTTTCCGCCTTCCCGTTAAAAAAGCCTTAATGGCTTTCTTTATCCAACAACTCTTTCTTTTCTATTCGGTAAGAAAATACTAGGCCAAGACCGCCGCCAA
>JAFDYH010000162.1:0-3247 GCA_018267535.1 Bacteroidota bacterium
CCGACAAATTTCCAGTCTTTTCCTGCCTATAATATGGCATTGAACTGGGATGCAACCGCTGTTTGTGCTTATACAGGATCTGCCGCCGGCACTTATAAAGTAATACAAGATGACTGGCAAGATAGGACGCCCGGAGACTTGGTAACGGTAACAGATGCCGGAAATAATCAAATTGATTTATCAGCAGTTTGGCCTAATCCTGCTTATGGTACATCGATTAACCCTCTCTTGGTAGATATTGATCCGGAAACAGGCGCCGCCACAGTTCCAAATGTTGAATTCGGTGACTACGGTACTTATATCGCCTCAAGCCTTTCAGGTTCAGGCTTTGTGTTCTCTTGTACAGGCACAATAACTCTAACAATTGAAATAGACGCTTCTGGGTATGGAAACCAAGGGGCAAAAAAATTGATATTGCAAAAGCAATAATGAGTTTATGTTTTTACGAAAAGAGCTGCATCATGAAAATAATGCAGCTCTTTTCTGTTTTATGAACTTTTAGAGCATTTATGTATTTGGTTAATTTATATGGACCGTTTTAATCACGGTATATTCTCCGGCGCAGGAAATCGTTGTTCCGGTTGAATAATCAATATTTTTGTACCTGTATTCATAATCACCACTTGACAACATAGAAATTTGAACTGCATTATATAGGTACGGGCTAAGTGTGTAAGTAGTCCAGTTTGTAACGCCAACTTTTCTATACTGAAATTCTATTGCGTCTGCAGAAGCTATGCAAGGATTAAATGCGGGATTTGAACATGGATACCATCCATTTAACCCAACAGTGCCATTTCCTCCAATGTTAGGTTGGAAAAAAGCTGGGCTAATACTTCTGCAAATAATATTTCTGTTTGATGTAGGCGCAGTTACAGAAACATCTCCGGAAGTAATGGCACCGCTTGCGCATCGAACCTGAACTGTGCAAGTAATAACAGGATCAACTGTATTGCAATAGTCGATAAAAGTAAAATCATTCAAATATAATAGGTAAGCTGGGCCAGTGCCAGTTGTGTTTGCTGAGGTGTTGATAGTTATAGAACCATATGTAATTTTCACCGGAATATTTGTTGTACTAACTAATGACCCTCCTGGAGTAGCAAGTAACTTAAGGCAAGTATTTTCTGCGACATAATTTCCTAAGGTATTGCAATTTCCATAATATCTAACAAAATAAGTGACAGCAGCGATACTTACATTAGAACTGCCACACGTAACTCTGCTATCTACACCAGGCGATATTGTCTTTAAATTTTCGAATCTTGAATTTAATTTAATCCCCTCTTTTTCTGAATCGAAATTAAAAACGGGTATCCCTTTTTTAGCGGCTTCATCCTGAAAATTTTTTACTTTGTCAAGTAATAATGGATCCTCAATTTTCTTGTAATTAATTTCTCCTGAGTGATTAGAGTTATCGCCTTTTGAACATTTAAGTGCGACAATAGCATGCTTATTACGAGCATTAAAAGAAATGGGTTTCTAATTTTCATTTTTGAGCGTTTAAGAGTCAATAAATAGGTTTACTTTACAAGCTACTTAAGAGCATAATCAATAGTATAAGTGAAAACCATTATATTGACTATCAGGCTTTACTTATTAAATTTGTATTAAATTGATTATGAGATTATTAATATTGGTTTATTATTTCGAGTATAATCTAGCCAATATGGATAAACAAACTCAAAAACAAAAAATGAGTATATATCCTCTTTAAGCGCAGTAATTTTATCATCAACTTTCATTAGGTGACAACATGAAAAGCGATCTTTTGGACTACAGAACAATAAGAGGTAATTGATTCTTTAAAAAAACCGGTTCATATTGAACCGGTTTTTTTATTATTACCTTGGCAGCGTTTGTAAATTCTTTTTTGTCTCCATTGATTGGAATCAAAAATGTTCTAATGATATAGAAAATTTAGGATTTTATTTACATATAACTCTAAATTTATAACAACGCTGACTGCCATTTCATTTTTAAAATCAAAACACATGAGAAAATTGACACTGCTCTTGCTGGGGATTTCTTTTCTTTTTGCCCGGCAGGTGTTGGCTCAAAACAATGTAACCGGCCAGGTTACTGATCCAAACGGGCTCCCTATTCCGGGAGCATCCATTAAAATCAAGAATTCGAAAGTTGGAACCACCGCCGGTACGGATGGTACATTTAAAATCAGTGCACCATCCAATGCTGTCTTAATTATAAGTGGCGTTGGTTTCGAAACCAAAGAAGTACCGGTTGGAGGCTTATCGGTTGTAAACACTTCACTGAAATTGTTAGACCAGTCATTGAGTGAAGTTGTTGTTACCTCCTTTGGTATCAAGCGTGAAAAAAAAGCGCTTGGGTACGCTGTCGCGACTGTTGGCAAAGAGTCGCTCGAACTGAGGCCAGAAGGTGATATCGCCAGGGTTTTAAATGGTAAAGCCCCGGGATTAAATATATTAAACACGAGTGGCTTAAGTGGTAGTGGTACGAATATTACCATTCGTGGTGTAAGTACCATTACCGGTAACTCACAACCGCTTTTCATTGTGGATGGGGTGCCATTTGATGCAAGTACAAATGCGCAAGCAGATTTTACCTACGGCCACCAGACTTCCAGCCGCTTCCTTGATCTTGATCCTAATAATATTGAAAACATCAGTATTTTAAAAGGATTAAGTGCAACTACACTATACGGCGAGCAGGGACGAAACGGGGTAATATTAATTACTACTAAAAATGGTTCTACTCAAAAAACCCGTAGCAAAAATGAAGTAACGGTTTCCCAGTCCGAATTTGCGACAAAAGCCGTTTTACCGGATTATAATCAAAGCTATGGTGGTGGGTTTGATCTTAGCCTGGGACTGCTCTTCTTCAGTAACTGGGGAGCGAAGTTTACCAATCCACCTGCTTTAGTGGCGCACCCTTATGATAAAGGATGGTTGAATACTGCATTCCCGGAATATAAAGGTGCAAAATATGAATATAAGTTTCGTAACAGTGTTCATAATTTCTTCCGTACCGGTTTAATGAGCAATACTTCTATCAACGTTGCCGGTTCTACCCCCGCTGTAAATTATAATATGAATTACAGCTATACCGATGACCAGGGTTACCTTCCCGGAAACGGTATGATTAAAAACTCAATAGGTATGGGCGGTACCGCAAAGCTGACTAACAAAATAACAGTTTCCGGTACAGTAAACTATGTATCTACCAACGTAAAATCTCCGCCCACCAGTAACAGTTACGGAAACAATGC
>JAFDYH010000162.1:3312-4097 GCA_018267535.1 Bacteroidota bacterium
CTGGATCATTCATCCGTGTACTATCGTAATGGTAATGATATTCAGAACCCGCGCTGGACTATATACAACTCATTTACGCATGATAATGTAAAAAGGGTATTCGGCCAGATGTCGGCGAGGTATGAGATTTTAAAAAGCCTGAACCTTTCTTATCGTGTAGGATATGACAGCTATACGGAATACCAGGATTATTCTCAGAACAAAGGCGGGATTTCAACTCCTAAAGGCATCTTCCGTGAATCGAACGGAAATAATACAATTTGGGACCAATCCCTGCTGCTAAGCTATAACCATAATATTGGCAAAGATTTTACACTGAACGTGGATGCCGGAGCCAACCGTAGAAAATATGAATATAGCCAGACAGGTATGACCAGTACGGAACAACTGGTATATGGAATATTTAATCATGACAATTTTGTTTCTCATTCCCCTTATAGCGAAAATGGAGTATCAAGACTGAACTATATACAGAACAGGCTTGAAACGGGAGTATTTGCCCAGGCTCAATTAGGATATCACGACTTTACTTACCTGACATTGGGCGGCCGTAATAGCTGGACTTCAACGGTAGAAGAAAATAACAGGAGCATATTTTACCCCAGCGCCAGTTTGTCTTTTATTCCAACAGCTGCATTTGAAGGTTTGAAGGGCAATAATACAATTAACTACCTGAAATTACGTATAGGGTATTCTACCAGTGCAAACTTCCCTCCTCCTTATTCTACAAGGCCTTACCTGTACACAGCTACACGTATGTTCTTAACCAATACAGGTCAGTCGGT
>JAFDYH010000162.1:4127-8068 GCA_018267535.1 Bacteroidota bacterium
GGTTTGGAAGCGAAACTATTCAGAAACATGATCTCACTTGACTTTACAGTGTATCAAAGAGTAGCTGATGACCAGATATTGAACCGTTTTCTTGATCCGGCCAGTGGTTATTTAAGCCAGCAGATCAATGCAGGTAAAGTAACTAACAAAGGAATTGAAATTGCATTGGGAATAACACCGGTATCAAATAAGGACTGGAGATGGCAATTGGATGGTTTATTTTCTATGAACAGAAGTAAGGTTTCCGGTTTGCCTGATGACCAGAAATCGGTAAATATTTCCGGGTATTCTAACGAAGGAACATTTGCGATCAATGGACAACCACTCGGCGTGGTTATGGCAAGTGCTTTCCAGAAAGATCCTAAAACAGGACAAAGAGTAGTTGGAAGTGATGGAAATTATATTGCTGCAAATGATATCGCTATCATTGCTGATCCCAATCCGAAATACAAACTAACGGGAATCAGTACACTCGGATACAAAGGGTTTAGTTTCAGAATGCAATGGGATTACACACATGGTGGTACTATGTTTTCCGGTACTGCCGGCGCCTTGCTGGGAAGAGGTGTAACAAAAGATACAGAGTTTGACAGGGCTGCTGCCGTTATATTACCAGGTGTTGGAGAAAATGGCCAGCCAAATAAAGTACAGCTTTCAGCAACCGGCGCCTATTATAATAACAGCATCACAAATGGAGCACCGGATGAAGGCGCTGTATTCGATCAGACTTGTATCCGTTTGAGAGAAGCATCATTATCATATAGTGTTCCTGCAAAATTGCTCGGTAAATTGCCGATTGGTTCTTTATCGCTTACCGTTTCAGGAAACAATCTTTGGTATTATGCTCCCAATTTCCCCAAATACATTCATTTCGATCCTGAAGCTTCAGGTCTTGGTGTAGGTAACGGTCGCGGACTGGAATTCCTGACAGGTCCTTCAGCACGTCGTATGGGTGCAAGCCTGAGAGTTACATTCTAAACCTTTAAAGAAGTTAAATCATGAAATTTAGAAAAATATATATCACACTAACCATTGCCTTTCTTGTCGCATTTACCGGCTGCAAGAAAGAGTTCAATGGTTACCTCAACAATCCCAATAGTCCCAGCCCTTCAACCGCTGATGTGGACTTATATTTAAACTCGGTTCAGCTAAGTTTTAATACATTCTGGACAAGGGCCTCTGATCTTGGCGCCCAGCTCACCCGTCAGCAATATTGGGTAGGGCCTTTTTATCGTAACGGTTATACACCAGCGAGCTTTGATGGTGAATGGACAAATGCATACACCGGTGTATTGGCAAATTCAACGGCATTAATACCACTGGCACAGGAACAGAAGAAATATGTGCAGTCTGGCATAGCCCGTACATTGACGGCATTTACGCTCGGTACATTGGTAGATGATTTCGGTGATGTTCCTTATACAGATGCGGTATTGGGTAATGAAAATACAAACCCGAATGTAGATCCAGGTGCAACTGTTTACGCAGGTGTGCAAACTTTATTGGATAGTGCTATTGCTGATTTTCAGAAACCAGGCGCTGCGGCAGGTCCTTCCGTTGATCTATTTTACGGAGGAGATGCAGATGCATGGGTAACATTTGCAAAAACATTGAAACTGCGGTTTTACATGCAAACCAGGCTTGTTGATGCTAGTGCAAAGGCAAAGATCGAAGAACTACTTGCGGAAGATGATCTGATCAATGATCCTTCCCAGGACTTCGTATTTCAATATGGAACTTCTTTAAGTGCTCCCGACAGCCGCCATCCTCAGTATGGCGCCAACTATGTAGATGCAGGTGGCCCTGGTTATTTAAGCAACTTCTTTATGTGGATGGTAGCTTCTCAAAAATACGGCGGCACAGTCAACTTTAATGGTGACCCAAGGCTTCGTTATTATTTCTACCGGGCATCCTTAAACTATAACTGGGCAAACAGTTCTACCTGTCCTTGCTTTGCCCGTTCTATATTCGCTACTTCTGCTCCTCCCGCATGGTATCCCAGTGTGCCGGATGAGACACCTTATTGTGTAATCGGGAAAGGATACCTCGGAAGAGACCATGGTGATGCGAGCGGTGGCCCACCCGATGGTTCATTCCGTTCTACTTATGGTATTTATCCGGCCGGCGGTGAATTTGATTCTGATGGCGGAGATGCGATCAATTCAAGCCTTGGGCTTAAGGGCGCAGGTATAGATCCCATCTGGTTATCCTCTTATACAGCCTTCTTAAAAGCAGAAGCCGCTACAACACTCGGTATCACTGCTGCAGGAACACCACGTGCCCTTTTACAGGCGGGTGTTACCGCGTCGATTGATAAAGTATTGGGCTTTCCTTTAAAAGGTGGTTATACTGTTCCTTCGGATAAAATTCCCTCAACTACACAAATAAACAACTATATCAACCTGGTACTTTCAAAATATGATGCGGCTACAACTGATGCAGATAAATTGAATGTTATCATGACAGAATATTACCTGGCAGCATGGGGTAATGGTGTAGAACCTTACAACAACTACAGGCGTACAGGCATGCCTAATAATATGCAACCTCCTGCTGCAGTTCCGGAGCCGGGTTTGTTTATGCGCTCATTCTTCTATCCATCTGTTTTTGTAAACAGGAATGTGAATGCGCCTGCACAGAAAAACCCGGGTAATGCGGCTGATAAAGTGTTTTGGGATAATAACCCAGATGATTTTGTTAAATAATTCAAACTGCAATCATGAAGAAATTACTATATATACTTACGGCGGCCGCAATGGTAATCGCCATCAACGCATGTAAGAAAAAAGGAGGGGATATAAACCCTTTATCCGACCGGAGCCATCTTGGGCTCGGATCTTACATTACTTTGGATAAAAACATTAATCTTAACCTGGATTACTCGCAGATAAGCACTTCATCTGTTGGTATCCAAGTGAGCCAGTATCCAAACGGGCAAAAAGTAGATCATATACTCTTGTATGCTACTGAAAATGCTTCTTACGATACAACTGAATGGCATTTTGTAAAGTCGGTTCCCTATACCGGAAATGGAACGGAGTTAACTGTAACAGGAACAGAGCTTGCTACCTCCCTTGGAGTAGCTCCAGCCGATTTGAAGCCTGGAGGAGCGTACACTTTCTATACCCGTATTATAACAGTAGATGGATATAGTTTTGATGTAAATACAACCGGGGATAATGGCGGTGGTGGATTAGTAACAGGGCCTTACTATAATGCTGCATTTTCTTTTACTGCATATATAGTTTGTCCTTTTAACGGACCGGTTGGCGGTACTTATCAGGTAATCAGGGATGATTGGGAAGACTGGCATTCCGGAGATCTTGTACAGGTAACCGATGGCCCCGGTGCCAACCAGATTGACCTGAGCCTGGTATGGCCGGGTGCAGATGCGGGTGGAATAATCATTAATCATTTGATTGTAGACATTGATCCCGCTACCGGTACTGCAACAGTTCCTTCAACCGTATTCGGAAAATACAGTGCAGGCGGGCATCAATACACTGCTGAAGGCGCCGGCGCAAACGACGTTGCAGGTTATGTATTCTCTTGTACAGGATATATCACGTTAAACATAAACATCGACGGAGATCCCTACAAATTGATTTTGCAAAAGCAATAATTGATTTAGTAATTGTGTTTATATAAAAAATCCCGCCTGATCAGGCGGGATTTTTTGCTATTTGCTTAGAAATTCTTCAATCGCTACAACAGTCATCTCCGGCATTTTACTGCCGGGAATTGCCGTGCATATTTCACCAATAAATGATCCATGTGTTCCCGGCAGTATCATTAATTCCGCATTGGGCATTACATGCGACATTTTTACTGCATGCTCAACAGTACCTACATCCTGCGTCCCATTAATAATAAAACAAGGAGCTTTAATAGAAGCCAGTTGGTTATCGTCCCAATCCTTAAAGTGGATCATCCTGTTTTTA
>JAFDYH010000163.1:0-4407 GCA_018267535.1 Bacteroidota bacterium
GTCATTATGCATTTTTTAGGATAGGGCAGCCCTAATTCGTGAAGAAATGACGGCTCAGCCGTTACAGTATCTACTTTCTTTATGTGATTATAAACAATTGAATCTGTATAGGGTAATTCCATTACGGTTGTAACCTGGTCAGAGACAGCGGCCCCTTTCCAAAATACTTCAATGCCTGCGGCAATTAATAGCATAATAAAAGGAAGAATTGTCAACTTAGTTTCATCACTCTTTTTGGTAAGTTGTTTGATACTATTTGCAATGATATATCCCAGCAAAACGAAAATACCGATTACCGGAATCGCCATAATTATGCAAATAATGCCTTCTGCACCCCCCGCCCATAAAAGGAGAATAATTGTTAATAATGCAGTAGCGGCTCCTAACATTGCTTTCGTTCTTTTTGCCATGACTCCTGTAATAAGACCGATACAGGCAGGTAATATACAAAAGACTGTTATGCCATAATCAATAAAACCAAGATAAAGCAAGCCTAATGTAAAAACAGATATTGCCATAACGCTTCCCCATATAAACCAGAAAGTTTTTTTATTATTCATATATACTAAATTTTCAGAAAAATTTGAAAAATAAATTTAAAATTAAAGCCGGCTTTCCCGGCTTTGTCTTTTCAATTAAATTCTACTTAAACAGCTTTATCAAATTACCTACAAACCAATTTTCTTCCGCCTTCACCATTGTATCCAGTGTTTTATCCGCCTGGTGCCCTAATTTTTTGATTCCGCTTACAATTTCAATGAATGACTTTACCTTCTTTTCCTTTTTATCGCCTTCCACATTTTCTAACTGATCTAATAATTTCAGCATCGGCTCCAATTCTCTCTTCTTTCTTTCCTTTACGATCTGTTTTACCACTTTCCAGATATCTTTTTCTGCAGAAAAATATTCTTTTCTCTCCCCCGGTAATATCACCCGCTCGATCAGCCCCCAGTTAATCAGTTCTCTTGTATTCATATTTACATTGCCCCGGCTAATATTGAGCTCTTCCATAATGTCATCCTGGGTTAATGGATCCGGGCTGATCAACATTAATGCGTGGATCTGTGCCATCGTCCGGTTGATGCCCCAATGGGTTCCAAAGGCACCCCAACTGCTGATAAACTGCTGCTTTGCTTCTGCCAATTTCATAAATCAAAAGTAAAGGGAATTTTTGAATTTTCAATAGTTTTTGAAAATTTTATTAAAAAGGCTGTCCATGGGTTTTACGGATAATGGAACTGACAATGCCCGGGAACGGCTTCAGTGCCGAAATAAGCAGGTTTGATAATACCGGGTTGCCAAAGAAACGCTGGATAAAACGGCCAGTTTTTAAACGACCCTGAAAATGATTATCCCACTCCTGCTGGTATTCATTTTCCATTTCTGCATGCGATAATTCTCTTTCAAAATACCGGGTGATCTGGTTAAAAGCAATTTTACTGGCATGCATAGCCATACTCATCCCGTTTCCGCACAGTGGTGTTATCATCCCTGCAGCATCTCCAATCATTAATAAATGTTTTTCGACCTGTGTCTTTTTTGAGAAACTGATCTGTGAAATAACAGCCGGTGTACTGGTCAGGAATTTTGCTTCTGCAAATATCTTTTTCAAGAAGGGGTTCCGGCTTAAGATCCCGGCTTCCATCGTTTTAATCTCACTATTACTTCTCTTTAAGTTATCTGCGGTGGTCAGATAACAGAGGCAGTACCTATCATCTTCAATACGCGAAATTCCACAGTAACCGTTTTTAAAATTGTGAAGGGCAATGGTATCCTCAGGAAAATCATATTGAATATGATATTTTACCCCGATATAGTTATTCAGTTTATCCGGCTTTTGTACTACAAATTTTCGCTGCCATTGGAAATCTATATTACTCCGTTTACCAAAAGAACCCGCAGCCATTTTTACAGTATAAGAAGAACCGGAACATTCGACTGTATATTGCCCTTCTTTAAATACGATATCCTGCACTTTTGTTTGTTCCTTTACGAGTACCCCATTTTGTTTTGCAATAGCTGCAAGCATTGCATCGAGTTTATACCGGCTAATACCAAAGCCACCCAGTGGCAACATATGTTCCAGTGTTTTCCCGTTCGGTGCCGATACAATTAATTTACGGATAACAGGCAGGCCCATTTCACTCAGTGGCAATCCCAGCTCCTCCATAAAATCCCATGACTCCAGGCTGATATATTCACCGCAAACTTTATGAAAAGGATATTTTTCTTTTTCAAATAAAACAACTCTGTAACCTTTTTTTGCCGCTTGTACAGACAGTGAAAGGCCTGCAAGCCCTCCTCCAATTATAGCAATATCATATTGGTTACCGGTATTCATTTTTGTACTGTAATCAACCAGCGAAACGCCCATTTCCATTCAATATCAAAATGCTCAATCCTACCCGCCTTGAGTAATTTCCTGATTTCACTCTTTCTAAACCCCCGTCTCACAGAAAGCGGCGCGTCATTTTTAACAAGGTAGCTTTTAGAAAATAATTGCGTAAGAAATTTTATTGAATAATATGCTAAAAAATGGCGGTGAAGGTCGTTGATAAAAAAACCAGATCCCGCATTTTGGTTACACCATTGCAGCATTTCATCAAACTGCTGATCATCCAGGTGATGGGTAAATAAAGAAGAAAAAATAATATCTGGCTTATTTGTATCCAATTTTACAAGCCGATAATCGGAAATAATAAAATTTATTTCGTCAGGTCCAACATAGTTTTCCCGGGCATATTCTATGCAGTCTTTATTGATATCAATACCGGTTAATTGAACATGGATATTATTTTTCCTGCACCACCTTGCAATCGCTTTAAGGTTGTCACCTCCTCCGCATCCTATTTCACAAACAGAAATTTGTTTTTTATTTACTTTATTGAAAAGTTTCTTTATCCCATTTACTGTAATCTTATGTCCTCCCAGGTTCGAATTGATAAATTCAAGTTCCTGCATATTCCTTTTTATATCCGAAAAAGGAATATCCGTCCTGTCTAATAACTCTTTTTCGTATGAACGCTTAGAAAAATCAGGCATGAGCTGAAGCTACAAAGGTTTCCATTGTAAGACCCGGACCAAAAGCAGCGCCGAAAATAATTTCATTATCTTTTAATTGATCCAATATTTTTTTCAGCACAAATAAAATTGTAGGCGATGACATATTGCCATATTCCTTCAAAACCTGGTAGCAATTGCTTAATTCACCATTTTTCATGTTGAGGCTGTGTTGTATAGCATCCAGTATCCGCCTGCCCCCCGGATGAATACACCAATGATCAATCTTTGCTCTTTCTATGCCCGCATGTGATGTAGCATTACTGACAAGGGAATTAAAGTCCTCTTCAATTAATTCCGGGACATAACCACTTAATGTCATCAGGAAACCGGAAGAAGATAGTTCCCACGACATATCGTTCTTTCCTTTTGAAATTACTTCGGAGTAAAAACTATCCAGTCTTACTCCTTTTTGCCCAAAGCCATCATGAGTGACCAAAGCAGCGGCTGACCCATCTGCAAATAATAAACTGGAAGTAATACTGTTCAGCGATGCTTCTCTTTGGAAATGTAAGGTGCAAAGCTCTGTGCATACGATCATCACTTTGGCAGATACATCGTGTTTACAAATAGCATCTGCCATCTTAAATGCATGAATGGCAGCATAACAGCCCATAAAATTTACAGAAGTACGATAGATATTTGGTCCAAGATTGAGTATCTCCATCACCTGCAAATCAAGGCCCGGAGCACTCATGCCTGTACAGCTTACAGTAATCAGGTGTGTAATTTCCTTTTTATCGATCGTTCCGTCAATACATTGCTGGATGGCATCGATAGATAATAAAGGCGCATTAGCTGCAAAACATTTCATTCTCTTTTCGAGCGAGGGAAAAGGATCAAGGTTTTCCGTTTGCGGATAAAACTCCCACTCATCAATATTGCAGCTATAATCCGGAAGTACGGAATAGCGGGCATCAATACCGCTTTGATGATAAAGAAAACCCAGCTTCCTTTTCTCCACGGGCCCCATTGCAAAAACATTCTGCATGAAAGAAAGTATATCTTCCTGTTTATGCCGGTATGCAGGTACTACTGTTGCTATAGATATAATTTTACTCAAAACTGATTTCGGATTATAATAATAAAAAAGCAGGTACTGGTGCAAACTGAAGCAAGAAGGTTGGTTGTCAGGCTATTTTTAAAATTGGCTGCACTTTCATCTTTCCATACCTGTATCATCCATTTGCTAAAAAATAAGGCCATTGGCGACATACAAATAATAAATAGCCAGAAATACTGAAGATTATTCTCATTTTTAAACGTAAAGAATAAGGCAAGGGTTGCTATTGCAAATACAATTCCGCAGAACAAAAAAGTACCTCTTTTCCCTAGTAAAAGGCTGAC
>JAFDYH010000163.1:4474-6554 GCA_018267535.1 Bacteroidota bacterium
TAGTAACCTCCAATGAGACAACTGGCGGCAATCATTGGCAAATATGGAACATGTAATTCCTGCATCTCTCCTGCGCCATGATAAGTAAGATAGAATACTAATGCTCCCTGGCAAATGATTACGGTCAGGTAACCAATGACAGGGTATTTTTTCAAACGTATACCCCGATAACTATACGCCCTTGATGCCAAAATATAAATCAATATACCTACCGTAAAATAAACACTGATCCAAAAACTGATCATCAAAGCTATAATATCCATAGCAATTGAAATGTAGAATAATTGTTTAGTCGGTTGCATAGGATTAGATAAGCCTCCTATCGGGCCTTCATCCCTGTCCATATACGAATTATATCCATTACTGGATGGATAAACCAATACATGTAAGATGATAAAAATTATAATCGCCCGGGGCAGGTTTATTTCAGGTAATTGACTTAATGCAAATAAATAGACAGGTAAAAGGAATAAAGAAAAATGAAAGCGGAGTAATTGAATGGTAGAACGTCTCAGCATACCGTTTAAACCTGCATTTGATCTGTAAGTTCGGCATTTAACCGGAATATAATGCCGGGTTAGGTATAAACCGGTATTTTTATTCTCTTTTAAATTATGAAAAATACATTTTTAGCCCTTTTGATCTTCTCTTTTATCAGACTTTCTGCGCAGCCTTTCAACTATTCTGTAGCCAATGCGCATTCGCATAATGACTACAACAATCCCATCCCTTTTTACGCGGCATATACAGAAGGGTTTGGCTCCATTGAAGCAGATATTTTATTGCAGGATGGAATTTTATATGTAGGTCATAGTACAGATGATATAAAATATAAAAGAACGTTGGAAGATTATTACATAAAACCACTACTTGCAGGTGTAAGAAAGAATAACGGTTTTCCCTATGCTGACGGAAGCAAGTCATTGCAACTACTAATAGACATAAAAACAGGAGCTATTCCTACTTTGGATACATTGATCAGCCTGTTAAAAAAATATCCGGAATTAATTAACACCGATAAAATTAAATGGGTGATCAGCGGCAACCGGCCTGATGCCTCTAAATTTTCTTCTTATCCTTCTTTTATCTGGTTTGACGGAAATATAGAAGATAGTTATAGCAATGAGGCACTAAGTAAAATAGTCATGTTGAGCGCCGATTTAAAAAATTATACAGAATGGAATGGCAAGAGCAATACAACTTCGGAATCCGAACAAAAAATTAAAGCCGCTGTCGCAAAGGTACATGGCTTAAATAAACTGATCCGCTTCTGGGATGCACCGGATATTATCAACACCTGGTACGAATTAATGCACTTTGGTGTAGACTATATTAATACAGACCATATTCACGAACTGGCCTCTTTTTTAAATAAGCTACCTCGCAATTCGTTTGTATCGAAGGAAACTTATACAGCCTATCAACCCACATATAAATCAGATGGTAGTACTAAAAAAGTCAAGAACATTATTTTATTAATAGGAGACGGTACCAGTCTCGCCCAGTTATATGCAGGTTATACGGCGAATAAAGGAGCATTGAATTTATTCCAGATGATGAATATCGGCTTATCAAAAACCAGTTCATATGATAATTATATCACCGATTCGGCACCGGGATCAACAGCTATTTCTTCTGGTATAAAAACCAATAACCGCTTTGTTGGCGTAGATCATACCGGTAAGGCTGTTCCGCTGATACCCCTGTTTGCTGCAAAAAGAAAAATTAAAACCGGCATAATTACCTGCGGTGATATTGCTGACGCTACACCTGCGGATTTCTATGCCCACCAAAGCAGCCGCGATGATGCAACTGCTATTCTGAAGGATTTATTAAAGTCTCCAATCGATATTTTAATGGGCTCTGGTGATGAAAGCTTGAATAACGTTGGTATTTTAAAAGAATCGGATAAGTCGAAAATTGGTGAAGATATAGTAAGTGAATTAAGAACGAAGTATAAACTGGTTTCATCAATAGATAGTGTAAAAGAAAATACAAAAGATAAATGGATTGTAATTGAAAAGAAAGCAGGGTTATCAATACTTGACGGTCGTGGCAACTGGATGCAGCAAGCTTTTGC
>JAFDYH010000164.1 GCA_018267535.1 Bacteroidota bacterium
TCCGGTAAGAGCCTGTAAGCTTAAAGCAATACCAAAAAATACAGAACCAATTCGTGCCAATTGAGTTAATAAAAAACAAACGACAGCATAAGTTCTCGCCCAGGGACCGAAACGATGCTCCAAATGGGTGTAGGCAGAAATTTCTCCCGACTGCCTGTAAAAGGGAATAAAATATTTAGCCGATACCCAAGCTGCTAATGGCATCGATAAACTGAAAACAAAGGCATTCCAGTTACTGCCAAATGATTTACCCGGTACGCCTAGGAATGTATTACTACTTAAGAATGTAGCATAAATGGATAGCCCGATTGCCCAGCCCGGAATCGTGCCAGATGCTTTTGTAAACTGGTCAGCGTTTTTACTTTTTCGTGAAAACCATAAGCCGGTCAACACCATGGCAAGCATGTACAAAGCAATGACAGCAAGATCAATAAAAGGTAATTGTTTCATTGTAAATAGTAAGAGAACGTGTAGGCTTAATCATACTAAGTTAAAGATAGTGTCTTGTTAGTCGGGTAGTGAAATGATTGTATATTTTTTAACCGGGGAAAGTGGAAAAAACCACTCTCCTCCTGTAATTGCTAAATTTGAACCAGGGCGATTTTTACTTCTTATTATTTTCGGCAATAGCCTTCAATCGAAAAACTTATTTTATGAAGATATGCAACAACCAGTATTCAATCCCTGAAGCACAGGCAGGAGCAAGATAGACAGAACATATCAATAGCAGCTAACGGGAACGCGGCACAAAAAACATAGCAACTATAATCCATTTGCCCGTTTATGCAGGGAGTGTTTTTGCACAGACAAAAAAGAATTCCTGCATTGAGGTCATGATTGATAAAGTAGAAGCTCATCTGTAAATGCTCCTGTTGGCGTTTCTGCAATTAAAAGCTACATTTATTAAAACGCATAGATGCCCAGATCCCTATTGGACCTGACAAAAGATAAGCTTTCCCGTATGAAGCAGCCATCCGTGCTGCAAAGTGACAAATACGCTCCCTGGAGTGGTGCCAAAGGCACAGATGTGTGGGCAATCATTATTGCCTGCATCAGCGGTGACCTTGAAAAAGTAAAAAAACTTATAACAAAAGACCCTGACCTTGTTCATTGTTCTTTTGAATATTTAACACCTATCCGTTTTGCGGTAAGGGAAAATCATAAAGCTATTGTTGAATATTTATTGGAGAAAGGGGCAAACCCGGTTATTCATTTCAGTGATTCTTTATTGACGATCGCCGGCGACCGCGGCTATACTGAGTTGTTTTCTTATTTAGAGGCAAAGCTTGATGAATTATACCACATACGACCCGAGGGCGAGGAAACGGCTGCATTGATAAGGGCATTTGATAAAGAAGTTGTAAAAAGCCGCCTGCAAAAAGATCCTAAACTCGTGCAGGTCGCCGATGCCCGCGGCAATCAACCTATTCACTGGGCAGTATTGACAAGGCAACTGGATTTGATAGAATGGTTATTGGAACATGGCGCAAACATCAACTCTATCCGTCCTGATGGAGCGAGACCGTTAGATCTTACCAATGGTGATTATTATTACCGTGCCTGGTATCGCGACCTGCCGGTAACCGGCATGCAAAAGCCGGAGGTACTATCCGGTTATTTAATAGCGAAAGGCGCTGACTATGATATTTCCGTGGCTGCTAAACTTGGACATTATGAGCGGGTTAAAGAGCTTTTAGATAGAGATCCATCGCTCGCTAACCGGATCCCCTTGCACGATGGATATTATTCTGGCCTACCTCTGCGCAATGCAGCTGGTGGTGGCTATATGGAAATTGTGAAACTATTGTTGGAATACGGCGCCGACTCTAACCAACCCGAACCGGGTATAGCACCATGGGGTTCTGCATTACATGCGGCGATTAGTCGCCACCATTGGGATATCGTAAAACTATTATTACAACGAGGTGCTAACGCCAATGGACATGTGGAATCATCAGGCAACTGTTTATGGATGGCAAAGCATGTTGGTGCACCGCAGGAAATAATTGATTTATTGATTGCGCATGGTGCCCGGCTTTCGTTGGAACTGATCTGTTATGATGGTGATCCTGCCGTACTAAAGCCACTGATGGAAGTGAATCCCGGCCTTATTTTCACCAATGAAGAACACCGTGACCTGCTAAACCACCGCCCGCTGGTGGAACTTGTACTGAAATACCAACCCGATGTGTTGAAAAACTTTTCTATTAGAAGTATGAATGACCCGGCTCTGGCCCGATGGCTCATACAACATGGGCTAAATCCCAATAACAGCGACTGGCTGGGGACAACGCCCCTACACCGAGCTACAGCAGACGGTAATATAGAGATGGCCGCTGTATACTTAGAAGCCGGGGCTGATATTAATGCAACCGACACTGATAGTTCGTCTACACCTTTAGGTTGGGCAGCACGTTATGGCAAAAAGGAAATGGTGGAATGGTTATTAACTAAAGGCGCTGATCCTGGTTTGCCGGTAGAGGAAAAGTGGGCGAGACCAGGGAAGTGGGCAGAGAGAAGAAAGTATACGGAAATAAAAAGTATTTTAAAAATGGGTTGAGCTAACTGTCAAAAATCGAAACACCACTACAGAGAAAATGGTTAAGTCTGGAAAAAATAGGTATTGATGTTAATTGTTATTTATCTGTGTCTACCCTTACCAGTTGTTAAGCTACTGAAAGAATAATGTTCCTGTTCAGGGATAAAGTAAAATTTGCCTTAGATATTTTATGGATACCTGCCAATGATTAACCTTGCTTTATTTTCCCCGAAAGCAAAGTAGTTCCCAATCCCAGCAAAGCGATCAACGCAAAAGACCAGCGCAAACTGGATACTTGTGCTATAAAACCAATAATGGGCGGACCAATTAGAAAACCAAGAAAACTGATAGAAGATACTGCAGCTAAGGCAACACCCGGTAACATCTTTTTTGATTTACCGGCAAGACTATACACCATCGGTACCACAGATGAAACGCCAATACCCACCAATAAAAATCCAAGTGTGGCTGTTATTACATTCGGGAATATAACGGCCAGCATCAACCCGGTAAAAATGGAAATGCCGCTTAATTTTAGAACCGTACTTATTCCGTACTTTGTAATATACCTGTCGGCAATAAAACGTCCTCCTGCCATCGTAAACATGAAGGATACAAATCCAAGCCGGATAAGGTTTTCAGAAACATTTAAAACTTTCTCAAAATAAATTACGCTCCAGTCGAACATGGTCCCCTCGCAGATCATACAGGCAAAGGCGATAAGACCAAGTATAATGATATACTGGTCTGGCTTTACAAATAACTTTATTTTTTCAGCAGAAGTTTTTCCTGTGTCGCGGGGCAATACAATATTGCGTGCAGATAAAAGCAAAAGGAATGTAATGGCGTAAATAATTATAAAGTGGGTTAACGGTGGAATAGACCCGGCAATCAAAAAACTGATCAAGCCACCTGTAAAACCGGCAAGGCTCCATAATCCGTGAAAGGAAGCCATGATACTGCGACCGTATAATCTTTCTACACCCACACCTTGCGTGTTGACGGCAATATTGCTGAGATTGCCACCGATACCAAATACAAACAAACCTGCTACAAGTTGCCAGGTAGATTCAACTGAGCCCAGTACCAAAAGAATTGCGGGGAAGAGAAGGGCTGCGATTTGCAACATTAATTTACTGCCATACCTGCTAACCAAATAACCAGATAAGGCCATAGCGGTTAATTGCCCTGCAGGCAAACTAAATAGTACCCCACCAAATGCACCATCACTGAGGTGAAGCCTGTTCTTAATATCCGGTATACGGCTTGTCCAAGATGCAAAAGTTAATCCCTGTATAAAGAAAAACGTACTGACACCAATGCGGTAATAGCGTTGCGTAGGTAATGAAATTGGAAGATTAATCATTCTCTTGCTGCTTATTGTTATAATAATAAACGGCAGCAATCATCATGCACTGAACAAAGATATTAAATATTGAATTTTTTCTTTGTTATTGTTTTCTACCAAATGAAAATATTATTGGCTTATCCTTATTACCATTTGATCATAAAGAACTTGAAATACGAATGAACGTTTGAAAATTATTTCAACAGCCCCATCTTCTTCATAAGCGCAACTGCGACTATGCCCGTCCACCCGGTTTGATGAGAGGCTCCTAATCCTTTACCTGTATCACCATTAAAATATTCGTGAAATAGCACGTAGTCTTTAAAATGGTGATCATACTGAATTTTTTTATTTTCTCCTGCCGATGGGATCAAATCATTACTGCCACGGACGAATAAGGAAGTGATTCTTCTTCTCAATTCATGAACTACCTCATTTAAGTTCAGGAATTTGCCAGAACCGGTTGGGCATTCTACCTTAAATTCATCACCATAATATTCATAAAAACGAGACAGGCCTTCAATAATCAGGTAATTCATTGGCAGCCAGATGGGGCCACGCCAGTTACTGTTTCCACCAAACATACCGCTATCACTTTCACCCGGAGTATAATGAACAGAATAAGTTTGTCCGCCGATATAAAATGAATAAGGATTCTTCAAATGATATTTGGATACCGAGCGGATGCCATAATCACTTAAAAATTCATTTTCATCCAATAGCCGTTGCAGGGTTTTCTTCATCCGATAACCCCGCAATAAACTTAAAAGATGTTTCTCATTGCTGTTTTTAATATTCCAATGTGATACGAGATTAGCCAGGTCTGGCCGGTTTTGTCCAAACCATTTCATTCGTTCATTAAAAGTCTCCTCACTTTGTATGCTGGAGCTTTCAAAGATTTCCACAACGAACAAGGGGATCAGGCCTACCAGGCTTCTTACTTTTAATGGTATAGTGCCATCATCCTGCAAATGCAAACGGTCATAATAAAAATTGTCCTCTTCATCCCATAAGTTATCTTCTATACTATTTATACCAGCCATCGCCCCGGCGATGTACAGAAAATGTTCGAAAAATTTGGCTGCTATATCTGAATATACTTTATTATACTTTGCTAATTCGGTGGCAATACGAAGGAGGTTTAATGAATACATCGCCATCCAGCTCGTACCATCAGATTGCTCTATATAACCGCCGGTAGGCAATGGAGCATTGCGATCGAACACACCTATATTATCCATGCCCAGAAAACCTCCTTCAAAGATGTTATCGCCTTTTTCATCTTCTTTATTTACCCACCAGGTAAAATTCAGCATCAGTTTATGAAAAACCTTTTCCAAAAAAGCCAGATCACCATTGCCATTATTCTTATCCCTTTCCCGTCTATATATTTCCCAGGTTATAAGCGCATGTACCGGCGGGTTACAATCATTGAATTCCCACTCATATGCGGGTAACTTACCATTAGGGTGCATATACCACTCCTTGGTCAGGTAGATCAATTGTTGTTTTGCAAAATCGGTATCAATAATTGCAAGAGGTAAACAATGAAATGCTAAATCCCATGCTGCAAACCAAGGATATTCCCATTTATCAGGCATGGATAAAATTTCTTTTGTATTTAATGTTTGCCATTCATGGTTACGCAAGTGATACCTTTCAGCAGGTGGTTTTGGTTGTGCCGGATCGCCCGAAAGCCATTGATGCACATTGTAATAATAAAACTGTTTACTCCAAAGCATACCTGCAAATGCCTGTCTTGCGATACGCTTCTCCTCCTCATTCCCATTTATCGTAAAAATGTCGTTGTAGAATATATCTGCTTCATTCTTCTTTGTTTCCATGACGGAATCAAAATCATCAAAACCGGTTGCACCGTTGTTGGATAAGCGCAGCCGTATGACTTTGGTTTCACCGGCTCCAATATTTAATTCATAATGGGCAGCAGCTTTGGTTCCTTCTTTGCCAGGATTGATTGTTTGAGCCCCGTGCACTATATAATCATTGATCCCGTCTTTGCAATACGGTGTATGATTATAACTTTTATAAAGTTTTTCATTATTGGTTTCGTTATTGCAGAAAAGCAATGAGGGAGATGCTTCGCAAAACAACCAATACTGGCCAAGGTATTGATCCCAGGCTTCAATAACACCATGCGAAGCAGCATTTAATCGCGGCACTGTATTGTCATATCCCCATGACCATGTATTGCGAAACCAAAGGGTAGGTAATAAATGCACTGTTGCACTTTCTTTTCCACGGTTTGCAATTGAAATTTTAATTAAAATATCTTCCGGCGACTGCTTGGCATATTCCACAAAAACATCAAAATATTTATCATCATCAAACAGGCCGGTATCGATAATTTCAAATTCGGGATCATTTCTTGAGCGCCGCTTATTTTCTTCTATCAGCAATTCATAGGGAAATTCGCTTTGCGGATATTTATATAACATACGCATGTATGAATGCGTGGGTGTATTCTCCAAATAGTAATACAGTTCTTTTACATCTTCACCATGGTTCCCTTCCTGATTGGTTAATCCAAAATATCTTTCTTTTAGTATGGGATCTTTACCATTCCATAAAGCAATTGCAAAGCATAACAACTGCAGATCATCGCAAATGCCGGCAATTCCTTCCTCGCCCCAACGCCATGTTTTACTACGGGCCATGTCATGTGTTGTGTATTTCCATGCTTCACCGTCAATACTATAATCTTCTCTCACCGTTCCCCATTGGCGGTCGCTCACGTAAGGCCCCCATTTTTTCCATCCGGCTTCAGTTAGTCGCTGTTGTTCATTATTCATAGATTAAGTTTTATTAATCACCCATATTAATACTATTATTCTTTTTTTGAGCCAATCGCTTAACTATTGGAGCGTTTATATTCTTATTTCTATTCAGGAAACAGCCCCATCTCCAGGGTATGTTTTCTAAAATTGCCTCTCCAAACGAAGAGGTGCATATCTATACATGCAATCAATTTTAATTTTTACTGCAAAGAACTTAATAATCTTCAGGCATCGTTTGAAAGCGAGAGATGAGAAGCGCTGTTCTTATCTTTTATGGAAGGTTGTACGAGCTTTATTGCCGGTCTGGCCGTATCCGCCAACTCCCTTCCCCTTTACCCATTCGTTGCAAAGCCGGGGTACAAAGTCATCCCCCCATCTATAAATATCGATTGACCGGTAATATAATCAGCATAATCACTGGCCAGCCAGGCAGCCAGGTTGCCGATATCCTCTGGTTGGCCAATACGTTGGTAAGGGATCAGTGTCAATAATGATTTCAATGCTTCAGGTGTGCCCCATGCCGCCTGGTTAATCGGTGTTTGTATAGCACCAGGGCAAATACTGTTAACACGGATTTTCTGTGGTGCAAACTCCTGCGCTATACTTTTCATCATCATCATAATGCCACCTTTGGATGCAGCATAATTTACATGTCCTGCCCAGGGAATTACTTCATGTACACTGCTCATGCAAATAATTTTTCCGGCAGCTTTCGACCGTTCAGGTTGTATGCCACGCCGAAGAAATTCTTTTACAGCTTCTCTCGCACAAAGAAACTGGCCGGTAAGATTAATGCCAATCACGGTATTCCATTTATCCAATGTCATTTCCGTCAGCGAGGCATCTTTTTGCACCCCGGCATTATTGATCAATATATCAACGGTACCAAATTGTTTTACTGTATCTGCAAACATATTAATCACTTCATCCTCTTTGCTTACATCACATTTATAAATGTTTGCTGAACCACCATTTTTTTTTATTTCATCAGCAACAGCCTGCGCTGCCGCCGCTGCTCCGTCAAACGGATAATTTACAATAACAATTGCCCCCGCATTTGCTAATGCTTTTGCACAACCGGCGCCAATGCCGCTGCTGGCGCCGGTTACAATTGCTATTTGTCCTTTTAAAATTTGCTCCATAATTTTTTGTTTTAAATTTAATCAAGGTCTTTTTAATTTAGTATGATTTGTATACTGATGGAAGTATGCCAATCTTGCTTCCACAACCTGAAAATGTTTTTTTGCCCATGTGGTGTTAAAAAGAAAAACAGCTAACGCTGCACCGCAAATCGGGGCTATCCAATACAGCCAATGATCTTTCCATATAAAAGATACAACGGCTGGTCCGAGGCTTCTTGCTGCATTGGTGCTGGTTCCCGAAATTTCTCCTTCGATGCCAACCATAATACAAAACAGAAAGGGGATCATATAAGGAGTATATTTTCGTAACTGGCGGTGGCCGGTAAAAAAGAAAATGCATGCAACGAGTAAAAAGCTGGTTACCAGTTCTCCGATAAATGCAAAAGCAATTCCTTCCTTGCCCGGAATAGTAGCTCCATAATTTAAGCTTCGACCTTGTTGCTTCCATAGCAATAAAGGCAAAGCTCCAAGTATTGCACCCATACATTGACTCAGCACATAACCCAGCATATGATTACCAAACATTTTTCCTTTCAAATAAAAGGCAAAGCTTACTGTAGGGTTAATATGCGCCCCGCTTATTTTTCCCACCGGCGATAGAGTGATGGCACAACCTGTCGCTCCAAATAAAAACCCGGTAATATATCTTCTTATACCCGGTGACGGAATCCATGTTTTAATAACAGAACCATCTCCATTGATAAAAATAACAAACGATAAACCTACCAGTACCAGCAATGCTGTGCCTGCCATTTCATACAGACAGGCAATAAATACCCTGTATTTCATGAATAAAAACGAAACTACTGTTTATGCGATACAAACCTCAAATTGATTTCGCAGGTGGTACAAATCCTTAACAGAAGGATGGGCTAAATTCGATATTCAAAAATACGCAGACCGGCCTATTGAATCCTTAAATATATCTTTATCTCTACCGATTATAAAAATAACTAAGTAGTACCTTGAAGAGAATTTTCTGGATTATTGATTCCGGCGGATACTATGGAAAAAAGACTAATACCGGGCACAAATGAATCATTACCCCTGGTAGGCCTGGGTACCTGGCAAACATTCGGTACACCCCATAAATTACAAATCAAGAATGCAGATGAGGTATTGAATCGGTTTTTGCAGGAAGGCGGTTCAGTAGTAGATTCTTCACCGATGTATGGGAATGCTGAATCTGTGATTGGTGAATCTGCTACACGCCTAAAAATACGGGACCGACTATTTCTTGCCACTAAAGTCTGGACCAGTGGAAAAGAAAAAGGAATCAGCCAAATAAACGACTCTTTCCGGAAAATGAAAACAAAAAGGATCGACCTAATGCAGGTGCATAATCTGGTGGATGTCCATACGCATCTTGCTACGTTACGAAAATGGAAAGAAGAAGGACGAATAAGATATATCGGCATAACACATTATACTTCTTCCGCATATCCTGCCCTGATGAAATTATTGAGAAATGAAAAATTGGATTTTGTTCAGTTCAACTATAATATTCTGCGCCGGGAAGCTGAAAAGGAATTGTTGCCACTATCATTGGATAAAGGAGTGGCGGTGCTTATTAACCGACCGTTCGAAGAAGGAGCATTGTTTCAGCGAATCGCAAATAAGCAAATTCCGGCATGGGTTTCAATGTATGGCATCAGAACATGGTCACAATATTTTCTGAAATTTATTATCAGTCATCCGGCAGTCACCTGTGTAATTCCGGCATCTGCTGACCTGAAACACCTGGCCGAAAATATGGCGGCGGGCTCGAATAAAATTCCCGACGAAAATATGCGAAAAGAAATGGTTGATTATTTTAATTCGCTTTAAAAATCAAATCCTTTTGGCCTGGAATAAAAATTGCAGAGTACATTGCATAAAATAAAACTTACAATATGCCAAGATGGTTAAGAGCGTTGATAGCTGCATACGGAGCAAAGAGATTAGGCGGGGGATGTTTAAGTACTATTTTTATTTTCCTTCTCATTTATTGGGCGTTGGGGCAATGTAATCATCCAGCGGCACAGGTGCCACAGCATGGAGCGATTGTTGTTGAAAAGAAAATGGAAACGCCGCGGATCTGATTGCTGTATCTTCTTGAGTAGTTCAAATAATTATCAGATAATATTATAACTGTCTGGATACCTCTTGCAATTGTATTTCATCCAATACCGTGCGGGTTGACGATTGGCTTTCCAGTTTCCATTTTATCAACCGGATAAAACCGTTTTCAATTTCCAAACCCGTGATATCACCATCGCTGAAGCAACAACATCCACTGTTAAAATAAGAAGGCTTCATGGTAAGATAATCTACCGAAACAGATGCAAATTCTTTTTCCCTTGTCTTGATTTCCTGCGCCAGTCTTTTTATGTTGCTTTCATTTTTGTCTCTTTTTGCGACTTGCATTTCCCAGTATAATTTCTCAAGTAAGGTAAGCGATTCAAAAACTGGTTGATGTGTATGGCCTGTTACCAGCAGTATGTCATTAAATTGCGCTGACCACTTATACATAATATCATTGTGCAGCGTCTTTTCTTCGTTGTTATAAGCAGGAGTATTGGGGTTGATGCGCAGGTACCCTTGCAGAGGCCCCCATATTCTTGCCACAAAAAATTTACTGAACCAGTTACCATCACTTTGTGCATCACCCTGGTGACCATGCGTACAGAATATATTCAGTGTTCTATCCCCAATACTCACCGGTAATATAATACCTTCATAAATTTTCACATCCGTTTCATAAATACCCTTTAATTGAAAAGAAGCCAGCGGGTCATTGGCCCAATACAAATCGTGATTACCGAAAATTTTTATAAACGCGTTTCTTTCCAGGAATTTCTTCTCTGCTTCAAATGTGGCTGTATTAAATTTTTTCACCTGCGCCAATGTGTTTTCCCATAGTTCTTCATTATCCCCAAGGCTGATAAACGTAAAGCTATTCTGGTTATAATAATCCAAAGCAGCGAGATAGTTAGGCTCCGCATTTGCAAAATCATCCGCACCGTCTCTGGCCCCTTTATGCTGATCGGAAAAGATGATAAATTTTCCTGAGTTGAGTTCGAATGGAATTATTATTCCTTTTTTTCCAGGTTCACGGATTATATTCCGATATAGTTTTGAAAGTGCTTTAAAGATTCTATCCTGTTCCGGTTTTGAAGAGAATTTCTTTGTCCCCCACATTACAGGCCTGAGCAATAACCACTGGAAAAATCTGCGCATTTTTAATTATTTCACTCTTAAAATAGTATATTACCCAACCTTGTCCGTTATTTTTACGATTCGCTATTCAAAGCAATTTTAGTAGCTTAAATGCGTTTTAAAAATACTATGAAAAAACCTGTCCTGTTTCTTATTTTCCTGCTTTTTATGTCCGTTTTTGCAAGTGCCCAGGTGATTTCTTTTAAAAATTTATTACAGGATAAAAAAACAATTCAAAAAGACTTTCATAATATCGTTTCCTCCTATCAGCTATTGGAGTTGAACAATCAAAAGCTGTCATCTGCCAGAGCGATAAAACCACAGCCGATTGAAGTAAGCATACCTTTCGAAAATGCAGATCTTTCCCTTGACCTGAACCCGGTTAAAATCACTTCTCCCAATTTCACAGTTATTGAAGGATCAGGCAAAGGGGTCAACCGCCCTGTTGCTTATACTCTGCCCAATTTTTATCAGGGAAAAATTAAAGGGAAAAATAAATCATTTGCCACCCTAAGCTTAGCAGATAAACAGGTGATCGGAATAATGAGCGATGAAAAAAGCAATATTATTCTGGGTGCATTAGAGCTAAACGGCCATGCAACAAGTCAATATGCTTTATATCGCGATGCCAATTTGAAAGTCAAAGGCGCTACGCAATGTTATACAGGCGAAGAACCTATTGATAAAGATATTGCCGGACAGATCGCATCAGCTGCCACTTCACCATCTGCCAGAACTTTGGCAACCGGTCAGCCTATTGAGATTTACTTTGAATGTGATTATAAGTTTTACCAGGATAAAGGAAACAGTGTAAGCAATGTTGTAAATTATGTTTTGAGTTTCTTTAATAGTGTTGCCCTTCTCTATTCTATTGAAGGCATACAGGTGCAGGTTTCGCAAATAAAAGTATGGACTACTCCCGATCCTTATGTGTCGTTAACAACGACTGGCTCTGTGTTGACTGCTTTCGGCAATAATATGGCTACTGATCCATACATCGGGGACTATGCACATTTTTTATCTACCCGGTCGCTGGGTGGCGGCGTTGCATATTTGCTAAGTAATCCCTGTGCTTCCTCCAGGAAGAACCATGCCGGCGTAAGTGCTGTTGATAATACATACAAAAGTTTCCCTGCTTATTCGTGGACAGTGGAAGTTGTAACACATGAGCTCGGACATAATTTTGGTTCCAACCATACCCATTGGTGCGGGTGGCCTGGCGGTCCGATAGATGGATGCGGGCCAACTGCCAATGCAAGCTACCAGGAAGGTACATGTGCAATAGGTGCATTACCTCCAAAGAATGGCGGTACTATAATGAGCTATTGTCACTTGTTAAGTTCTGTTGGTATCAGCCTGTCCAACGGATTCGGGGAGCTACCCGGAGATAAAATCAGGTCTGTAATCGGCGCAGCTACCTGCTTTGGTACCTGTAAAATGACTATGGGTCTCGCAAAAGTAGATGCATCCTGTGGCCAGAACAATGGTTCTATTGCTGCTACGCCAGCGAATGGGTCCGGGGCGTACAGTTATTTATGGAGTGATGGACAAACCGGCGCAACTCTATCCAATGCAGCACCTGGAATATATACGGTGACGGCTACCGACGCATCCGGATGTAAAGTAATGGGTATTGATACTATCATAAACGCCGGAAGTACATTAGCTTTCACATTAACGCCTTCCGGAACAGCAACTTTTTGTTCTGGTAACAACCTTACGCTATCTGCAACCAGCAATCCATCCTATACGTATCAATGGTCAAATAATGGCAGTCCACTTTCAGGAGCCACGCAAGCTACTTATACAACCAACATAGCAGGCAATTATTCTGTGCTGGTGTCATCAGGTAGTTGTTCAGCTACAAAATCGGTCGTTGTTACACAAGTAGCACAACCTTCTGCAACTATTAATTATACCGGAGCCTTGAATTTCTGTACAGGCAACAGTCTGCTTCTAAATGCAAGCCCGGCTTCAGGTTATCAATATCAATGGTATAATGACGGCGTGGCGATAAGCGGCTCCACAAATAACATGCTTACCGTAAACACAACAGGCAATTATTCTGTTCGTGTTTACCAGGGAAGTTGCGAATCTACTTCCTCAGCGGTATCAATCAATGTTCTTGCATTACCGGTAGCCACAATAACCACCGCTGGGTCACTTAGTTTCTGTAACGGTAATTCTGTCGCACTGAATGCAAATACCGGGTCGGGCTATACCTATCAATGGTTACAGAATAACAGCATTATCAATGGGGCTACACAACCCAGTTACATCGCTGCTGCAAGTGGTAACTATACAGTGACTACCTCGCTGGGCAACTGTTCAAATACTTCATCTGCAACTGCAATAACTGTTTTTCCATTACCGGTGATCACCGTTGATCCGGATTCATCAGTGATCACAAAATTCCATACCCAAACTTTAACTGCAAGCGGCGCTTCTGCTTATAATTGGACAGAACAGCCGGCATTGGTAAGCTCAACTTTGAATACGAGTATTGTAGAACCCTTAACCTCTACTATTTACACGATTAAAGGAACCGATAAGAATGGCTGCAATAGTTCTGCTATAGCTAAAGTAATTGTTATTGGTTGTGGGGATGCTATAAATATAGCAGCAACGGTATATAGTCCTTCCCGTACAATTATCCGATGGAATAATCCGCAGGGCACAAACGGGGATAGCATACAGTACCGCTTGCAGGGTTCACAGGAATGGACAACCGCTTTTACAGGCAATACCGAATACGAAATAAATGAATTGATCCCTTCTTCAAATTATGAATACCGTATCATTCCGTTATGTACTACTACTGGTATTTTTATTCCTTCAGCTATTCAAAGCTTTAAGACAGCCGATTTAAATAATGGAATTTTCCTGCGTCTTTACCCTAACCCGGTCAGTAAATCAGCAAGACTGGAAGTGATTGCTGATAAACCTTACACATTACAGACAGCTGCTTATAATAAGCTAGGCCAGAAAGTAATTTATAGCAATATAGAGAGCTTGCCTACAGGACAGGTCATCAAAACAATTAACGCAACCAATCTTTCTTCAGGAATCTATTATATAGCCGTTCGGATCAATGATGAATTATATACACTGAGTATGGTCGTGCAGCATTAATAGCTTAGATTGTATTTTTTTATCAACGTTATTAATACGCCGTTAGTCCATCCAAAACCATCCTGGGACTCATATTCCCCACCTCCTGCATCGAGGTGCATATCTATAACATTATATTTTTCCATGAGCTTACCAGTTTGCTTGAATACTTTTACATTCAGGTCAACCCAGCGTTTTGAAATTTCTTTTGCCAATGCTGATTGCCTGTATTTTTCTAGCCCGTCAATAGCCATCCACATCAATGGTGCCCATCCATTGGGTGCATCCCATTGTTCTCCTGTGTTTTTTAAAGTTGCAGTTAACCCACCTGCTTTGAGAAATTTCTTTTCTAAAACAACTTTAGCCAGCTTCATCTTGTTTGTATCTGCTACATTTAAAAAAAATGGAGACATGCCCGCTAATGTCAGTTCCGGAGACTGCTTTTTTGCGTCAATAATATAATCAACATACCAGCGATTGACGGCAGACCAGCAATATTTATTAATGGCTTTTCTTCTTCTTTCTGCGATATCATTATAATATTTTGCTTTTATCAGTTCACCGCTTTCTTTATTTGCTTTGGCCAATGTTTTTTCCAGGTGAAATAACAAGCAGTTCAAATCAACAGGAATGTATTTAGTAAGTTGAATAGTGGCCAGTGTTTTTCCATCTGCAAACCAACGGCTGCTGAAATCCCATCCGCTTTCTGCACAGGAACGCAAGTCGCGGTATTTGTTTTTTTTGAAATCGGCTTCGGCAGACGCTCTTGATGCCTGGGACATCTTTGAAGGAAGTGCATTCGCCCTAACTATTTTTGCCCATGCTGTGTCTGCCAGCAGCACATCTTCCCGATAACTTTCCTGTCTTGGTATATCATCACGGTCATAATAGCGCTGAAGTGTACTGCCATCCGGCATTTTTACTACATGCTTTGTCGCTGCTGTCTGATCAGTATAATACTCGTATTCCTTTTGCAAAGCCGGCAAAAATGTAGCATAAACATAATTCCCTTTGATGGATGCCAGAATATCGAGCATTAATGCAAAGAAAGGAGGTTGAGAGCGGCTGAGATAATAGCTGCGGTTTCCGTTGGGGATATGTCCATATTGTGAAATGAGGTATGCAAAATTATTTACCATATTCTCAATCATTTCATATTCACCGCTCTCTTTTAATCCCAACATAGTAAAATATGAATCCCAGTAATACACTTCGCGGAACCGCCCGCCTGGTACAATATAGGAATTAGGCAGTGGAAGTAGTGTACTTCCATCAACGGCAACATCATTATTACGTTTCAATACCCTCCACAGGTTTTTTATATGCGTAATCACATTTTCAGAAGTATCAGTCGTATAATTTGAAGTAGGGCTGGCTGGTATTTGGAAATTTTCTTCCACAAATTTTTTTAGATTGAAATTCGGCCCCTTCATCATCCCGTAATCATACATTATATCTATTGGTTTTCGCTTTGGCACACAGTCGACAAAAGTTTTGTTATCGGGAAAGATGCGTGCCATCTGAACTTCTTTAAAAAGGTCACCGTATATTTTATCTGGAGTCAGTATATCTTGTGCGAGAAGGGAAACAGATAAAACAAGAGAAAAGAAAAGCAAAGGAACTACTTTCATATATGGTTGCCGTTGTAAGCCCGAATTTAAGAAATAAAAAAGCATCATTCGGAAGAAGGATGCTTTGCCCTAAGCCAAAAACTATTTATTCAA
>JAFDYH010000165.1:0-14376 GCA_018267535.1 Bacteroidota bacterium
CTTCAGGTATTTTTCCACCCTTGCTTCCCTGGTTTTGGCTTGTTTTGGCTGTGAAAAATAAAAAATGTATCCCCGTTGCCGCCCGGGGGTTAATTCATTAAATGCTTTTTTTAAAGCGGCGTTTTTGTTTAATTTTTTTTGAAATTCTTCGGGAAGTTTGAAGTCTGAGGTCTTTTTTAATTTCACTTTTAATCCTGCTCTTTCTACTTCAATGGCTTCATAGATATATGTCTTGAGTATTTTCTCTATCTTAATTATATCCTTAAAGTTGGTGAACCGTACCTGGCGGGCCGATTGTACGTTTTCGGTTTGCTGAATCAGGATATTATCGGCATCGTTGAGCAAAGCACCTTTAAAAAAAAGGAAGGCACAGTATTCATTAAAACCGTGTATTAAAACAATATTCTTTTTTTCAAACACATAACAGGGCTGACCCCATTTCAATTCTTCTTCCAGTCCGCAACTGAGGGCGATCACTCTCATCTTCCTGTATTCTTTCTGCCAGGCACTTTCTTTGTCAAAAAAGAAATCAACTTTTGGGTTCATATTATTCATAAGCCCGTCTTTCGATAAAGTTACGAACGATTCGAGGAAATGATTTTCCTGTCTGAAGGCCGGAAATACCAAGAAAGGAAATTGAGGGCCAGCAATAATAGTGATGGCAATGACTCTTTCCATGGATCACTGGAAGCAATATGCGAAAATAAAGCTCCTGTCATGATAAAGAAAAACCCCGCATAAGCCCATTCTTTTAATACCGGGCAGCGGGGAATAAGTAAGACGATCACCCCTGCCATTTTGCAGATTCCTAAAAATGGCAGTAAATAAGCCGGATAGCCTAAATGCGAAATCATGTCAAGGCCACCTTGCCCTTCTTTTGTTTTTAATAACTGTACAATTCCTGTTGACAACATGCCTAATGCAAGCCACACAGTGGACACCCAATAAATAATTTTATTTCTCCTGTTCATAATAAATTGTTTTTTGTCACAAATGGTTTTATCAGTTGTCAAAAGAAAAAAAGCCAATAGGATTGCCTTCGGTATCGGCGCATAAACTGCAATAGCCGGGAGCATCAACCGGAAACTTTGACTTCAAAACTTTGCCGCCGGCTTCCAATACTCTTTTTTCGCTGGTGCTGCAATCTTCGGTAGGGAAATACACAATTGTGTTTATAGCTTTTTCATCTCCCGTTTTAGTGCCATCCATTTCAATTAATGCACCACTTACAAGGCTGCTATCTCTACCAGTTGCAAATGAAGCAATTTTTAATTTAGGGATGCCGGCTCCTCCGGGAGTTTCAACTACATTATTAATTTTGAGTTCTAATACATGCATGTAGAACTTCCTGGCCCGGTCAATATCTTTTGTATAGATTTCAAACCAGCAAATAATATTTTTTTTCATTTTATTTTTTTTTGAATTTACCTGCTATTTCCTGTATGCGGTTATGTGCCATAGTAAGGCCTTGTGCAAAGGGCATTTTAAGTAACTGATCCCTTACGGCAACAGATTTAAAGATCATTTGCATCGTAAGCCTGCTGGTCTCATCAGTAAGTTTTTCAAATTCAATAAACTCAAGTTGAACCGGGAAAGGGGTGTTCTCCATTTCAAATGTCCTCGTAATTCTTTTATCAGGAATAAACTCAAGGATCACTCCGTTAGCACCAAAGACCTTATTCCCTTTATCATCGGTCGTTTCCATTTGCCAACTGCCATGTTTTTTGTTTTCCTGCTTCAGCACTTTTGTTTTTCTGTGTGCATGAGACATCCACTGTTCTATAATTTCCGGATCAGCATGTGCTTTAAAAAGTAATTCCAAAGGCAAATCAAATTCTCTTGTAATTACAATTTCCTGTTTGCCATCTCCGGCATTAATTTTTGTTTTCTGTTCCATAAAATTTTACTTCGATTTATATTTTTTCATTACCACTTCTAATTTATTAAACCGCTCCTCCCACATGTTGCGGAAAGGTTCAATAAAGTCTGCTATTTCTTTCATTTTTTTTGCATTGATATGATAATAGATTTCCCTGCCTGTTTGCTCCTGCTTCAGTAAGGAACACTCGGTAAGTATCTGCAGGTGTTTTGAAACTGTAGGCCTTGCTGTATCAAAATTGGATGCAATGGCGCCGGCTGTCATGGATTGCGAGGCCACTAATAAAAGAATGGCCCTTCTTGTCGGGTCGGCAATGGCCTGGAATACATCTCTCCGTAAATTCATTGTGTAGCTATTTGGCTACAAATATATGCGTAGTTATTTAACTACACAATTTTTTTTCAGCCGGCAAGATGGACCGCAGGTGGATAGACGCAGAAACCTATTTTTGACATTGAATAAGGATCGTGAAACTGTTCTTTTTGCTTTGGATAATTCACTGGTAAATGATCCTGGATTTTCCGTCAATTGCAACCTACTCTTCCATAGATTTGGCTGAAAAGACTGCCTCGTGAGTGACCAATCTGCCTGGAAAAATCTTCCAGGCAGGCCGTGGGTAACCAAAGCGGAAGAATGGCATTTTTGTTCCGTATTTTAGGATTACTCCATTGTTATTATATATACAACGCGAAAATACCGGCTTGTAAAGGGCTTCAATGTCACTAGGCGTCCTGGTTTATTGGAAGGAATAAAAATTTCGTGGTATCAATATGTGTATATGTAGTATCGCATCTCCGGTTGGCATCTGTCGTTTTGATAAATAAATGCTAACAGGAGTATTTTGTCCTATAAAAACTTCACAAAGTTCCGTTGCTCTACTATGGGTAAGAAGCTTATTGAAAAGCCTTCCTGCTCCGATAGCCTGCTGAAAAAAGGAATCCTATGCACTGAAGACAAAGGTCTTTGAGAAATTGCCAACGCACTTAGTACTTCCTTATTATTATCGGTCCACTGTATAATTCAGTTCGGTTACACCGCAGGTAAATTGCCGGGTAGTCAGTAGTTTGAGTTTTACCTGGTCTTTGATATTTGTAAACAAGGGAATGCCTTTTCCAAGAATAATTGGATTAACAAAAAGCCAGTAACCATCAATCAGGTTCAGCTGCATCAGTGAATGGGTCGCCGTCGGACTGCCAAAAAGAAGAATCTCTTCACCTGCCTGTTGTTTTATTCTATTTATGTTGTCCGAAAGATTGTTGCTGATAATTTTCGTGTTAACCAAACCTGCGCCTTTCATGGTACTTGATAAAACAATTTTGTGAGCTTTTTTATACCACTTTGAATGCTCAATGTCGTGCCTGGACGCTGTCGGCTCGTCGCCCGCAGTAGGCCAGTAACTTTCCATCATCTGGTAAGTTACCCGTCCGTATAATGCTGTGTCGCTTTCACTTATTCGCTTACCGACATAATCAAAAATTTCTTCATCAACTTTAATCCAATCCATTTCCCCGTTCGGACCTGCTACAAAACCGTCAAGCGATATGTGCATAAATGAAATTATTTTTCTCATCTGGTTCTGTTTTTATGGTTGTATATAGTTTGTTTTATATCGAATATTTATCGGGTGACTGCTGCTTTCCGGGATTGGCAGCATCTCCCGGCCAATTTATACTATATAATCAATTCATGAGGATAAAAATCAGCGGAGCAACAGAATTTTAAAAATTATATAGTATCATCTATAACCCGATTGAAGCCTTAAGGAATTTCTTCTTTCTTTTGAAATGCTTTATGCAGAAACTTAAAGTTAACGACAGTGCTAATTTTCGTCATGATTTGTATTTCCCAATAGTTGGGCAGCACATAGCTTACCAAAATTATTTGCTGCTTTAGGGCTTGCACCGGTTATCAGCTTTCTGTCTGCAAAACAAGTTTTGTCGGCTTTTGTATTTACGATAGTCATTCCTGATTTTTCTAATTCTTCTCCAAAAAACCAGGTTAACTGTCCCGGCATGTAGCCGATCAAAGGTGTTTGCCTGTCAACTTTATCGGGAAAAGCTGCAAGCTTGTATCCCCGGTAAATAAAAGGTTCATTATCGTTGCTGGGCTTTGCAGCAAGCAGCGCTGCCGGCCCATGGCAAATTGATAAATGAAAAATATTTTTTTCAAATGCCCATTTAATTAGGTTGCCAACATTTTTATCCCCTGGTAACCCAAGTAATGCGCCGTGCCCACCCGGAATATAAATTGCCACATAATCGTAATGACTATTGAAATTGTTGCAGGCTAAGTCTGCTAAATTTTTAGGGTTATCAAATTGTGCCCTATACTTATCATAAATAGCTTTTACATTTTTATCTTTTTGAGGCATAGCCCACATTTCAAATTTCACCGGTTTGCCATTAGGGGTGTAGATGTCAAATTCAAATCCTGCATTTTGCATATGCAGCATAGGTACAAGCGTTTCTACCGGGTGGTTGCCTGACGAAAAATACTTTCCATTTGTCATGGGCACATTGGCTTCTTCGGTACAAAGCATAAGGATTCTTTTTGAACTTTCTTTATTCCGGTTGTTGAAAATAATTTCTTCGTAATCAGTAATTGCAGAAGTGGCCAGTTTCAGGGAGAATGGTGATGGACTGTATGCCCCGTCCTCAGTTAGTTTGGGTTGAATTCCCAGTAGCTTTTTTATCATTATGAAAATTTGGTCTTTTTAAAATTAGTGCCGTTGCCAAAGCATAGTATACAACGGGTATGGATGGATGCAGATATTATAATATTGTTGCCGCCTTTTCGTAGCTGTTACCGATTGAAAATACTTTATCGAAATTAAGTACAAATATTGACAGTTATCCGTCACAGGAATCTGCAATAAACTGGTGTCAGCATATTGAATCCAGCCTGGAACTCCATGCCAGGTGTAGGGGTTTAAAATGGATAATGCCTTAAATATTCTGTTCCTGCTTTAATTGTCACGATTGATCCAGGCCGTCCTATTTGTAATCATGTTCAGGTGCTGGGATTGAATATTCCATATTCTGTAATGAATATGGTTGTTCTTCAAAACTTGCAGGAGCTGCAAAGTCGTTTATGCATTGGGCCTTTCAATCTTTTAAACACACTATATTGATTTAATAATTTTAGCAGGTATGCCGCCTACAATGGAATTGGGGGGTACGTCTTTGTTTACGACGGCGCCTGCAGCTACGATTGAATTTTCACCGACTGTTACACCGGGTAAAATAGTGGCGTTAGCGCCAATCCATGCATTTCTCTTTATTAGTATTGAGTGTAGTATAAGTGATTTTCTTTGCGATGGATTTATGGGGTGATTTTCTGTAATTAGATTGACTTTGGGTCCTAGTAAAACATCGTCCTCAATGGTTATTCCGCCCAGGTCTAAAAAACTACAGGCATGATTAATGAATACATTCTTACCAATGCTGGTATGCCTGCCAAAATTTGTATAAAACGGAATGAAAATGGTAGTGCTGCTATCAATTTGTTTTCCGATAAGTTCACTCAGCCGCTCCCTTGTTTCATCTGTCGATTTGGAGTTATTCAATCCTTCCGATAGCATTATTGCTTTTGAAACATATTCCCACACCTTTTGCATTCCCGGGTCATTACTACTAATCAGCCCTCCTTTTAGCATTTGCTCAAAAATCTGATCCTTCTCTGTCATAGTCGTTTTATTCATTTTATTTTATCATACCAGTTGAAAATAAAGCCCAATAGCTATGTATTGACGATGGCGTAGAATTGATATTCCGTTCGCCGGGAACTGCTGCCTGGCTTTTGATAAAGATAAATAGTAAGAAATAAAACTACCCTTCTGCAGCCGCTGTATTTTTACCACTACATGGAGCAGCTTTAACCTTATAATTATTCCTGACTAAAACTTTCACAATTGGTACACCTGAATTTCCTGTGGCGTTTAGAACTAAAATTGCAGGCAGCATCCGGGTATTTGCAAGGCAGAGATCCGATAGCTACCGGGTTCATTGATTATTCAATCCTGCTTTTGCAAATTCGTTTGATTTCGCCAGAACTTTTAGTATTGTTTTAGTGTTAATTCGCTATCCTTAAACTGGCCCAAAAATAGTTTTGAAAATAGGGGTATAGACATAAGCTTAAATGCCTGATTCCTTATCCAGATTCCAAAATTGCTTTTAGGTATAAATGATTTAGCAAAAAACTGCGCGGCTTTTTGCTTTTTTTCCATGAATGGTTTGAATAGTAACTCGTATTGCTTAAAGGCTTTTTGATAATTACCATCTGCCTGTTTTAGTTCCCCGGCGAGTATATAGGCCCCCGCCATAGCGAGCGTTGAGCCTTTCCCCGATAATAAAGACGGACAATAACAGGCGTCGCCTATTAAAGTGATTCTGCCTTGAGACCAAGGCTCCATCTTAATCTGACTAACGGAATCAAAATAGAAATCAGTAGTTAAATCTAATGCTGATATTAGTTGCGGGCATTTCCAGCCACAATCTTCAAACTCGGCTTTAAGAATTTGCTTTTGTTGGTCGATATCGTGGTGTTGATAAGATAGTTTATGGGGCGAACTGAAAATAAAAAATGTGGTAGTTTGATTTTTTTTGTTTGAATAAATTGCAGCTTGCTTGTATGGGATATTATACATGGAAAATGCATTGTTCCCAATTGAAAAATTATTGATGGTGTAGGAAGAGGTATAATAACCGCAATACGTTTCAAATAGTATCTCCTTTCCAAAAACTAAATTCCTGACATTTGAGTGTAAGCCGTCTGCTCCAACAAGAAGATCAAAATTTCGTTTTATTCCGTTTTGAAGGGTTACCGTAACTTTTTCATCATCCTGCTCAATGTTGGTTATCGTGTTGCCAAAAATCACTTCAATATCGTTGTCCAGACTATTGAAAATAATTTTTGCCAGGTCGCTCCGTAGTATTGTCAACGCCCTTCCATTCAAAAAGTTTTTTATTTTTTGATAATTCATGCTGCCTTTTTCCTTATTGTTTTTATCAACAAAAGTCAGCTTTGAAAAATCTATATCTGCATTTTTAAGTTCAGCTATGATATCCATTTTTTCAGCGACATCATAGCCTGCTCCCATAAAGTCAACAGCATAACCGCCTTCTCTTAACTTAGGGGCTACCTCAATGATTGCCGGGTTGAACCCAAATTTTTTTAACCAAAAAGCAAGAGTTGTTCCTGCGATTCCTGCACCTGATATGAGAATATGCTTATTGTTCATTTGAAGTTTTTTTGTGGCATTAGCTAAAACTGTTTTGCCAGGAGCTGTCTCGTAGTAGTTGCCGGTGCTTAAGTAGGGAATAAAGCTACAAAACGAGCCTGATATCCAAACGCTATCAGGTTGAATATATGTTGTTGTAAATTATAGGCAATAGCAAAAGAAAAATAGGAACTATTATTGACAACTATTTACAATATGTATTCAAAACATTTTTTTGCTGTTGCAAAAAGCCAAACGTGCTTAATAATTTACTGTTCTACTAATAGTGCTGAATTTATCTTTTTACGCCGTTCATGGTTAATATTAGCGTATTCATATAGAAGACCACTATAAATATTGTTTTAGCCAGGCCATTGCTTCTTTGTCATCTATAAAGCTTTTCATTGGAATCGGAGGCTTTTTTAAGGCAAATAATAAATTCATAATAAATTTTGCAAGCCCGGGTTTTGACACCATTGCCATCGCCGAATAGATTACGGGTAATTGTTCTGTTGAATATTTCCTGGCATCTTTGTCCGGAACCGGAGAATTAGATAAATAAATCAACAGAGGCGTCGGTTTATTGTTTGTTATTTGCTTTACCAATTCCACATTTGCTTTTAAGTTCTCTACTGTTCGTTTCGGGCTTTTCGAAAGAGAAACCAGGATTCCATTCTCGAACCAGTACGTTGCTATTTCTCCTTCAAATGTCTCTCTGGCTGTCGGCTTCGTCATTTAATTAATTTTGGAATATAATTTTAATCTGTTCGGGCAGTACTAAAACTAATTCGCCCGGGAATATGGGCTATCCCATCTGCCTCAGCTGCTGTTTCCGTTTTCAATGTTAATGTAATGCTGTTACATTGACTTTTTTTATACCAATTAACTGTAGTTCAATATGTCTTTCTTTCGCCTTGTTTTCATATTCACTAATAATTTCCAGAATGTCGTAGTCTATAAAATTACATTCGCTTCCGTCAATGGTCAGCATACTATATTCGGCAACTTCTTCCAGTGCTTTCTTTAAGCTCACTTTGTTCAGGAATGTTACATCTGAGTTGAGCTTGATGTGCTCCGTTTCAACTCCATTGATAATTTTTTTACTGATTTTATATTCCGTTTTAAAATTACTTCTGATAATAAAATAGGTTGAAAGTAATAAACCAATACTCACGCCAATGAGCAGGTCTGTTGCAAGAATGGCGAAAATTGTAAGGATGAATGGTAAAAACTGTTTCCAGCCTAAACTCCACATATTGTGGTAGAGCTTAGGCTTTGTTAAATTGTAACCTGTGATAATGAGAATAGCGGAAAGTGAAGCATAAGGGATTTTGTTAAGCAGAAATGGAACAAGTAATACGGCCAGCAAAAGAAAAAGACCATGCGTGAAGGCAGAAAGCTTTGTTTTTGCTCCTGCGTCCACATTGGCCGAACCCCTTACAACAACAGCTGTCATTGGTAGGGCACCTAAAATGCCACAGGTCATATTTCCAATTCCTTGTGCAACCAGTTCCCGGTTTACAGGGGTTATACGATTACGCCTGTCTAGCTTGTCAATGGCTTCAATGCAAAGCAACGTTTCTAATGTTGCCAGCAGCCCAATTGCTATGCCATCCTTCCATATCTGAGTAGTGCTGAAAACTTTATTGAAGTCGGGCAGCGAAATCCCAGCAAAAATATCAGCCGGAATATTTACTAACTGTGTTTGTTTGAGCGAAAATGCAGAAGCGGCATTGGCAAAAATAGTATTGATGAGTACCCCTGCTATCACTACTAACAGGGGGGCAGGAATTACTTTTATTTTTTTTGAAGCAGGATGCTGAAGAAGAAAAAAAAGGATAATGGAAATAACTGAAATTAAAATGGCCCCTCTTGTAATGTGATGATTAAAGCTGTTTAAATTGTCTGAAACCTGGCGGTTGGAAAACAATTTGAGAAAGCCGCCTGTCCAAAAATCGGGTTGGTCATAACCTAATGCAATAGGTATTTGTTTTGAAATAAGGATAATACCAATAGCGGCCAGCATTCCTTTGATAACGGAAGATGGAAAATAATTCGCAATTACGCCAAGTTTCAAAATTCCAAGCATGAGCTGAAACAGGCCGGCAATAATAACAGCCAGCAGGAATATTTTGTAGTCGCCGAGTGAAGCGATTGAAGCTGCAACCAAAGTTGTTAAACCGGCAGCAGGCCCCGAAACTGCAAGCTGGGAACCACTGATCAGGGATGTAACAAGGCCACCAATGATTCCGGTCAAAAGTCCTGCGTAAAGGGGTGCGCCGGAAGCTAAGGCAATTCCCAAACAAAGTGGAAGTGCCACAAAAAAAACGGAGAGCCCGGCCGGTAAGTCATATTTAAGCCAAATGATCCTGTAGTACTTAATTGTTCTTTTCACTCTTCTTAACTATCGTTTTTTGTCCTGCCAAAGGTAATATGTTTTGGCTGATAGGGTCTCGATACGATTGTTTACAACGCTCATCTATTTACGCAGATAGGGTATCCGATAGCGACCGGATAGGCTGCTTGTTCATTCCTGCTATTGCAAATACTTTTATTGGCTGTAGTACCTGGTCTGGATAGTGTATTAGTTTCACTTTGCATCATCATTGATTGAACATGTCCCGCATAGCCAAATACCTCGAGTGTTTCTATTGAAATGGTTGAACCCCTGGGAGTGTTTGCTAACTCATCTTCAAGGCTTTTTAATATGTTCGTCTTGCCGGAAACCATCGGCATACCGCTGACCGCCGTTATTCGTCCTGTTGATCAGGTCAATCGTGTAATCCAGTTCAGTATCTCGGTCTTCTAAGATGTCTGTAAGTTTTGGAATAACAAGTTCTGTTGGTATTATCCCTTGGCCATTGTTATTTGCTTTGCTTGTAATTACAAATTGTTTAGTTGGTATTTGAACCCGGATTTTCGTATTAGACAATTTTATTTCTTTAATAAACCCGGATATCACACTGGGGTTTCCACCTGTTTCCTGTCCAATAAAAGTAGCTCTTTGGTTGGCTTGTAAGCAAGATGCAACAATACCCGAATTAGAAAAACTGCCGCCATTTATTAAAACATAAAGCTTTCCTTTGAAATTGCCGGGTTTTGGAGGGTGTTCTCCTAATGACGGTCCGTTGCAATGCAGCACTTCATTATTATTTACACAATTATATTCCCGGACAACCGAAAATGGTTTGTCCAGTAAATAAGAAAGTAAATACACTCCATTCTCTATATCGCCACCCTGGTTATTTCTTAAATCTAAAACCAGGTTTCCTGTTTTGCTGTTGTTAATCTGCTCAAAATATGCTGCAATTACTTTGTCAAAATTTTGTTTATACTCTTTTTTCAAAACATCGTTATGAAAATCTTTAATGGTAAGGATAGCGTACTTGTTCCCATTTTCAATTTTAAGTTTCAGCCCTTCGTTGGGCAGGTTTGAAAATGTTTTGCCGGGATAATTTTTCTGGCGATAAAAATAAATACTGTCTTTGGTTAAGGCTTTAACAGATGCAGTATTAGGCTGCCCGCTTATTTTGTAGTTGATGCTGTAGTTTGCCGGGCGCCCAAAAATGAAGCTGTAATATTGCCTGAAATAATTACTTAAAATCCATAGCGGGTAGGTTAGATTATTGCCATCCCTTACCTGCCTTTCACTTAACAGCCGGATAATTTCAGAAGCTGCAACATTATTGATACTCGTTATTTCAGAACCGGCAGGTATTGAATTATCACCTGTGTAAACCATGTCTATAAACAGCTGATTGTTCAATATCACAAAATGATAGGGGAGAAAATTAACGATATTTCCCTCGCTATTTGTAATTTTTTCATCCGGTAACAGGATAGTGTGCCCATCTTTTATAATCGAGCTGATGATTGTTATATGCCTGTAAAATTCTAATTCAGTAAGCGGTTTGAGGATGCTGTTTTCCAGGCTGTCGAATACTTTGTCAATTGCAGGTTTAGAACTGTATAAGTACAGGCCCGGATGGTTGTTTTCCAGTTTGGTTCTCAGCTGTTTTAGGTCAGCTTTCAATTCCTCTGTTGAAAAAACCGGTTCCTGGTTATTGCTTCCCTGCCCAAATGATACATTTAAAAAGGCATACAATGTCAATATAAAAGTGGGGATTTGTTTTATCATTTGAAGTCAGAGTTATTTCGTGGCGGGTTATATCGACTGCTTAATGAAGTTGGTAGATCAGAATTCCATTAAGCTGCCGGCCGGTTCCAACAAAGAAACGAAAATTATATATCAGGGCAAATGCCAGCTGGCTGAACCCAAAGCATTGCTAAAACTGCCGGCGTTAAAAAGAAGAAGGCGGGCCGGTTTACTGGTGAACAATAGTGAAATTATAAAAAGGATACGGGTGGCAGCTGCCATACTTTAAACGCTTGTAAAGCATTCGTACTTTGCAGGTTTTTATTAGTTGAAACTATTTTTTGTTTGAGGTAATTGATTAAATCTGCGGCTTCCTGTTTTATCGTTTTTAACGAGTATAATTGTTGAGAACTTAAATTATAATAGCTCAGTAATTGATGGAATAGTTTATTTACAGTTTCTTTATCATTTTTGTATAAAAAAGTACTTGTATTATTCCTTAATGTATCTGTTTGATGGCTGAAGTTTAATAATCGTGTAGAACATATTTCTGATTGTGGTTTGGGCTTCCTGTAGTGATGAAGTTTCCACTTTTATATACTCCCGGAGTAAATTATCATATTTAAAAATGCTGTTAGCATCCTCCTGTTTTAATAATCTCAACCCACCTGCATTTTTTAACTGTTGGAATGTTCTGTCAGTGTACGCGAAATCAAAGAACTCTTTGAGTTCATATACAAGTTTTCCAGTTTTTCTTTCTCTGTATTATCTGGCATTTAGTTTGGGTTTAAGGGGATATTCGTATGAGGAACAAAGTTATACTATTTGCGAAGGCAGTGATCTGATAACTATCGGATTCGTTGATTGCCCGGCAGTTCTTTTGAAAAACTTTTGTTGACAGCGGTAGTTTGTCTTTTGTTAACTATTTTCTCCCTGCCCGTTTGCGTTCAATGCTGTTGTTAGTTGTTTTTTCTTCGTAGACAAACGCTCTCTCAATCACCGTAATTGGAATGGTATTATGGAGGCACCATTTGTCACACGCTTCAAAAAAATCTTTCCATTTATCTTTCGCCCATTCGGGTGTGCACTTTAGCCAGGTTTCTTCTGTAGGAAAATAAACATGGTATTTTCCCATTGTAAGCTCAAAAACCAATGTACCTTGCTCCGTCTTAGCGACAAGCTCTTCTTTCCAGCGAGGGGTAAAATCAATTTTCAGCATACTTTCTTATTTGTAATCCCCTAAAATCATATTAAGGAACAATAGGATTAGCAGGATAACCCAGGGTGCAATACTAATCCAAAGCCCGAGTCTTAAATTGTTTTTAACCAAAAGCAGGTATAGTCCCCAAAGGGCAAGCCCTAAAAAAAGAAAGGCATAAATGACGGTGGCTGCCTTTGAATACTTACTTGTATGAAGAATATGAAGCACATTCAATAAAAAACGTATACCAATATATGCATCTGCAAGCAATAAGCTAAAGGAGAGAATTTTTAAAAAAGACATTAATCTTTAAATTATGATTTTTATGGTTTTTTACACAGTTAATATTGTGTGTAGTTATTTGTGTTCATTTAAGATTTGCCGGACTGTTCTCTCATACTGTGTTGAGTCGTTAGCATTATCCTCATAGCCATGTCCAAGGTTTATCAACTTATTTTCCTTCGTGATTCTATAAAAAGAGTAATAGTTGTTTCCAGAAAGAGCAATACTTGTTATGATATTGTTAGTAGTGTCTAAGTCAGGATTTGGAAGTTTTTCGAATCCTTTTACCCGAATTAAATTATAATTCTTCAAATCTGTCAAATATAGATGGTATGTCGGATTTGCTCTTGCGCCTGTGTAATAGAAAACGAGGACGTCTTGCGCCTTATCATTGTTGAAGTCTTGAAAACCTATGCCTGGATGCATACAGAACATAGTGTCTTGGAAGAATATTTTTCTTTGATTTCCATTTAGTTTGCTAAAAGTTAGAACTACATTATTCCTTTCTGCATCGTAATCGTTGGTGGTATCAAAAATATGCAGCGTCAATTTATAAGAATCGTCATCAAACAGTGTCACGACACTATCTGTATATATTTTCGTTTGAGGCCTTGATATTGTGTCAGTAGATTTTACTATTAATGTGTCAATATGTGTTGATTGTGATTTGTCAAAGCATAAAGCCAATGAAATAAAAAATAAACTAAATAGTAATGGTCTTTCCATAATTGTACAAAATACTTAAATATACACTGTATGATCGCCTTTTGCAAAAATGATCATTATTTCAACGAACCAGTCTTCACCTTTTGTATAGTTGCGGTGCAAAAACAAAATGCCAGGATGTACAGGGCAACGGTTACATAAAGACTTTTTTGCCTTTGGCTTTTGAATCAATAGCGGCCTGCGGCTACTGTCCATATGTTTTTACTTTTTTAATGAGCCTATCTGCCTGCTCTCAACCCGCTTTATTAACTTTTACTCACCGGGTATATGCCCCTGTTTACCTTCTTGTCCCGAAACTATCCTGCGCTTGGGCCACAGGTAACGCTATAGCTAAACCACGAGGGTCAGTAAGCCATATATGTTAAATTAGCAAAGCCTTCTCAGCTGCATAGTTCCCAGCTTAAAATGCTTTATCTTTTGCCCCATTAAATGATAATAAAATTTAAATTGCTTGCAGGCATCTCTGTTATATAAATCGAATAATATACTGGCGGAAGGCCCTTATTGGCATGAAGGGCGCCAGAGTTTTTTTTGGGTAGATATTGATGGAAAAAAATTTCATGAATACAGGTGGAAGTCCGGCGAAACAAAGCAATGGCTGCTGGACTACCGGCCAAGCCTGATCGCAGAGCCCGTTTATGGTAATTACCTGTTGTTAGGTATAGAGGGTGGGTTGACTGCTTTTGACCTGGAAAAGGAAAGTCTTGAATGGCGGGCAGATATTGAGAAAGAAATTCCCGCGAACCGAACCAACGATGGTGGCTGCGATCCTTATGGGCGTTTGTGGATCGGTACGATGCACCGGGAATTTCATAAAGGCAAAGGTTCACTGTATTCTATAGAGCATGATCTGACTATAAAGAAGAGGCTGGACAATGTCACTATATCCAATGGCATTGTATGGTCGCAGGATGGAACGAGGATGTATTATATAGACAGCCCGACAAAAACGGTTCAATGCTTTTTATTTGATA
>JAFDYH010000165.1:14409-15060 GCA_018267535.1 Bacteroidota bacterium
CCCGATGGTATGTGTATGGATGAAGAGGGAATGTTATGGATTGCTCAGTGGGATGCCTTCGGCGTCTATCGCTGGAACCCGGAAACAGGGACGCTGCTTGATAAAATCGAACTACCCGTGCCACAGGTAAGCTCCTGTGCATTCGGAGGTGAAAATATGGATCATCTATTCATCACAACAGCGAGAGAGAATATGGATAAGGAAACTTTGGAAAAATATCCTTTAAGTGGAAATGTATTTATTGCAAAACCCGGTGTAAAGGGAGCCAAGGTGCATAAATTTGGTAAGCAAAACGTATGAATCAGGAGGCGCCAAATAGCAAGGCGGGTAACAACTTTCACTTTTATTTTTCACAGGAACGATTGAGAATAAGAATTTAATATAGCATTGCGTATGGAAAAAATCTTAAGAAGCCAGCTCTGGTTTGGAAGAACAGGCAAAGACGGATTGATTTACCGTTCATGGATGAAGAGCCAGGGCATACCTGATTATGAATTCAATAATAAACCGGTTATCGGCATCTGCAATACCTGGAGTGAATTGACGCCATGCAATGCTCATTTCCGCGAACTGGCCGAATCAGTAAAACGCGGCATATCCGAAGCGGGCGGTTTCCCGGTGGAGTTTCCGGTAATGTCGCTGGGCGAAACG
>JAFDYH010000165.1:15153-16328 GCA_018267535.1 Bacteroidota bacterium
AAAACAACGCCATCGCTCGTCATGGGTGCCTGCAGCGTAAACATTCCTGCCATTGTTGTTTCCGGTGGCCCGATGCTAACGGGCAACTATAAGGGAAAAAAAATCAGTATCAGCGATGTGTGGAGGTATAGTGAAGAACAAAGAGGCGGAAAAATAGATCATGATGAATTAAGGGTTATTGAAGCCTCTATGTGCCGCAGCCGCGGCCATTGTGGTGTAATGGGTACGGCCTCTTCCATGGCCTGTATGATTGAATCATTGGGAATGGCCTTGCCTGGCAATGCTGCAATACCGGCTGCAGATGCAAGAAGAAAAGTACTGGCGCAACTCAGTGGTTTGCGGATTGTAGAAATGGTAAAGGAAGATTTGAAACCTTCGGATATACTGACAAAGAAAGCATTTGAAAACGCTATAATCGCAAATGCGGCAATCGGCGGTTCTACCAATTTCATCATTCATTTGTTAGCTATTGCCGGCCGCATCGGCATTGATCTTTCATTGCCGGATTTTGACAGGCTTTCTGCCAACATCCCTTTATTAACCAATGTGCAGCCAAGTGGTATCCATTTTATGGAAGACCTGTATTATGCAGGTGGGTTACCCGCGGTATTAAAAGAACTGGATGGTTTATTGCACGGCGATGCCATAACGTCGAATGGCAAAACGATGAAAGAAAACTATAGCAATGCGGAATGTTATGACCGTGATGTAATTGCTACGAGGAATAATCCTTTCAGCCCATCAACGGGCCTGGCGGTATTAAAGGGCAATATCTGTGAAAACGGGGCTGTGATAAAACCATCGGCTGCATCGCCGGCATTAATGAAGCATACCGGCAAAGCGGTGGTATTTGAAAATATTGAAGAGTATAAGGAACGGATTGATGATCCGGCATTGGAGGTGGATGAAACATCCATACTTGTTTTAAAAAATGTGGGACCCAAAGGTTATCCGGGTATGCCGGAAGTGGGTAATATGGGATTGCCGAAAAAAATATTACAGAAAGGTGTCACTGATATGGTGCGCATTTCGGACGGAAGAATGAGCGGCACCGGCTTTGGTACAGTTGTTTTGCATGTATCGCCGGAAGCGGCACTGGGTGGTAATTTCAGTGTAATTAAAAGCGGTGATTTGATAACGTTAGATGTGGCTGCCCGTTCCCTGCACCTGCATGT
>JAFDYH010000165.1:16374-18559 GCA_018267535.1 Bacteroidota bacterium
GCCTTTATTTAAAACATGTGGAGCAATCACATCTCGGCGCTGACCTTGACTTTTTGAAAGGGGCTTCAGGAAGTGAAGTGGTAAGAGATTCACATTAGATAGTGAATGATCAATAATGAATGTTTTGAATAAGAATGCCGAAAATGAAAAAAGAGCTATTGAGGTTATAATGATATTATTATTGAAAACTCACTACTCACTATTTGCAGGAAATTTAAGTTTTTAAAATTCTAACGAATGTTATCAAAGCCATTTGACCAGCAAACAGCAATAGTTACCGGAGCAGGACAAGGTATCGGTTTTGAAATAGCAAGGCAGTTATGTGCAAACGGCGCTTCTGTTGTTTTAAATGATATCGATCCTGCTTATGCAAATGAAGCAGCTGGTAAAATCAATAAGGAAAAAGGAATTTGCGTTGCAATGCCCGGCGATGCTTCCGATACTTCGTTTATTCAAAGCATGGTAGATACGGCCATAAAAAAATTCGGAAAGCTGAACATTGTTGTCGCCAATGCCGGTATTACTCTCTTCGCCGATTTTTTTGAATATACAGCGGATGCATTTAATAAAGTCATGCAATTGAACCTTGGCGGTAGTTTCTTCCTGGCGCAATCGGCCGCAAAGCAAATGAAAGCGCAACAATCGGGGGGCAGGATTTTATTTATGTCTTCTGTGGTAGGCCACCAGGCGCATAAAAACCTGGCAGCTTATGCGATTACTAAAGCCGGCCTGGAAATGCTGGCGAAGAATCTGGTAGTTGAATTATCTCCTTATAATATTACGGTAAATGCAATCGCTCCCGGCGCTACATTAACAGAAAGGACATTGCATGACGCAGAATATGAAAAAACCTGGAGCCGCATTACGCCGATCGGCAAACCGGCAACAGTAAATGATATTGCCAATGCCGCTTTATTCATGGTATCGCCTGCATCGGGACATATCACCGGGCAAAGCCTCGTGATTGACGGCGGATGGACTTCCGTCAGTCCATCACCTTATTGAGGTTTGCGAGAAAACACAGGATCATTATGTTTGGTGAATAAGTTTTTTACTTCGGTAGCGCTACCTGCAGTACTTTTCCTCTTTCTTTTACCAAAAGCAATCATATGTTCTCCTTTACAAAAGCCCTCGTTTTTGTTATCGCTTCTGTTTCCTTTATCAGTTTGGCTGCACAGGATAAGGATAAAACAGATACCGTCGCAAAACCTCAGATTTCGGTTACCCGCCACAGTATAAAGATTGATGGCAAACCTGTCAACTATACAGCTACTGCAGGAACCCTGCTGTTAAAAAATCAAAAAGATGAACCGATTGCAGTATTCGGTTTTACAGCTTATACAAAAGATGGTGAAACGGATATGTCGAAAAGGCCTATAACATTTTCATACAATGGTGGCCCGGGTTCTGCTTCTATGTGGCTGCATATGGGTATTATGGGGCCGCGGAGAGTTGTTGTAAATGATCCAAACTTCAATGCACCTCCTCCCTATAAAATAGAAGATAATAATAATTCTATTCTTGATGTATCGGATATTGTAATGATTGACCCGGTAGGTACCGGCTATTCGCAGGCAACCGGCAAAGCGAAGAATAAAGATTTCTGGGGCGTGGACCAGGACTGTAAAAGCATCAGCCAGTTCATCAAGCAATATGTAACGGAAAATGACCGCTGGAATTCGCCTAAATATCTATTAGGGGAAAGTTATGGTACGATGCGCTCGGCAGCCGTTGTGAATTATTTGCAGGAAAATATGGGAATGGCTATGAACGGGGTGGTCCTTGTATCGAATGTACTTGACCTGCGCACCCTTACCTTCAAGCAGGGTGATGATATCTCTTATATGTTTTATATTCCTTCTTATGCAGCAGTTGCCTGGTATCATAATAAGTTGGCAAATAAACCCTCTAACCTGGAGGCTTTTTTAAAAGAAGTAAGGCAATTTGCTGCCGGCGAATATGCAGCTGCGTTAGAGAAAGGGGATCAATTAGCAGCCGCGGATAAAGAAAAGATTATTGATAAGCTTAACCAATATACAGGCATTAGTAAAGAATATTGGAGAAAGGCGGACCTGCGGGTGAATCTTATGCAGTTCAACCAGGAATTATTACGCAATGAACACCAGACAGTCGGCCGGTTAGATAGCCGTTATAAAGGGATTACGCAAAATTTACTGGCAGAAAG
>JAFDYH010000165.1:18564-22808 GCA_018267535.1 Bacteroidota bacterium
TTTATGAATTATTATTTTACAGAATTAAAAGTTCCCAAAAACCCGAACTATAAAACATCTGCCGGTGAAAATGATGGGTTCGACTGGGATTGGAACCATGCAAAGAATGCAGGCTGGGGACCATCACCTACCAACACCGCTGTTGACCTTGCCGAAGCCATGGCGCATAACCCCAGTTTAAAAGTACTGGTGATGAACGGTTATTACGACCTGGCTACGCCATTCTTTGCTACTGAATACACATTTGATCATATGGGGCTGGAGCCATCCATAAAGGCAAATGTAAAACAGACTTACTTTGAAGCCGGGCATATGATGTATATCTATGAACCTTCGGCAAAAGCATTTAAAAAGGAAGTAGGAGAGTTTATAAGCAGTACGAGTAAGTAAGACATATTGTATTTTCCCATCAGGGCATCCAGGAAATTTATTTTGTAATCTTGATGCTTTGATGGGAATTTTATTTCCACGCTTTTCTCAAAAACCGCAACCAGTTTCCATGCATCAGGTTATTGATGTCTTCATCTGAATATCCTCTTTGCCTGAATAACGAAGGAATTTTTTGAAGATCAGCAATTGTCTCTACATCAGACGGGCATTGTTCTTTTCCATAAGCTCCGTCCAGGTCAGAACCAATACCAACATGCAATGAATTACCTGCGATCTGGCAAATGTGATCTATATTATTGATCACATTTTCAAGTGTACAGTTCATATTCTGTGGCGTGGATTGGCCGCGAACCCAACCAGGTACCAGCATCCATGCATCAAAAGCAGCGCCGATTACAGCACCTCTCTCAATCAATACTTTTATTTGTTCATCGCTGTATTGCCGGTTATGATTAACGAATGCCCGGCAATTATTATGACTTGCCCATACGTGACCATTGAAATTATCCATAGCCTGCCAAAAGGCATCATCACATAGATGAGTTGCATCCAGTATAATATTCAGTCGCTCCATTTCCTTCAGCAAGTCTAAACCGTTTTCATTCATTTCACCTGTTGCGTTGGTACCATTAGCATATCGCCCCGGTCCGTAATGAGCAGGGCCAACAGCACGCAACCCATATGCATAAGCCCGTTCTAAATATTGCAGGGTAACAATTGAATCCGCCCCTTCAAGGCTCAATATATAACCAACAGGCTTATGATCATTTGGTTCGCCATCATTCCAGTATGCCAGGTGAATTTCCAGGGAACGGCGATTGGTAATTTGTATCATTTCGCCCTGTTCTTCCATTGCCTTATACCAGGCCAACTGTCCTTGTGTTTGCGCCCATGCCTGCTCCGGGGAATGCCAACCACTTAATTTACTTTCGGGGGAAACATAACGTGCAATTTGCGTAGCAACCACTAAACCAATATCTCCTTTCCGTAATTCAGGAATAGAAACTGTTGCTTTTTCGCGATCAGGCTTATCCGTCATTCCTTTTTCTCTTGCACGGATTTCTTCCACCGGTCTTTGTAAGTCACGGTTCCATTCCATCGCATTCATGGCAAGATCAAGATGTGCGTCTACAGTAAACATTTTTTAAAGGGCAAGTATCAAACTATTTTTAAAGCTTTTCTTTTTCGCTCCTAAAGCAGCGAATTATATTGTCAGTTTTCTATCTCTCGCGATGTTTTTCCACTCACCACTTACTTTTCCATTTTCAATAGTGTATGCCCTTTCATATAATGCAATGGTGGGGCAAACATGATAAGGCAGACCATATAGTATATCCCCCACTTTATAGGAATGCCCTTCCGGAACTTCCAGTACAAGATGTTCTTCACTCTGACCAACAGCTTTTACGTTTTCCGCATTTAAAAAAAATGCTCTTCTCGTTATTTCATTTTCCGCCGATACTGATTTATGACCAAGGTCTGTAGTGATCCTTGTTGGTGATGGTAAAGAAATCACTCTTGTTACCAATACGACGGCGGTAAGAAAATCCTGTTCGGGGCAAAGATCTGTATATCCTTTATCCCAGTATATAAAAGTGCCGGGGCTGCTTTCCACATTTTTTCTTTTGGCATGGATCGGAAATGCCGGTGACCCCCCGGCAATAACTACCGGTACCGGGTAACCGGATCTTTCCAGGTCTTCTCTCATTTTTTCCACCGCCGCAAATCCTTCATTACATTCCTTTGTACGGAGGGCTATATCCGCGTTTCTCAGGTGGCCGTCATAGGCGTGCAGCCCATTCAACTTAATTCCTTTTAACCCGGAAGCGTATTTATATAAATCAATAGCGCCATCGCCGGGTGCAATACCCGTTCTGTTCATACCTATATTTAAATCAATATAAACAGGGATGGAAAGGTTTGCTGCCAGAAATGACTCGGATTGCTCTTTCGCTGCGGTTTTATTATCTACTAAACAGGAATATTGCGTAGCGGGATATTTTTTGATGACCTCAATAAATCGCTTCAGCTTCGGGCCAAGCGGTTGATAAGCGAGCACAACATCTTTTGCGTCGCATTGTCCAAGCATTTCTGCTTCGGCAATCGTAGCGCATTTGAACTTTGTGATGCCTGCCTCTATCATCAGCCTCGAAACATCAGGGGATTTATGTGTTTTTATATGAGGACGTAAGCGGCTTATATCACCTACCATACGGATCGCTGTTTGTATATTCCGCTTTACCCTTTCAGGAAAAATAACAAGCGCAGGGGAATCAAGTTCTGTTACATTCTCTATTTGATACCAATTGTTCACTGATTATATTTTATTAGTAAGACCTTGCCTTATAGCTGCAATTGTAGTTAATAACCATTTTATTCTTTCCGTCAGCAAAGTGTAATTTTTATCCTGCATTACTTCTTTGCTGAAGAGTAGCCCTCCAATGGCCACACATTCAACGCCGGTTGCAAACCATTGGCGAAGGTTTTCCTCATCAAGGGTTACCCCGCCGGAGGGCATCACTTTTATCCAGGGGCAGGGTCCTTTCAATGCTTTTACAAATGCAGGCCCTAAAACTTCAGCGGGAAAAATTTTTACAAAACCTGCGCCCCATTCGTGTGCCTGTATAATTTCGGTGGGTGTAGCAGCGCCAGGTATCCAAAGGATATCATTCTTTACACAATACTCACCCACTTCTTTTGTGAGTACAGGTGCAACTATAAATTGGGCGCCTGCTTTATAAAATTGTTTTGCCTGTTTCGCATTCATTATTGTGCCAATACCGATAATAAGGCCAGGCAGATTCTTTTCAGCATGCTTTATTAAGGCTTTAAAAACGTCCAACGCGTTTTCCGAACGGTTGGTGAATTCGATGATACGTAAACCTCCTGCATATATCGCATCCAATATTTTTTTCGCAGCGGTTTCTTCCGGGTGATTGAATGGGGGCAGCAAACCTTGTTCATTTGCTACGTTAAGTATTTCTTTTTTTGAATATCGTTTCATTGGTAAAATATATTTATTGACCCGGCTGTATTGCTACTATTGGTCTTTGCTTGCGTCGCACTCTTCTACTTTAGCAACTCTATTCAGCTTTGGCCTCATCCTCTTATCCGTCTCCTTAAGGAGAAAAGAGGTGCTTCATTGCTATTCCAAACCACATCGCTACCACATCCTCAACAAAACTTTAATCGGAATATCTGGAATTACCATTCATTCAACATTTCCGAATATCAGAGCCTAAAGCCCCTCCTTTGGAGGGGTTTGGGGGCTTTTATCTTATCACCTTGTTTAACGCCCCACTCTTAACAAACTGCTCTGCTTCTTCTTTTGACAAAATAGCAAAATCACCTTCGGTACTATGTTTGATAGCCCCACAGGCTATTGCAAAATTAATGATATCCTGTCCGTTCATTTTTTTCATTAACCCATACAGCAGGCCACCCTGGAATGCGTCACCACTGCCAATACGGTCTACTGTTTGCGGCAATGAGTATGCCGGTGAAAAATAGAATTCATTTTCTATCATCAGTACACCACTATAGGAAGGCTGGTTATACTGATCCGTGCTGCGAAAGGTCATTGTAAATACTTTCATCGCCGGTAATTTCTTCTTTAATTCGGTTGCACAAAAGCGGAATTTTTCCTCATAATTCCCTTTGCCTTCCGGTATATCAAAATAAACATTGATTGTATCAATATCGCCCGTGATGATTTCACAATATGATAATAATTCCGGCATTACTTCTGATGGTTGTTTGCCATAATCCCATAGCGTTCGCCGGTAGTTCATATCGGCGGCTATTGTTAATCCCTTTGCCTTTGCTGCGGATAAGGCTTCCTTGCAAACATTCGC
>JAFDYH010000166.1 GCA_018267535.1 Bacteroidota bacterium
GGCTTGAGATAAGAAAACAATTAATAAACAGGAGGCGCAGAAGGCTTCTCCTCTTTATTCCTATGTTGGCCCTGGTGCTGGCAGGCGGCTATTATACCCGCCTAACCTTTTTTACCGGAAAGAAAATTTCATCTGCAAATGAAACAAATACAATAAATACAGAAAGGGGTAATGAAATAAATAAACTACTTCCAGTGCCCGGAAATAAAAATACCAATACGACCGCCGTCACAGCTGAAGAAGATAAAACTGTGAAAGAAGAGAAAAAGAACAGACCAGTAATGAAAGAAAAACGGGAAGCAAGTAAAGATAGCAGCTTCAGGATAAAAAAATCAATTACGGAGGGGCCTGCGAAAGGAACACAGAATCCTAACAGCCCTGTAAGAAGCCGTGACAACAGCAAAAGCCATTTAGTGCAAATAAAGATTAAGAAGGCTTTAAATAATAAGGTAGTTCATGATCATCTGGCTGAAAAGAATAAAACAGATAAAGCAGCTGATAACAATAAACAGTCGGCAGTAAACTCCGGCAGTAGGAAAGATGATGCATTTGCATTAAAACCAGGCAAAGTAAACAACTCAATAGAAGATATCGCCCTTGCTTATAAAATGGTTCCCGCAGATAATAACCCGGTAGTAATTGATCCGGATATAGAACGAAAACGGATGGCAGATAGTCTTTTCCCCAGTTTGCTGACAGCCGTAAATCTTCCCCGCTTTGAAACAAAAAACAGTGACCCGAAGAAATGGAAAGCCGGGTTTACTTTTGCTGTCGGGGCATCCTCCCGGGCAAATAAGCCCTGGCAGATTAATTCTTCAGAAGCAGAAAAAAGCCTGCCTGCAGCATTGGGTATGCTGAGTAGTTCCGGCGGAGTTGTTAACGGTGGTGTATTTGTATTACCGCCTTCAGAAGTAAAAGCCGGTGTAGCCTTTAAGGCTGGCATTGTAGTAGCGAAAACAATCTCAAAGCGGTTTGATATTTCTTCAGGGTTATTGTATTCCTATTCCAGCGATCATATCCAGGTTGGCAAATCAATAAGTTCTTCAGCAGCGGCTTCTTCCTACCTCAATTTCGACGTTCGTAACCAAAGCTCCTATACCAGCATTCAGAATTCAGATTATACAAATAAGTATCATTTTATAGAGTTGCCTTTTTCTGTTTCTTACAATCTTACCGGTAAATGGAGGGTTCCCCTGGTCCTTAATACAGGTGTTTCCATCAGCCGGTTGATTTCAACAAATGCGTTATTATATGATGCTGCATGGGGCGGTATCTATTACGACGGTAAAGAGGATATTAATAAAACACAGGTTAATATATCGGCAGGATTTTCATTCCGCTTCGGAAATAAGAGCGGTTGGCAATGGAACATAGGCCCGAAAATTTATGTCAGCACTACAAAACTTTTTACAAATGAATATGATGACAATAAGCACCCTTTGTATGGGGGGTTGCATATGCAGGTTTTGCTGCCATCAAAAAAGAGAAGCAGGTAAAGTCAGGGTTGAATAAAATGAAGGTTTCTTTTTATTCCTGAAAATTTTGATCGTTTAAGCGGAGAGTTGCGGAATATTTTTTTGAATTGTTCTTCTGTCAGTTCATCCCATTGCTTCGTAGTGAAGTTGAGTATTTCCGGCAGTGGCTTAAATGCCGGTTCATGGGAGGTGGTTGAAAACCTGTTCCAGGGGCATACATCCTGGCAGGTATCGCAACCAAACATCCAGTTGTCAAATTTATTTTTCATTTCACCGGGTATAAGCATTTCTTTTAATTCAATGGTGAAATAGGAAATGCACCGGCTTCCGTCAATTACTTTATCAGGTAATATGGCTTCAGTTGGGCAAGCATCAATACAACGGGTGCAGGAGCCACAATACTCTTTTGCAAAAGGATCGTCATACACTAATTCAACATCTGTTATCAGTGTTGCGATAAAAAAGAAAGAGCCGTTTTGTTTTGTAATAAGGTTCCCGTTTTTGCCAATCCAGCCCAACCCGCTTTTTTGCGCCCAGGCTCTTTCGAGTACCGGTGCACTGTCAACAAATCCTCTGCCCTGTATTTCTCCTACTTCTTCTTTTATTTTATCAAGGAGATTTTTCAGGAGTGATTTTATTACTTCATGATAATCGTTGCCGTAAGCATATTTTGAAATTTTGGGGGCATAAGTGTTTTGCCTTATTTCGGGATAGTAGTTCTTTAATAAAGTTATAACCGATTTTGCTCCAGGTACAAGACGTGTTGGGTCAATACGCAGGTCGAAATAGTTTTCCATATACTGCATATTGCCATGAAACCCTTTATTCAACCATTTTTCGAGTCGAAACGCATCTTCATCTAATTTTTCAGCTTTAGTTATACCACAAAAATCGAATCCGTTTTTTTGGGCTTCTGCTTTTATAAAATCCGTGTCTTGTTTACTTCGGTTCAAATGTGATTTATATTTAATATAGTGACACAAACTTAGTTCATCCATTGTCAAAGTTTATCTGCTGAGTATTTTCTTTGTTAAATAGTTTTTTTATTTTGGCGCTATACTCTTTAACCGACAAACCCTTGATCATGAAATTCTTTAGCCTTCTAACCTCAGCTATTATTATTATTATTTCCTCATCTCTCTATGCTCAGGAAAAGTCTCCTTGTAAATTTGGCAAAATCGGGCCTGAAGATTTTCAAAAGAAAGTGTATAGTATTGATAGCAATGCCAATGCCGTTGTGCTGGCTGATATCGGGTCATCCGAAATAATTGGCAATGACAATCTGGGTTTTTCCCTGCTTTTTAAAAAATATACAAGGATTCATATCCTTAACAAAAACGCGTATGATGCAGCGAATGTGGAAGTATCATTGTATAAAGACGGAACAACGGAAGAGGAACTTTCGAATGTGAAAGCCGTTACTTATAATCTGGAAAATGGCAAGGTAGTCGAAACAAAACTGGAGAAGTCGGCTATATTTAAAGATAAAGTATCCGGGTATTTATTTGTCAAAAAATTTACCCTGCCCAATATAAAAGAGGGCAGTATCATTGAATTCCAATACGAGATACAGTCTCCATATATCAGGAATTTCCAGTCCTGGGAATTCCAGGGAGAAAACCCGGTGATATGGAGCGAATACAATGCATCGATACCGCAATTCTATAGTTATGCAATTCTTTCCCAGGGTTATCATCAGTTCGATATCAATGATTCAAAAAGCAGGACTGTAACTTTCTCAGTCAATGATACGAGGGGAGCAGGAGCAACTGATAAGTATACTTTTTCTTCAACTGTAATTGACCACCGGTGGGTAATGAAGGATGTACCGGCCATCAGAGAAGAAAGTTATACATCCACTATCAATAATCATATTTCTAAAATAGAATTTCAGTTATCGGAACAAAGAGATCCGCTTCCTTACCGGAACTACATGGGTTCCTGGACGAACCTGGGCAAAGAGTTGATGGAAGAAGATGATTTTGGTCAGCAATTAAACAAAAACAACGGATGGTTAGGTGATATTGAAAAGCCCTTGCTGTCAGATGCTAAAGATAATAAAGAGAAAGCGGCCAGGATATATAATTATGTAAGGGATAATTTTACCTGTACCAAACGGGGAAATTTATATCTCAGTAAATCGCTAAAAGAAATTGCTAAAACAAAAAACGGGAATGAGGCCGAAATCAATCTATTGTTAACAGCGATGCTGAAATATGCTGATATAAATGCATCGCCGGTTATCCTGAGTACAAAATCGCATGGTTATGCAAGCGCTATTTACCCTTTGATTACAAGATTTAATTATGTTATTTCAAAAGCGGTAATTGATAACAAAGATTATTATTTTGACGCCAGCGTTCCCGGGTTAGGCTTTGGTAAGCTGATGTATTATTGTTATAACGGGCATGCGAGGGTGATTGATGAAAATGTTACACCTCTTGAACTCAGCCCCGATTCATTACTAGAAAGAAAAGTGTCATCCATTTTTCTTGCCAATGACGATAAAGGTGAAATAAAGGGTAGTATACAGCAATCATTAGGGTATTTTGAATCTTTGCAAATGCGGGATAATATCAAGGAAAAAGGAAAGGAGGCGATTATTAAGGACATTCAAAAGGGCTACCAGGGATATGGAGAAGATACAAAGCTGGAGAACGCGGAGTTTAATTCAGCCGATAAATTTGAGGAGCCGATTGTCTTAAAATATGATATCTCGATCAAGCCCGGTGGCGATGATATCATTTATTTCAACCCAATGTTTGGCGAAAATTATAAGAACAACCCTTTTAAATCGGCCGTTCGTTACTATCCGGTGGAAATGCCTTACCGGACGGATGAAACGCTTGTATTAAATATGGAAGTTCCCAAAGGTTATGAAGTGGATGAATTGCCCAAGCCGATCCGTATGAAGCTGAATGAAGAAGGGGATGGAATGTTTGAATACCTGGTACAGCAGCAGGATGACAGGATTTCCCTGCGCATGAAACTGATAATTAAGCGTACTTATTTTATGCCGGATGAATATGACCTGCTTCGCGAGTTTTTTAATCAGGTCGTAAAAAAAGAGGGAGAACAGATCGTGTTTAAAAAGAAAAAATAACCTGATCCATGAAAGTACAGCTGATAGTTATTTTAAGTGGTATCGCTTCCGTTTGTTTCGCCGGGGATGGTGATTATGCGGTATCGAAAATACCGGATTCGCTTTTAAAAAATGCAGACGTAGTGTTGCGGATGGAAGATATCCGGTTTGAAATTAACAGTACAAAGGATGCGGTTGAAAGAAATCACTATGTCATTACTATTCTGAACGAGAACGGGGATAAGTGGGCTGATTTTTCTGAGTATTATGATAAACTCAGGGAAGTTTCATCTGTTGAAGGTTATTTGTACGATGCATCCGGCAAGCAGTTAAAAAAAATGAAGTACAAAGATTTAGAGGATTACAGTGGGGTCGGCGATAATAACCTGATGGATGATAACAGGATTAAACATCATAATTTTTACTGTAAGCTGTATCCTTATACAGTAGAATACGATGTGGAGATTTCGTACAGGAATACACTTTTCTTTCCGATGTGGTCACCGCAGCGTGGCGAGAAAATATCTGTGGAAAAAAGCAGGATGACCGTAGTTTGTCCAGCGGATTACCAGTTTCGCTATAAGGCCTATATGTATAGCGGCGAACCGGTAACAACGACGGAGAAAAATAAAAAAAATGTCACATGGTCGGCGAAAGATATGCCTGCAATCTTAAAGGAAACATATGAACCAGCCTGGCATGAATTGACAACAGTTGTTATTTATGGACCAACCGATTTTCAGGTGGGTGATTACAAAGGAAATATGGCGTCGTGGCAGGATTTCGGAAAGTTTGTATATGCGCTTAAGCAAAACAGGGATGTTCTTCCAGATGCGGTTAAACAAAAAGTACACAACCTTAGTGATGGGCTCGCCGATGTAAAGAAAAAGATCCGGGTGCTTTATGAATACATGCAGAAGAATACAAGATATATAAGTATTCAATTAGGAATAGGGGGCTGGCAGCCATTTGATGCGGCTTATGTTGCGACTAAAGGATATGGCGATTGTAAAGCATTAGCGAATTATATGTACAGCCTTTTAAAGGAAGCAGGTATTCCATCTTATTATACGCTTGTGAGGGCAGGTAGCAATGCACAGTATATGACAGATGATTTCCCTTCGCAGCAATTTAATCATGTTATATTATGTGCACCTGTCAATAAAGATACCGTATGGCTGGAGTGTACAAGCCAAACATTACCATCCGGCTATTTAAGTGATTTCACAAGTAACCGCTATGCATTATTAATTGATGAGAATGGAGGTAAGCTTGTTCATACCCCTAAATACGGTTTAAAAGAGAACCTACAGGTACGTCATGTCAAAGCTCAATTACAGGACGACGGAACTTTAGTGGTTATGGCTGAATCCAGGTATGATGCGGAACAACAGGACGAAATACAGGGAGTGATCAATGCTTTGTCAAAAGATAAAGTAAAAGAATACCTGCATGATCATCTTGATTTTGCTACTTATGATATTCGCTCTTTTGATTATAAGGAAAACAAAAGTGCATTACCTTCTGTTAATGAAAACCTGGATATTTCAGTAAGTAACTACGCAACAATTACAGGCAAGCGCCTGTTTATTGTTCCGAATATAATGACAAGGTCGCGTCGTCATTTAAGCCAGGATGAAACAAGAAAATATGATATAGTATTGAAGCTTGAGTACACAGATGTAGATAGCGCAGAAATTGAACTACCTGCCGGTTATGATGTGGAATCAAAACCGCAGGATGTTTCTGTTGCCGGAAAATTTGGTAAGTATAGTGCCAGTGTACAGTTGAAGGGGAATAAACTTTACTATTACCGGTCAATGGAGCAATACAGTGGCCGCTTTCCTGCATCTGACTATAAAGATCTTGTTAGTTTTTATGAAACTATTTATAAGGCAGACAGGAATAAAGTTGTTTTGGTAAAAAAAGGATAATACCAGGGTTTTTGTTAGACTCGATTTTTACTGATTCCCGCCGTATGTAAAGCCTTCCGGTAACCGGAAGGGGTTGTTCTTTTTTGTTTCAGAAATTGTTTATTAAAATTTGCCAAAGTATTAAACCCGCTTTCATAACAGATATCCATAACCGTTTTTTGCGTATCGTTTAACAGCTTACAGGCATGCCCGATGCGTATTTCATTCAGGAAATCGATATAGGTTTTTTTGGTGCTTTTCTTGAAATAGTTGCAAAAGGCGGGCACACTCAGGCCTGCGGTTTGGGCCACTTCAGGTAATTGAACCGGCTCCTGGAAATTTTCGATTGTATATTGAAACACGGCATCAATGCGCTCTTTATGTTTTGCATTTAATTGTTTTATTTCCTGTGTAGATACGAGATCATATTCCTGGGAAGATGCAATGGCCTGGAGGCAGTTGCACAGGGTAATGATGCGTTGCAGGCCTGCGGCGCTCTCTAACTCTTTTATCAAAGCATTTAATTGTAGCTTGCATTTACCTTTTAGTTTTAATCCACGGGCGGCTATTTCAAAAAGATTACGAAGTGTTTTATTTTCCGGTATTGCCAGGAATTCTTTACCCCAGAAATCTTCACGAAACTGTACTACTACCGCACTTGTTATCGTCCCTTTCACAGGTTGAAATGTATGCGGTACATCAGCCCCAAGAAAGTAAATATCCCCCGGCTCGAATTCACCGATATAATTACCAACAAAAGCAGTCCCTTTTCCTTCGGTGAATAAAATCAACTCGCATTCAATATGCTGGTGCCAGGGTACTTCAAAATAAGGCGTTTTGTAAGTCCTGGCAACAAACGATGTATTATCAGATAAAGGCAGTTTTTCAATCAACAACTTCATACTGTAACTATCTTAAGCATAAATGGTAGCTCAATTTAGTATTTTTATTAAAATAGTTTCAGTTTTCGAAAATAAAGTAGAAGCGGATTATAAGCAGGGCTTTTACCTTAGTCATCCGAAAACGATTTTGCTATATGTTACTTCTCGGCATTGATTTGGGCACATCTTCAATTAAAGTTTCAGTAATAGATGCGGATACGCAGCAAACACTTGTTTCTGTACAATACCCGGATAAAGAAAATCCTGT
>JAFDYH010000167.1:0-4441 GCA_018267535.1 Bacteroidota bacterium
AGTAACCGCATAAAGCAGGTACGACTCGAAAAGAAGATCACCATACAAGCTCTTGCCGATAAAGCCCAGGTAAGTAAAGGCCTTATCTCACAGATTGAAAACAACAGAACAGTACCATCTTTATGGGTACTGATGAGTATCATTGTTGCATTGAATCTTGACTTCAATGAATTCTTTAAGGATATTTCACAGCAAAAAAAGAACCCGCATCCCGTTATTTTTAAAAAGCAGCACGACTACCAGGTTTTTGAAAAAGAAAATTCAACAGGGTTTTTATATCACCGGGCTTTTACGAGGAATATGCAGGGAGGCCCTGTTGATTTTGTACTTCTTGAACTAAAGAAAGGTGCAAAACGTAACAGGATGGTGAAAACGGATTCCTTCGAATTCAATTATATGATCAAAGGTGCTGTTGAATACTTTATTGATGATAAACGATATTTATTTGAAGAAGGTGATTCACTCTTCCTTGACAGCCGTTTAAATCACAAGCTTTCCAATATCGGTAAAGGCGATGCTTTAATGCTTGTCGTTTATTTCTTTATTACCAATAACCAGTAAAGCTTCTACTGCACCATAGCTACATTTATCTTCTCTTCTTCCAGTACTTCGCGTATAGCTGCAATAAGGTTTTTTACATCCTCCGGGAATATCTGGCCGATATTACCTATCCTGAATGCATCTGCTTTACTTAGTTTGCCTGGATAAATAATGAATCCCCGGTCATTTAACTTTTGATAAAAGCGCTCAAAATTAAAACCCGGATCAGCAGGGTATAAAAATGAAGTAATGATATGCCCTTGTATATCTGCATTCAGGTATTGTTTGAAACCAAGATCTGCCATCCCCTTATCCAGTATCTTCTTATTTGCCTGATATCTTTTTTCTCTTGCTGCAATGCCTCCTTCTTGTTCCAGCTCTTTCATTGCCTGCCGGAAAGCCATAATGCTTAAAGTTGGTGGCGTAAAACGAAACTGTCCGTTTGTTTCCAAACCTTTCCATTGTTCATAAAGATCAAGGCTTAGGCTTCGTGCCTGCCCTTTTGCTTTTTCCAGTTCAGCTTTTTTACAAAGTGCAAATGCAAAGCCGGGGACCCCTTCAATACATTTGTTGGATGAGGAAACAAGGAAATCAATATTCATTGTTTTCATATTCATATTGACGCCACCAAAGCTACTCATGGCGTCAACGATAAAAGTCTTATCGTTATTTTTACTAATAGCACCAATTTCCGCTATGGGATTGAATAAGCCGGTTGTTGTTTCACTATGAATGCAGGCAACATGGGTAATATCCGGATGTGCTTTCAGGAATTGTTCAGTTACTTCCGGGTTTACTACCTGGTCTTCATCAAAACGAAGTACATAGTGTTTTAGCTGATGAATCGTTGCCATTTTGACGATTCTTTCACCATAGGCGCCATTAGCAATAACCAGCAGTACATCATTTTTGCCAACTACACTGCTGATAACACTTTCTACTCCAAAAGTTCCAGACCCCTGAATAATTACGCACTCATAACCTTCACCTTGCGAAACATGGGCTAACCGAAGCAGTTCGTTGCGTATGTCTTTTACTGCATGTACGAAGGCCTGGTCTCTCGATCCCATATCTTCCAGCATTGCTTCTTTAACAGTTTTTGAAGTTGATAAAGGACCAGGAGTAAATAAAAGCTTTTTCATGATGATCAATTTGGGTGTCAAATATTTAATAAAATCAAATTATCTGCATTAATCCATTGTTCGCCTTAAATTATTTTTTTCTTATTGATTTGATCCGGATAGTTTGCTAATTGACAGGGTTTGTTTCTTCCTGTTAAAGAAAAAACTGATACATAAAATCATGATGATAATTGAAACGATAACCTGCATATAAGAAAACCGGATCAGCATGTTCGACCAGCTGAGATCATGCATAAAAAACTCTTTGTACAACAATAACACAACACTGCCTAAATATCCAATAGCATCACATATGTAAACAAAGAAGCCGGCATTTGCTTTGATTCGAAAGAATGCGATCATTCTTTCGAACATAGCCACCTGGAAAGGGATATACGCAAGAAAAAGCCCGGTACCCGATAATAACATCCACCAAAATGGCGATATAGCGTGTGTATGAAATAAAAGAGTTGAAATTCCTGTAATACAAAGCCCACCGATAATAAGAATGTTTGTTGCTGCAAACCCCCTGCGATTGCTTTTAATAACGGATAAAAGGCCAACTGCAATTAATACCACGATACCAGCTACTGTTTCTGTTTTAGCAAATACTGTTTTATTCCATCCCGGTTCTACCTCATTCCATATCTCCACTGAAAAATTATCGCGGAAATCGCGAAGTGTAGCCAGCATTGCATATACGATTACTAATCCAACCAAACCGATTCCATATTCGCGGAAGACATTTCTTTTATCTTCATTTGTCATCGGCAAGCGTGGCGATCTTCTCTGGATGTCATCCTGCGTCGGTGCCGGAATGGCCGAAAGCATCCATACAAAGAGCAGGAATAACGGGAGAAATATAAGCCCGATTACAAAGGGCAACCAGAATTCTGACAAGGACGGTAACCATTCATGAACATAGAAGTAAATTGTTTTTAAATAACCTGAAGAGATAATAAGACTGGTACTTAGTCCCATTGCCAGCACCTCTGTAAACCGTCTGCCTTCCAGATAACTGAATACAACTCCCCAAACCATTCCCAATGGCAGGCCATTCAGAAACAGGCAAACGAAATTGTAAGGGTAAGGTACCAGTCCAAACAGTAATAATGCTGTTTCCGCGATAAGAATCAGGATAATAATCAGTTTATTCCGGCTTGTTGCTCTTAATTCAGAAATGATTTTTATGCCAATAAACTTGGAAAGCATGTAGCCGATAACCTGGGTGATTACAAGGATACTTTTATAATGTAGACCCCAAAGTGTCAATCCTTCGTATAACCCGGCATTAAAAGGCTTTCGGAATGCATACATACAGAAATAGGCGCCGAATGCTGCAACCATACACCAGATAATAAAAAATGTATTTGACTTCCTGAATATACTTTGTATCGCTTTCACTCAGTTAGTTTGGGCCGGGAGGCTGGTTATAATTATTAAACTTTTGTTTAGTATTTGTAAATTTATTTAAATTTTACAATTATCCTTACAAAAAGCAGAAAATTACCGAACTGGCAAAACTGAAGGAGACGGCAGGTTTATTCAACTAATGAAAAGGGAAAAAATTAATTGTTTATTTCACTCTGAAAACAGAAAAGTAGTAATTGTTTGCACTGGCAATTAATTCGAGGTCTATATAATATGATTGAATAAAATCAAGGTAGGCTTTAAACTCATGTGAGGGTACTGCGAATTCATCAAAGAAAATAATATCTCCTTTTTTTAAGAAGGGGGCCATAGAACTAAGAACATAAAGTGTTGCAGAAAAGAGATCTGCGTCCATCAATATTATTTTTTTTTTCCTGTTATCAAAATTTGCAAGAAAAGAAGGCAATGTTTGCTGGAAAAGGCCTTGGTAAAATTTACCCCTACTATCATTTATTACAGGAGGATTTGTATTGTTATTAAACATTCCTTTTTTATAAACCCCAAAATCTTCCGGCAGGCCAGTGAATGTATCAAAACCAAAAAAACAGCTATCCGGGTTTGTGTTTTGCTGCAGGAACCACCTGAATGACTGACCCTGAGCAACACCAAATTCAAAATAATCAATTGCTAATGAACTCAGGTTCTCGGTTTTCATGACCCAATCATAGAGTGGATACCTTTTTTCATAATCCCACCGGGAGGGAAAATCATTGTAATGGATTTTCCTGTTTTTTTCAGCCCAATAAGAAAATTTCGAGAGGTACGCCAGATTAAGAAACAAGCTGGAAAAAGGATTAAAAAGCTTGTGTAGCCTGAGATATACGAAGCTTATTTTGATGTATCGTATAAAAAATAACTTCATGGATGTAGTAAGACTTTTTGGGTTTGGGGCGTAAATTAGAGGATATACATGAATCTATTTGAAGATTCACTTCCATATTCAGAAATATTCCCTTAATTTTGCCGCCCCAATCAGTTCTTTAGCAGTTCCTGGGTAAAACCAGGGATGAGGAATTTGGGAGACCAAGTATCAGTAAGAGAAAGGTCGTCTGAACCAATAAATCGAAAAAAATGGCAAAAGAAATCACCGGCTATGTAAAGCTGCAGTGTAAAGGTGGCCAGGCAAACCCTGCACCTCCGATCGGTCCTGCGCTTGGTTCCAAGGGTATCAATATCATGGAATTCTGCAAGCAGTTCAATGCAAGAACACAGGATAAAATGGGAAAAGTGCTTCCCGTATTAATCACAGTATATTCTGACAAAAGTTTTGAGTTTGTTATCAAAACTCCTCCCGCAGCTATCCAGTTGCTGGAAGCAGCTAAAATTCAAAAAGGTTCCAAAGAGAGCAA
>JAFDYH010000167.1:4503-8131 GCA_018267535.1 Bacteroidota bacterium
AAAATGCCTGACCTGAACTGTTTTACCGTAGAAAGCGCCATGAAAATGGTAGCCGGTACTGCCCGCAGTATGGGTTTGACAGTGGAAGGAAAAGCTCCCTGGGAAAATTAATCGTCAATTAAAAACGAATTACAATGGCGTCCATTAGTAAAAAAAGAAAAGCTGCTGAAGCTAAAGTAGATAGCAATAAATCATATACACTAAAAGATGCATCGGCTCTTGTAAAGCAAATTACTACCTGCAAGTTCGATGCTTCTGTAGACCTGCATATCCGTTTGGGTGTTGATCCAAAGAAAGCCGACCAGGCGATCCGGGGTACAGTAACGCTTCCGCACGGTACAGGTAAAACGAAAAAAGTACTGGTGCTTTGCACTCCAGATAAAGAAGAAGCTGCAAAAGCTGCTGGTGCAGATTTTGTAGGACTGGATGAATTTATTACAAAGATTGAAGGTGGATGGGTGGATGTAGATGTAATCATTGCTACTCCTTCTGTAATGCCAAAGATCGGTAAGTTAGGTAAAGTATTAGGCCCCCGTAACCTGATGCCTAACCCTAAAACCGGAACAGTAAGCAATGATGTTGCTGCTGCAGTAAATGAAGTTAAAGGCGGTAAAATTGCTTTCAAGGTTGATAAAGCAGGAATCATACATGCGTCTATTGGACGTGTAAGCTTTACGCCTGAAAAGATTGCAGAAAACAGTCAGGAATTGCTAAATGCGATAATCAAAGCAAAGCCTTCTTCTGCAAAAGGTATTTACCTGCGCGGTATCAGTCTGGCCAGCACAATGAGTCCTGGTATTGCAATCGATACAAAAGCATTTGTTCATTAATCCCGATAAGTGATTATAAAATAATTAATCATGACAAAAGATCAAAAAAACGAAGTAATAGGGTTGCTGAAAGATAAATTTTCTCAATACAGCAATTTCTATGTTACCGATACAGAATCACTGACTGTGGAGCAAGTGGGCAAATTGCGCAGAGCTTGCTTTAGCAAGAATGTGGAAATGAAAGTGGCTAAAAATACGCTGATTAAAAAAGCACTTGAATCAATAGATGCTCAGCGCTATTCCGGCGTTTACGATTCATTGCATAATGTAACAGCCCTGTTGTTTTCTGAAAATCCGAAAGAACCAGCCTTAATCCTGAGTTCTTTCCGTAAGGATACAAACGGAGAAAAACCGGTTTTGAAAGCGGCTTTTATAAATGGAGATGTTTATAGCGGAGATAACCAACTGGCAACACTAACTAAGATCAAAACGAAGAACGAATTGATCGGAGAAGTTATTGGCTTGCTCCAATCTCCTGCAAAACGTGTGTTGGCTGCTTTGTTGCATCACCATGAGCAAAAAGCTGCGGGTACTGAAGCTGCACCGGCTGAATAAGTTTTAAGTTTATGGTTTATTGTCTCAAAAAGGCGAAAGCCATCGAATATATAACCCATTTTCCCCGGTTGGGTTTTAAAGCTCCCCTTTAGGGGATGGGGGTAAACAATTTTTTTAAACTCCGCCGGAGTCAAAAACAATGAAGGCGGGAAAAATTTAAATCAAATGGCAGACGTAAAAGCATTAGCCGAATCATTAGTAGGCTTGACAGTAAAAGAAGTACAGGAACTGGCTGACTTCTTAAAATCAGAATATGGTATTGAACCAGCAGCAGCTGCAGTTGTAGTTAGCGGTGGTGGAGATGGTGGCGGTGGTGCAGCTAAAGCAGAGGAAAAGACCGCATTCAATGTAATATTGAAGAGCGGGGGTGCTTCTAAGCTGAACGTAGTTAAGATCGTAAAAGATTTAACTGGTCTTGGTTTGAAAGAAGCAAAAGAACTGGTTGATGGCGCACCAAAACCAATCAAAGAAGGTGTAGCTAAAGCTGAAGCTGAAGAAATAGCTAACAAGCTCAAAGAAGCCGGTGCTGATGTGGAAATCGCTTAATTTTTTTAGCATCAAATAAATTAACCCCGCCCTGTGCGGGGTTTTTTATTAGGCCCATTACTTATCTTCATACCATGTCATATACCAGCAGTGCAAGGAAAGATGTTTTTTTTCTATTCATTCTTATATTAACTGCACTACTTATCTTCTATCCTGTTTTTTATACCGAATATGCCTATACAGATGAGTTGGTCGGCCTGTGGCAATGGCAATCTAAAATAGGGGACTCTTCTGGCACACTTCTTCAATATGGGAGGTATATTACCGGTAAACTGGCAGAAGCATTGTTTGGCTCGGTTTCAACAATCAAAGAACTTACCTGGATTCGTTTGTTTTCTTTCGGAGGGTGGTTATTGAGTATACCTGTATGGTACCGTATCCTTAAAGAAATTATTCAGAAAGAAAAACTGCCTTCATTGCTTACATTCTTTTCAGTTCTTTATTTAATTTGTACACCTTCGGTTGCAATTTCAATCGGTTGGGCGGCTTGCTTCGAAATGTGGCTGGCTAATACATTGGGTTTACTATCGGGTTATTTTTTATACAAGGCAATTGGCTTTGAAGATAATAGGATAAAAATTTCTGGTTGGCTTTTTATCTTGTCTCTGATTGCAGGCTTATTTTGCCTGTTTACTTACCAGAATTGTTTTGGGTGCTTTCTTATTCCATTTTTAATAACATTGATTTCATCAGGAAAGCTTACCCGGAATATATACATCGGCATCCTAGTTTATTTTCTCATTTATGCCGTTTATTATGGCTTGTTCAAATACATGCTAAGGGTGAACCATATTAGTGAAACAGTAAGAACGGGTTTGCATATCAATGTTGGGAACAAACTTCCTTTTTTCCTTTTGAGGCCATTGAATAGCGTATTTCATTTCACATATATTTTTAATGAAAACAATATTGCGGGAATAATTATTTATCTCATAATAGCCGCAATATGGCTTTTTGTTTCTTTTCTTCAGAGAAAAGAGCAGGACTTTACCGCTAAGGTTAAATACTTCCTGATTGTATTTTGTATTCTGGGTCTTATTTATTTGCCTTCATTAGTCGTAAAAGAGAATTATGCATCCAGCCGTACAATGTTTGCTTTATGCGTTGCCGTTTTTATTCTTGTCGCTGAAACTTTTTTAAGTATAAGAGTTGAGGGGAAAAAACGATCTGTGATTTTAACTATACTATCGCTTGTGTTGGTGGTTAATGCATGGTATAATTTCAATAAACAGTATTTACAGCCGGTTGCAAAAGAATATAATGACGTAAGGAAATTTATTGAGAGTAAATATCAGGAAGGAATCGACACAGTCTATTTCATCCGGCCAAGTGAAGATTTTTTTGTTAAGCAATACAACATTACCCGCTCCTGGGATGAGTTTGGTGTGCCTTCTACTTTTTTTGAGTGGACGCCGGAATTCCTGGTGAGACAGGTTATTTTAGAGAAAACCGGCAAAAGAGAAATTGCTGAAAAATTAAGTATAAAAAGTTGGCCGGGTGAAGAAAACTATAAGATATCCGTGCCTGTAACAGATACGCTATCTTCTAAGAAAATGGTAGTAAATGTAGGGGAAATTTTAAGTAAATAAGTTTTATTGTAAAGTAATATAAGGGGCTATCTTATTATAAAGTTCATCTGTAATTATTCTCACCTTTTTAATATCATCTTTTGTTTCAAACCTTCCATGTTCTTTCCT
>JAFDYH010000168.1:0-606 GCA_018267535.1 Bacteroidota bacterium
TTTTTGCAAATAATGACAGGCCGGGTATCATGCTTTCTCATGCTGCAGCAACTTATGTTGCTAAATATGGGGTTCAAATTTTTAAACGTGCTGTGATTGTTACTGTTGATAACCAGGGATACCGCGATGCGATCCGCTTGCGCAATGCTGGAGTAGAGGTGGAGGGTATTTATGATGCACGGAATATTGCAACAGGTCCCAGTGTTGATGCAGTAATAGCGACGGGGATTCCAATACGCTTCCACAGTACTGTTCTCGACACTGTGGGCAATGCTGAAGGTTCTTTGCAAAATGTCATCATACAGGATCTCGATACAAAAGAAACATTTCAGTTAAACACAGATTTGCTTGCAGTATCCGGAGGCTGGACTCCAATTGTAGACCTGGCAACTCATATTGGTATCAAACCAAAATGGAGTGAAGCGCATGCGGCTTTCCTTGTAAATCATTCTACCAATCAACTCCGCACCGCAGGCATGCTGGCAGGTGACTTTGGTGCTGATGATGATCCGTCAGTATTCTTTGGCCCGGTACTTAATGACAATCAGGCCCGCCATGCCTATATCGACTTACAGCGTGATGCAACGCTCTACGATTTGCGACGTG
>JAFDYH010000168.1:644-1018 GCA_018267535.1 Bacteroidota bacterium
AAGACCAGTGGCATGCTCACAATAGGGGCACTTTGTCAATTGAATAGCCTTGCACAGGATGAAAAAGCTAAATTATCACCTGCTGATGTGGGTACTCTCTCTTTCCGGCCACCATATATACCCGTACCGTTTGCTGCTCTTGCCGGGCGTGAACGCGGAGAGCTTTCTGATCCCATTCGTATCACAGCACTTCATCAATGGCATGTTGAGGCCGGAGCGGTGTTTGAAGATGTTGGCCAATGGAAACGGCCATGGTATTTCCCCAAACCTGGAGAGCGCATGGACGATGCCGTTAGACGTGAGTGCATAGCTGCAAGAGAAGGAGTGGCTGTAATGGATGCCTCTACGCTTGGAAAAATTGATATCCAGGGACC
>JAFDYH010000168.1:1082-8218 GCA_018267535.1 Bacteroidota bacterium
TTAATGTGCAAGACAGATGGCATTGTCTTCGATGATGGCGTTACCACACGCCTGGGTAAAAATCATTTCCTGATGACTACTACCACAGGTGGTGCAGCAAGAGTGCTGGCATGGCTGGAAGAATGGTTGCAAACGGAATGGCCTGATTTAAAAGTTTACTGCACTTCTGTAACAGAACATATTTCTACCATAGCACTGGTAGGCCCGAAAAGCAGGCAACTTCTTTCTGAGTTGGTTACTGGTATTGACCTTTCGAAAGACGCATTTCCCTTTATGCATAGTATGGAAACAACAATAGATGGCATACCTGTGCGGATAGCAAGAATCTCCTTTTCCGGTGAGCTTGCATTTGAAATCAATGTTTCGTGGGGGTATGCCCGTTATATCTGGGAGCGATTATGGGCACTCGGTCACCCTTATGACCTGACTGCCTATGGTACAGAGACCATGCATGTGCTGCGGGCGGAAAAGGGTTATATTATTGTCGGACAAGATACAGATGGCACACAGACACCTTATGATTTAAACATGTTATGGATTGTTTCCAAAAAGAAGGAGTTCATTGGAAAACGCTCCTTCCAGTTCGCTTATCTTAAGGCAACTGGAAGACAACAATTGGTTGGCCTGTTACCAGAAAATGGTGACGAAATCATTCCGGAAGGAGCGTATATCACCGCAATTAATGCGCAGCAGGATGAAAGCGGTAAAACCCGACATATCGGGTTTGTGACGAGTTCATATTATTCGCCAACGCTTGGCCGTTGTTTCGCACTCGCCCTGGTAGCTGATGGGCTTAACCGTATGGGTGAATTAGTGTCAATACCTATCGGTAAAAAAGTATTGCGTGCTGCCACCGTCTGCGATGCTGTGTTTATTGACAAAGAAAATATCCGGAGAGATTAATTAATACAAGATATGATTGTAAAACAAAGCCCGCTGAATGGAATGAATAGTGGCAGTACTGCTGCGGTTGCCATTCGCGAATTGCCGGGATTACATACTATTGATCTTCGTATAGCGCCGGGGAGCGCGGCACATACTGCAGTAGTGGAAGCTTTAGGTATTGATTTGCCTGGTACAACAGGCCAGCTTCATGTCGGATCAATATCTGCAGAAGGGTATGTCTTGTGCCTCGCACCGGATTGGTGGTTGATTGCCGGATATCCCGAAGCTGAACAAAAGCTTTCTTTGTTGAAGGATTTCCATCATTTCAGTGTAGTTGATGTGAGTGGTCAGCGAACAAACATTGAACTCGAAGGGCCGAATGCCCGGGAAGTACTCGCCCATCTTTGGGAACAGGATCTGCGTGAAAAAAAATTTCCTGTTGGAAGCGTTTCCCAGGGGCTGATGGCAAAAGCACCGGTAATAGTTTGCCACATTGCGCCGTTTCGTTACCGCATAATGGTGCGAAGTTCTTTTGCTTTGCACTTGTGGAAGGTATTGGTGGATGCGATGGAGGAATATGTGTAGTCAGAAAATTTGCTTAACTAGATGGGGCTTGAATTATTTAATTTCTGCTATTTCATTACGTACGGTCAAGCTGTATAAACAAATCTTGCGGGCCCTGATCCGATATAAAAGAAAATCGCTTTAGTAACATTACGCATCTGGCACTATTTATAGATAGTGGACCTGCCAATAAAGAAATAATCATCCTGAAAGCAAAACCAGAGACGTGCAAATAATTTTATAGAAATTCGGGTGTGATTTTTTTAAAAGGAAGTAGCCTCGACAGGAATCGAACCTGTATCTGGAGCTTCGGAAACTCTTATACTATCCATTGTACTACGAGGCCGGAAGAAACTGTTTAGTTGCTAAGTTTTTAAATTTACCCTGAAAGAAAAGAGCCTTTCACTCAAAAACTTCAGCACTATTTAATTAACCCATGTGCATTAGTTGCAAAGATCTTTACCGCAATGGCGAGCAATATTACGCCAAAAAATTTTCTTACAGCAATCAGGCCGGCTGGCCCTAAAAGGCGTGCTATTGCATTTAATGATTTTAACACAATAAACACAATTATGAGATTAATAAGTATGGCAATTACTATGCTTGTTTCACCATAATTCGCTTTTAACGACATAATAGTTGTCAGGGTTCCCGAGCCTGCAATTAATGGAAATGCTATGGGAACAACAGTAGCCGCCGACACATCTTTTTCACTCTTAAAAAATTCAAGCCCTAAAACCATTTCCAGCCCAAGAATAAAAATGACGATTGAGCCACCAACTGCAAAAGATTTTACATCCAGGCCAAGTATTCCAAGGAAACTCTCGCCGACATATAAAAATAAAATCATTAAAGCCCCGGATATCAAAGTCGCTTTTAGTTCATTAATACCCCCGATTTTTTCTTTCAACGAAATAAGAACAGGCACTGAACCTATTATGTCGATTACGGCAAATAGTGTAAAAGTTACTGTCAATAGTTCTTTGGGGTCGAAAGACATAAACCATTTTTGCAAAGATAGATTTAATCAGCCTCATTATAATTTAATGATCTGCACAATGGGTAACCGGTATCAATCTATCCTTAAATAATTCAATAAGGCTTTGTAATTGAAGGAGGCAGTCTTTACAAAGGCAATCATTATAACGATCCTGAATAAGGGTTTTTTGTTCGCTTGTCAATTGGATGCCGAAGCATTGGCATTGGGTAATATTACCGGGCTTGCAATCAAATGCTTTGGAACAACGGGGACAATATTTTGATTCATATGTACTCATTATATACCGGCATAAAAAACCGGGAAGAAAGAAAGACGGAAAGTAGCAGTTTGCTTTTTTCCATCTTACCGTCTTCCCGGTAAAATTATAATGCAGACAATCAACCGCTGCAGCTTTCGCAAGCTTCCCGGTTATCTAACGAACAAGCTATTTCTGCCTGTTGCTTTTCTACAGCTGCAACAGCAGGGCCGCCGGTATAATCAGCGCCAGCCCCAACTAAAGCAGGAGCTTCTTTTTGCAGCGCCATCTGGTCAACGGTGAACTTAATTGCATCAGCAGCCGCTTTTGTACGCAGGTAATACATACCTGTTTTCAGGCCGCTTTCCCATGCGTAGAAATGCATGCTGGTGAGTTTGGCAAAGTTGGGCTGGTCAACGAACAGGTTCAGCGATTGTGATTGACAAACATAAGCGCCACGATCTTTTGACATGTCGATTATTGTACGCTGTTTTATTTCCCAAACTGTTTTGTACAGGTCTTTAAGCGATGCCGGTATTTCAGCAATGTTTTGTACAGAACCGTTAGCTGCAATCAGCTTGTTTTTAATATTATCATTCCAGATACCTGCGTCTACAAGGTCGCGCAATAAATGTTTATTCACCACTACAAATTCTCCACTTAACACACGACGGTTATAAATATTGCTGGTGAATGGTTCAAAACATTCATTGTTGCCTAATATCTGAGAAGTAGAGGCAGTCGGCATTGGTGCCAACAATAATGAATTACGAACACCATGCTCCATAATTTCTTTGCGCAATGTATCCCAATCCCAGCGGTCTGTTGGAGTTACATCCCACATATCAAACTGGAAAATACCTTTGGATAAAGGCGAGCCTTTAAATGATTCGTAAGCTCCGTCTTGTTTTGCTAATTCTAATGATGCAGTAAGGGCGCCGAAATAAATGGTTTCGAAAATATTCTTGTTCAGTATCCTCGCTTCTTCACTTTCAAAAGGCAGGCGTAATAAGCAGAATACATCTGCCAGACCCTGAACACCGATACCAATCGGGCGATGACGGAAATTGCTGTTTCTTGTTTCCTGTAAATTATAATAGTTGCCGTCAATAATTTTATTCAGGTTCCGGGTAATAACTTTCGTGATCTCGAAAAGCTTTTTGAAATCAAAAGTTTTGCCCGAAGCAAAGCGTGGTAATGAAATACTCGCCAGGTTACATACCGCTATTTCATCCGGTGATGTGTACTCGATAATTTCCGTGCAAAGGTTGCTGCTGCGGATAGTGCCAAGGTGCTGTTGATTGCTTTTTTTATTGGCTGCATCTTTATACAGCATATAAGGAGTACCGGTTTCTATCTGCGCTTCTAATATGGCATTCCACAGCTCACGGGCTGGTATTGTTTTACGGGCAAGTCCTCTCGCTTCATATTGCAAAAACAGTTTTTCAAATTCTTCGCTATGCACATCGGCAAGCCCTTTCGCTTCATTGGGGCAAAACAAACTCCATTGCTCATCATTCTTCACCCGCTTCATAAACAGATCAGGTATCCATAATGCAAGAAATAAATCCCTTGCCCTCATTTCTTCCTTACCATGATTCTTTCTTAACTCAAGGAATTCGAATATATCAGCATGCCATGGCTCCAGGTACACACTGAAAGATCCTTTACGTTTGCCACCGCCCTGATCTACATATCGTGCAGTATCATTAAATACACGCAACATAGGTACTAACCCATTGCTTGTACCATTGGTGCCTTTTATATAGCTGCCTGTAGCACGGATATTGTGAATGCTTAAGCCTACGCCACCTGCGCCCTGTGAAATCAAAGCTGTTTGTTTCAATGTATCGAATATGCCATCAATGCTATCTTCTTTCATCGTCAGCAAAAAGCAGGAAGACATTTGCGGCTTTGGCGTGCCGGCATTGAAAAGAGTAGGAGTGGCATGAGTGAACCATTTTTCACTCATGAGATTGTATGTTTCAATAGCCGCATCGATATCTTCTTTGTGTATGCCTATGGCAACACGCATAAATAAATGCTGTGGCCTTTCTACTATTTTATTATGCACCTTCAGCAGGTAGCTTTTTTCCAGTGTCTTAAACCCAAAGTAATCAAAATGATAATCCCGTTCGTAAATAACAGCGGCATCTATGCGGTCTTTATGCTGTTCTATAATTGCATATACGTCATCTGCAATCATCGATGCCTTGTCGCCGGTTTTGCGGTCAACGTACTCATATAAAAGAGTTGCTGTGTCTGAAAAACTTTTCAATGTGTTCTTATGCAGGTTACTAACTGCAATACGGGCAGCCAGTACTGCGAAATCAGGATGTTTTGTAGTGAAAGAAGCAGCCGTTTCAGCAGCCAGGTTATCCAGTTCAGTTGTGGTTACACCTTCATATATACCTTGAATCACTTTTTGTGAAATCTGTATCAGGTCGGCATATTGGAGATTAAGACCATAACTCAGCTTATGAATCCGGCTGGTTATTTTGTCGAAATGAACGGGCTCTTTCTTACCGTTTCTTTTGAATACAAACATGGGTTAGAGGTTTTATTATGGGTTAGTAGTAAAGCAATTTGTGGCTTTTGATTTATCGTTTATAGTTACTGGAACAATTTGCTTCTTTGTGAGAAGGGGTACTCTCTTTAAGAACCATAAACTCAAAACTTAAGCCAGCCTATCGGCAGGCAGCCTAAAAACTCATTTAAAAATCATCTGTGAAGGAAAAGGTTTCTTCTTTAGCATTGTTATTCATTACACCTGATTTCTGGTATTCACCTACTCTTTTTTCAAAGAAGTTGGTTTTTCCCTGCAATGAAATCAGTTCCATAAAGTCAAATGGATTTGTTGCGCCAAAAATTTTATTGCAACCCAAGGCCAGTAACAAACGATCCGCTACAAATTCAATATACTGGCACATCAGATCGGCATTCATACCGATCAGCCGCACCGGTAATGCATCGGAGACAAATTCTTTTTCAATCCGTACCGCGTCCGCTATAATTTTCTGCACTGTTTCTTTTGGTAATTGATTAACGAGATGCTGTGTATACAGTAGGCAGGCAAAATCACAATGCAGGCCTTCATCGCGACTGATCAATTCGTTGGCGAAACTCAGCCCCGGCATTAATCCTCTTTTCTTCAGCCAGAAAATGGAACAGAAACTTCCGCTAAAGAAAATTCCTTCTACAGCTGCAAAAGCGATCAACCTTTCTGCAAAACTTCCTTTGCTGATCCAACGTAATGCCCATTCAGCTTTATCCTTTACACAAGGGATCGTATCGATTGCCCTTAGCAGGTGATCTTTTTCTACCGGGTCTTTTATATAGGTATCAATCAACAGCGAATAGGTTTCGCTATGAATATTTTCCATCATTACCTGGAAGCCGTAGAAGCAACGGGCTTCCGGATATTGTACTTCCTGTAAAAAATTAACGGCGAGGTTTTCGTTTACAATACCATCGCTGGCTGCAAAGAATGCCAGTACATGTTTTATAAAGAAACGTTCATCTTCGGTTAGCTTTTGATTCCAGTCAAGCAGGTCGGGCTGAAGATCAATTTCTTCAGCCGTCCAGAAACTGGCTTCATGTTGCTTATACATCTTCCATATATCCTGGTGAGTAATAGGGAATAAAACGAAACGGTCTTTGTTGTTCTGCAATAGCGGCTCCTGTTGCATTGTTCAATGTTTTTCTTATAAAGAATCAGTTTTTAAAAACACTACTGCTGTTGGAAAATAAGCGACAGGAATCCTTCGCGGTGTTGAACCGCTGATTAAAGTCACCACGCTTTTCACCCGAAAGCAAACAGTGTGATAGTTGCGTTTGGCAGGTCTTCTGGCTACTTCAACCTGATCGCCTTCCCATATAATAAAATATAGTGGCATGTGGAATCAGGTTTCCTAATTCCCCTTTAGGGGTTAGGGGTTTACAGCTACGGGGATAGCGCCGGATTTTCACCGGTCTTCCCTTTTCATCCTGTCCCGGATTACTACCCGGGATCAAAGAACCAAATGCGTGCTAAAATTAATTCTATGTTAAGCCTTGCCCGGAATTAGTTAATCACAGTTTGTGGAGAAAATATACCCGGCATATGGTAATAACCGTCCAGCAAGGGTTTCAGGCGGTGAGTAAAAGTTAATCACCGATTTCTGGCATTGAGCACAAATTTTTGTTTGCCGGTTGATGATTTTTTATTAAAATTAATTCAACCTGAAGGTTATACCAGCCATGAAATTAAAACGGCGTGTATTGTAACCAAGCCAATCAAAATATTTTTTATTGGTGATATTACGGAAGTTGGCGAAAGCTTTTAGTTTTTTACCAAACTTATATTCTGAATAGACATCTATCGTTGTATAACCATTTAGTGTTTCAGGTGCAGCGTCATAAATGAATTCTTCGCGTTTGTCGATTGCATGTAGCAATGCACTTATATAAAAT
>JAFDYH010000169.1:0-4818 GCA_018267535.1 Bacteroidota bacterium
CACTACTATTAAATCCATCCAACCGTCTTTATTTATATCAACCCATGAGGCGTCGGTCACCATTCCCATTCTTGCAAAAGAAGGGCTGCCTGCAGCAGCATCTTTTTCAAATAGTATCTTACCTCCTTTGCTTTTATTTTTAAGAATAAAACTTTCAGGAGCTACAGGAAACTGGCCCGGTGAATACATGCCACCGATAAAAAGATCGGGCAATCCATCTTTATCTATATCAGCTGCACGTACGCAGGCACTGCTGACCGCCTCCAATGGCAAGGCATCTTCACGTTGGATAAAATTCCCTTTCCCATCATTTTCAAAAAAGCGGTCCTGGTAATTTTTGCTGCCGGGCATATACATTGCACCACCACTTACAAGATATAAATCGGAATCGCCATCACCATCCGCGTCAAAAAACAAAGCATCCGTATTTGCTGGTTCCTTTTTATTATTCCATGGCTGGCTGGGAGCAATTGAAAAATGACCCTCTTTATTTTGTATATAAAGAAGGCTTTCCTGCCCGGCTGCTGCGCCAATAAATACATCCTCTATTCCATCTTTGTTTACATCCGCCCCCGCAATACACGGACCTGTTTTTGATAGTTGAAAAGGAAGCAGGGGATTTATCTTGAAGTCGACAAAAGATGATTCTTTATCTGTAAAATCAATTCCTGATGTAGCAGTTACATCTGTGAACAGTGGTTTAGGAGTAACTATTGTATCCATTGATTCCGCGCCTGCAGCAGCTTGCTGTATCGTTATCAATGTATCTCCGCGCAGGTTTACTAAATGGGATGTTTTATTGCCCGGCCATTTCACTATCAATTCAGAAATAGTACTATCAGCCCCCAGGCCAATATGCATTATCGGGTCGATGGAAGATTGAAAGCCCCGGCTGAGATATTCCTCCTGCACCTGCGTATTATGCATTGTTTTTACAACCACTTTCGCCCCGATGCCTTGTGTATTTAATTGTTCCCCTTCAAAACGGATTTTTAAATAGTGCAGTTGTTTATTGTCTGAATTATTGTTTTTATAAATCGTAGCCTCGCTATTCAGGTTGTTAATGATAAGATCAAGGTCACCATCATTATCTAAATCCGCATAAGCGGCTCCGTTACTCACTTCAGTTTTTGTTATACCCCATTCTTTGCTGGCGTTTTTAAAGCCGATATCATGATTGTTCCGGAATATATAATTGTTCAAAGGCGGTGTAGCCATCTGGCTGATCTGTTCCCACATCTTCTTTTTATCGCGGCTTGCACTTTTTGATTTGGAAGAATACAGGAGCCCGTATTTTACAAAATCAAGATTGGTCATATCCCTGAGTACCCCGTTGGAAATAAACAAATCTTTCCAGCCATCGTTATCAAAATCGGCAAACAGCGGCGACCAACTCCAATCGGTATTAGAAACACCGGCAAACTGCCCGACTTCACTGAATATAGGAATGCCTTCTTTATCATTACCGTTATTCAATTGCAGGGTATTGCGCATCTGTTGTTTTTGAAACCCAAGGCTGACACGCAGCATGTATTTTTCATAATTGTCCGGCCCCTCCAATGTTTTTTGCCGGTAATTATCTTCGGGCAGCATATCGAGCACCATTACATCGGGCTTTCCATCATTATTGTAATCGGCAATATCGGAGCCCATCGAAAATTCGGAGATATGCCGTGCCGCTGTATTTAATACTTCCCTGAAAGTTCCATCATGCTTGTTCAGGTAAAGAAAATCCCGTTCATCATAGTCATTAGTAACATAGATATCGGCCCAGCCATCATTATTCAGGTCGCTTACGGCAGCGCTCAGGCCAAAATTCAAGCCACTGCCATCTATATTCGCCTGCTCGCTTACATCGGTAAAATGACCATCCTCATTTTTATATAAACGATTCCCGAACTTAGGATGTCTTGTTTTGCGTAGTTTTTCTGAATTAAAAAAGGGATTATAAAACATGTCGGCATGGTTCACCATAAACATATCCAGGTCGCCATCATTGTCCATATCAAAGAAATTGACCATGGTGGTAAAAGTGCCCGGTGCATCCAATCCATATTCTTTTGCAGCTTCTTTAAAATGAGGGATACCGTTGGTAATTCCCGTATTGATATATAATTCATTTGTTCTTTCTTCATCAGTACCTGGCCCGGAATAACATAGATAAATATCAGGGAGGTGGTCGCCATTTACATCAGCAACCGCTACACCCGTCTTCCACTTTTTTCTGCTATGAAGCCCGCAGCTTTCGGTAATATCTTCAAACTGCAGGCCTCCTTTATTCAGGTATATTTTATCAGGCGACATGTTTCCGCTAAATACTATATCGGCCAATCCATCATTGTTCAGGTCTGCCGTAGCTACACCACCACCATTATACAGGTATTCATAGGTGTCAATGTTATAGTCTTCATTTTCTTCAATTGTATTTTTAAAGTCGATATGGGAATGCGAAGAAGGTACAACGGTGAATAAAGTAGCCGGTTCTTTTTTTTTGTTACACGACAAAAAGATAATACATAGTAAAAGCGGGAAGCGGCATAAAACAAGGGCCGGTTCTATCGGACTGGCGATCTGGGTAGGCGCTAATAAAAATTTTATCCTGTTCATCGGGGATCTGAGCACACTTATAATTATGTATTTGATAAATGGATGGAAAGCTAACTTTTTTTACAATAAATAATGAATAATTAATAAAAGCCTGCGCAGGTATCCATGAAGCTAATGGAAAATATAACACAATCAGAAAAGAGGAAAAGTCACTTTCAGTCAGCCCGTTTCTTCAAAAATTTGAAGGGATTAGCACAGGACAGCAAGGTTAACCCCTTAGGAGTATGCACCTTTATAATGTTTATTAACATCAAAACTAACTACTATGGACCTGCTATGCCATCGCTTATGGCCAAATCTGGCCAGGCTCACTCCAACAATCAGGGTTCTTTTGTTCACAGGATTGTTGACCTGTATGGCTTGTTTAATAACAAGCGCACAAACTAATTTGAATATTACCGGTAAAGTAAGAGATGATAAGGGAGATCCGGTGCCTGGCGCTTCTGTTGTTGTTCGCGGTACAAATGCTGGTACCAGCTCAGATAGCTCAGGAAATTTTAAAATCACAGTACCCGGCAACCGTGCAGTATTGGTCATTTCCTCTGTAGGTCATCAAAGCACAGAAGTTACCGTTACAAAATCCGGATTGGTAGATGTTACCCTCAGCAAAAGGGATAATACAAACGAAGAAGTAGTTGTTGTCGGTTATGGTACCCAGAAAAAGGTAGATGTTACCGGTGCCATATCTTCTATTTCCGGCGACAAGCTGAACCAGGGGATCAATAACTCTGTTGCTAACTCATTACAAGGACAGGCAGCCGGCGTTACTGTTATGCAAAACTCAGGCGAACCTGGCGGTGGTGTAAACATCGTGATCAGGGGTACAGGTACCATTAACGATAATAGTCCATTGTATGTGATTGATGGAATTATTTCTCCCGGCATCGGTGGACTGAATCCCGCTGACGTTGAAAATATTTCTATACTTAAGGACGCTGCGTCCGCGGCAATTTATGGATCACGTGGTGGTAATGGCGTTGTAATCGTTACAACTAAAAAGGGAAGAAGAAATCAAAAAACACAGATATCGTTAAATACAAGTCAGGGTACGCAAAAAGCATGGAGAATGCCTACCGCTTTGAGTGCCGCTGACAGAAACATGATATATAAAGAAGCATTGACAAATGACGGAACGCCTACAACTGACCCCAGATGGGATTATATTAATGATCCCAATAACGCCATCACCCGTACTGACTGGTTTAAAGAAATTCTAAAACCGGCATATATCTCCAACCAGGATCTTGCTATCAGGGGTGGATCAGGACAATCCAATTATTCGTTCAGCCTTGGTTTTCTGAACAATGATGGTATATTAATGGGCAGCAAGTATAAGCGATATAACCTTCGGTTCAACAGCCAGCATGAGCTTATCAAAAACCTTACATTCGGAGAAAACATCTCGGTTGTATTTTCCAATACAAAAGTTGCTGAAACAAGAGGGGATTACGATGGCGTGTTAAGCGCCGCCATGTTCGATTATCGGGATATACCTGTCTATGCTGACCGGGCAAATAATGTATATGGAACTCCTTCCAGCGATTTTCCAAACCCTGTTGCTTCATTAAACAGTAAGGATAATGTTACCAAAGGGGTCAGCATTTTAGGTAATGCTTATCTCGAATACAAATTCCTGAACATGTTTACTGTGAAAAGCGATTTTGGTTATGACTGGGACTTTGCCAAGAATAAAAACTTTACAGCGATTGCCAAGGGAGGCGGACGTGGTCTTGGGCAAAACAGCCTTTCTGAAAACTATGCTACCAATAATGTGTGGATATGGAATAACACGCTAAGCTTTGATAAAACATTCGACAGGCATCATGTAACTGCATTGGTGGGTATGTCTGCAGAGTCTGGTATTTATGAATCAACAGGCGGTGGAACAGCATTCAATTTTACCGACCAGAGCCCTGCGTTAAGATATTATGACAATGCCAGTGATTTTTCAAGAGATCATCCGCATGGTGGCGCTGATGATTATACCTTACAGGGATATTTCGGACGTGTAACCTATGAGTATGATGAAAGATATTTATTGGCAGCGAACATCCGGAGAGATGGCTCTTCCAAATTTGCCCCTGAGCACCGCTGGGGTACATTCCCTTCCATATCGGGCGGATGGAGAGTATCAAAAGAAGCCTTCTTTCCCTGGAAAGACGCTGTGTCTGATTTAAAGATCCGTGCAAGCTGGGGCCAGTTGGGTAATGA
>JAFDYH010000169.1:4905-5387 GCA_018267535.1 Bacteroidota bacterium
AACCCTGATATACACTGGGAAAAAACAACTCAAACTGATGTGGGTATCGACCTTGGCTTAATGAAGAATAAAATATCAGTTACTGCAGACTATTTCGACAGAAGAACAAGCGATATCCTGGTGCAGGTGCCATTGGTTGCTTCTTATGGAGTGGGCATTGCACCTTATCAGAATGCTGGCATTGTTTCCAACAAAGGATATGAACTTGGTGTAACTTATAGAAGTACGCCAAGCCGCAAATTTAATTACCAGATTACAGCGAATGTAGCTGCTGTTAAAAACAAACTGGAAACATTAGGTGTAGAAGGCAGTCATGAAATCTTTGTTTCAAACTACAAGAATGTGCTGGTAGGAAGGGTAGCAGAAGGTGCGCCTATCGGGCATTTCTACGTATTGGATGCAATGGGAATTTTCCAATCCCAATCAGAAGTAGATAATTATAAGGATAAGAATGGCAATGTTATTCAGCCTGACGCTGTAGC
>JAFDYH010000169.1:5499-13308 GCA_018267535.1 Bacteroidota bacterium
CAGGGAAATAAAATTTTCAATGGTTTGAAACTGGGAGAAGTATTCATGCAGGGAGCTGGCTATAACAATGGTACAGACATCCTGGGCAGGTGGACGCCGGCAAACCCCAGTACAACAATACCGCGTGCAACCTTTGATGATAAAAACAACAACAAAACATTCAATACGCTGTATATCGAAGACGGAAGTTTTTTGCGTATGAAATATCTGACCTTGGGCTATACATTCGGCGATAATATCACTGGCAAGAAAATACAAAAATTGCGTGCTTATTTAACGTTCCAGAACCTGATCACGATTACAAAGTATAAAGGGTTTGATCCGGAAATCGGCGCCGACGTGAATTCGTATCGCAATATGTATGGCGTGGACCGCGGTGCGTATCCGCAGGCTAAAGCATTTATGGTGGGTATTAACTTTAACTTTTAACAACGACGCTCATGAAAAAATATTCAATCTTTATACTTGCGTTGGGCGTATTGAGCTCCTGCAAGAAAAGCTTTCTTGATAAAGAACCGCATTCATTTACCAGCGCTGTATTCTGGCAAACAGCCGACCAGGCTGAGTCTGCTTTGGCAGGCGCCTATGTACCATTAAATTCAGAAGAAGCCCTTGGTGGTGAGGAATGGTGCGGTATGGAATCCTTCAGCGATATAGGTTACATGAATGATCGTGGCTATCCGGATTTTATCGCCATGTCAGAGTTCAGGGCAAACCAGAATACCGAAGGTGACCTTAGCATTAATAGTTATACAGAGTATTACCAGGTTATTAAAAGGGCTACTGATGTAGTTACCAATGTTCCAAATATTACAATGGACGAATCACAAAAGAAAAGGATATTGGGTGAAGCCAACTTTTTGTTAGGCTGGTCTTATTTTACCGAGGTAGAGCGATATGGCGGTGTACCAATTTACAATCCGGCTGACCCTCAGTCACCACTGGTAAGGGCAACCGAAGCAGATACCTGGGCTAAAATAGAGCAGGTATTGAAAGATGCTACTACACAGCTTTCCTGGGATCATGAGGAAGGTCGTCCCGGCCTCGGCGCTGCATGGGGTTTGCTGGCAAAAGTATATGCTTACCAGCAAAAATGGACAGATGCAAAAGCTGCTGCAGAAACGGTAATTAGTTCCGGAAAGCATTCCTTGTATCCAGTCTTCAGGGATTTGTTTACATTCGATAATGTTACTGCAAGTGAGAACCTTTGGGTGCTCGGCGCAAGACAGGGGCAATATCCCATAACGCCTACACTTTATTTACCGAATGATGTTTGGGGCGGAACTCACGATGAGGTAGTAGGTAACGGTTGGAGATTAGTGAGTGCAACCGAAAATTTTTATGATTCGTATGATCCACAAGATGAAAGAAAATTAGCCACTGTGGCAAAAAAAGATGTGGATGTAGTTACTTACAATGGCTCAACAGATGTATTGAGAGCGCCTAATAATTTGTCGCCTGTTGTTTGTGTGAAATTTCAGCGGGCGTTTCAGGATCCATATACGGACATATTCCCGGGATTAAGTATTGCTGCTATCCGCTATGCCGATGTGTTATTATTGGATGCAGAAGCAATCATGAACCTGGGTGGCGGAGGCCCACAAAACAGAACAGTACCTGTATCTGCCGCTGCCGCTCCGTTCAATCTCGTAAGGCAAAGAGCAGGGCTCCCCGCTATTGCTGCGCCAACGTTTAATGATTTAATGTATGAACGAAAAGCAGAATTGGCCTTTGAAGGCGGTGATCGCCACTTTGACCTGGTACGCTGGGGATTAGCTGCAGAAGTATACAACAATCTTCCTGCTGAAGGAACATATAAGCCTAAACGGACTTTTGACCCTCAAAAGCACCGCTTGCTACCCTATCCGCAAAGTCAGATTGATATCAGTAATCATACTATCACGCAAAACCCCGGTTACAACTAACCGTTAGATTTTTATTTATTAAAATATACGGGCGGAAAGTTTCCTTTCCGCCCGTATATTTTATGACGTATTAGAAAAAAGGTATTTGCCTGCATAGATCGATTGTGAAAAGACCGGGTGCGGAGGTCTATTCGATTTTTTTAGTTATTTTTTTACCTCAGATCAAACAAGTTTTTCATTCTTACTTTATATAAGTTTGTATCCAATAAACCGGGTTTTATGTTTTGTAAAAAAATTGTCTTGCTCCTTTTAATAGTTGTGCCAGGAAGGATGTTGATGGCACAAACAGCTGACGAAATCATTTCAAAATACATAGGATTTACCGGGGGTGCAGAAAAATGGAAAAAGATAAAGACGGTCAATAGCAAGGGCACCTACAATTATGGTGGCGCCGAGTTTCCCTTTGAATCATGGGCCAAATCCCCTGATTTATATAAATACACAGTTACATTTAAAGGAAAATCCTTTGAGCAGGCTTTCGATGGAAAAGAAGGATGGAGGATTGACGGTTTTAAAAAAGAAACAAAGAAAACAATAGTAAAAGATAAAGCGGCTACAGCAATGGCTAATGAATCAGATGTGGAATTGCAAAGCCCGTTTATTGACTATAAAAGGAAAGAACATATAATCAGCCTGGAGGGAAAAGATTCAGTGAATGGTATATTATGTTACAAGATAAAGCTGGTAAGAAAAAATGGCGATGAAGAAACTTATTTTTTCAATACTGAAAACTATGAACTGTTGAAAAAACAGGCGATTGCCAAAAATACAGAACTGAACAACAGCCCGCTGGATATATATTATACCGATTATAAAAAAGTGAATGGTTTAGTGCTGCCATTTAAAATAACCTGTAAAGCAGACGGACAAACAGTATTGGATATTACAGTTAAAGATGTTAAGTTCAATATTCCCGTCCGGGATGATCTATTTAAGCCTTAGAACTTTTCCTACTCAAGAAGCTTCATCTTGTTAATGTCGCAATCTACCCTTTAATTGTCGTGCATACACCGCATTGATATTTTATAATCGTTTTAGTTTTGCTTTTTGTCAATGCATCGATAAACGCTAACGAAAAAAATATGATAAAGCAAAAGATTACCCCGTTCTTATGGTTTGATAGTAATGCGGAAGAAGCGGCAAATTATTATACAACCATTTTTGAAAATTCGAAAATCACCAAAGTTGTACGATATACTAAAGCCGGTCCAGGGCCTGAAGGATCCGTAGTTACGGTTGAATTCGAATTGGAGGGGCAAACTTTTGTTGCACTGAATGGTGGGCCAATATTTAAGTTTACAGAGGCAGTATCATTTGTAGTGAATTGCGAAACACAGGAAGAAGTAGACTTTTACTGGAACAAACTGACGGCTGATGGCGGACAGGAAAGCCAATGCGGATGGTTGAAAGATAAATTTGGTTTATCCTGGCAAATTGTACCGACTTTACTGATTGATTACATTGCGGACAAGGATGTAAATAAGGCAGCAAGAGTAATGCAGGAAATGATGACGATGAAAAAAATAAATATTGCAGCTATTCAAAAAGCCTATAAGCAGGATTAAAAACTTTTAAATAAGAAATAATAAAAACTTCTATAGCCTAAACGCAATAAAACTACTTTGCCAAATAAAAGACGGTAAAGTTATTAGTTGCAAAAAGTGATAACGATATAATAAGATGAAGAGTTGAGAAAAACTCAACAGTATATCAAACCAGGAAAAGGGTGATATGCTGAAAGAGACCAATCCATCTGCGTGAAATCTGGGAACCTGTTTTAGCTACTGAGTTCAATAGTATGCTTGTAAGAGAAACCGGATGGAAAGAAAACAACTATATAGATTGAAGAAAAGTAACGCAATTATTCAACGGGCTGTTTATCCTTCATCAGCTTCGCTATATCTAATCGTTCTGCCCTTGCGTTTAGCTGGTTTTGTTCCAATATATAAGTAAGGATTGTCTCCGATTTATTTTCCTGGCTTACAAGATCGTGAAGGGTTACTTTGTTTAACAACTGATCGACTGTAAACTGGATCATCTTCCAGAGGGAACGTGCAGAACAGTCAACGGAGTTGGTACATAAATTCAAGGCCCCCGCATGGGTACCGCAAAAGGCAGCATCGAACAAAGCGCCGCCCAATGCTTTCAATACATCGTTGATAATAATTTTATCAGCTGGCCTGGCCAGCATATAACCACCCTTGTTACCTGGCGTGCTATTAATAAAACCAGCCATGCGCAAGGTCCTTGTGAGTTTAGCAATATAGTGACTGCTCAATCCCTCTGTTTCGCTTAACTGGGGGATTGTCATTCCATTCTCATCCTTACAAGACGCAATCCGGATAAGAACCCGTAAACCATATTCTTCCTGGGCAGTTATTTTCATAGCTCTTATTTAAAGTGTCATCGGTTAATTTTTTTCTTAAATGTTAAACTGTTGCTTTTGTTCTTTACTTTTTAACATGAAAACTTACATCATTCCCAATTCTAATTGCGCTGCTTCACTCATCATACTCTTATCCCAGGGGGGTGTCCACGTTACGGCCACATGCACATCGTTCACGCCTTCTATCTGCCTTAACTTCTGATCTACTTCTACAGGTAATGATTGTGCGGCGGGGCAGCCCGGCGCCGTTAATGTCATCACCACCTGTACATTATTTATTGGCAGTACATTTACTTCATAGATCAACCCCAGCTCGTAAATACTGACAGGCAGCTCAGGATCGTAGATCGTCTGCAGTATTTCAATCACTTTTTGTTTCAATAGTTCTTCGTCCATCATCACTAACTGGTTTGCTCTTTTATTTTATAAGCCAATGCATAATTCTTCATCTGTTTTACCATTGCCAGCAATCCGTTCGAACGGGTTTGGGCAAGATGTGTTGTCATTCCTATCTCGCGGATGAAATCCAGTTTTGCATCAGCAATTTCATTCGGCGTATGTCCGCTTAATACACGGATCAGCATACTGATTAATCCTTTTGTTATTGTTGAATTGCTATCCGCTTTAAATAAAATTTTTCCATCCCTATAATCCGTTGCCAGCCACACCGTCGATTGACAACCCTTCACTGTATTTTCTTCCACTTTGAATTTATCTTCCAAATGCGGCAATCTTTTTCCCAGGTCAATAATATATTCATACTTATCATCCCAGGAATCAAACAACGAAAACTCTTCAATGATCTCTTGTTCTGTATCTGATATTGTTTTATTGTTGTTCATTTTACCTCATCCTCTTATCCTTCTCCTTTTAGAAGAAGGATGGTATGGTACTATAAATCTTTAATGAGCTTATATTTCTACCACATCATCTGTTGTTCCAAACTAAGTATCTAAGGTCGGGATAAGGTTTAGCTCAGCATCTTCACTGCCCTCTGCACCCCTTTCACCAATTCATCAATTTCTTCTTTTGTATTATACATCGCAAACGAAGCCCTTACCGTTCCGGGAATGCAGAAGCGATCCATTAATGGTTGCGTGCAATGATGCCCGGTTCTTACAGCAATGCCCCTGTTGTCCAATAATATTCCCATATCCTGTGGATGGACATTATCAACAACAAATGAAACCACGCTTACTTTTTCCTTTGCTTTACCAATTATTTTCAATCCCGGTATTTGCTCCAGTTGTGCAGTAGCATATTTTAATAACTCATTTTCATGCCGGCGGATTTTATCTTTTCCTGTTTCGTTGATAAAATCCAATGCGGTTTTTAACGCTATGGTGTCAGCAATGTTCGGAGTGCCTGCTTCAAATTTATATGGCAAATCCGCGTAAGTGGTTTTTTCAAATGTCACCTGTTTGATCATTTCGCCACCGCCCTGAAAAGGCGGCATGGCTTCCAGCAATTTCTTTTTACCATACAATACACCTACACCTGTTGGCCCGTATAATTTATGAGAAGAAAACGCAAAGAAGTCACAATCCATTTCCTGCACATTAATATCAAGGTGCACGGTTGATTGGGCCCCATCTACCAGTACCACAATTCCCTTTTTATGAGCCGTCTCAATTATCTTCTTTACAGGATTAATCGTTCCAAGTGAATTGGATGCATGAACGATTGAAATGAATTTTGTTTTCTGGCTCAATAATTTTTCGAACTCTTCAAAAATTATTTCCCCATTATCATTTATAGGAATAGCTTTTACAGTGGCCTTCTTTTCTTCACACAACATCTGCCAGGGCACAATATTGGAGTGATGTTCCATACAGGAGATGATGACCTCATCTCCTTCTTTTATATTTTGCCGGCCCCATGTATAGGCAACAAGGTTGATACTTTCAGTTGTTCCTCTTGTAAAAATAATTTCCTCTCTTGAGCCTGCATGTATAAACTCCTTTACAGCATCTCTTGTTTGTTCAAAAGCAGCTGTAGCTTCTTCAGCCAGCGTATGAATACCACGATGGATATTTGCATTAAAACTGGTATAGTAATTTAACAATGCATCAATAACTGATTGTGGCTTCTGCGATGTAGCTGCATTATCGAAATAGACAAGCGGCTTCCCTTTCACTTCCCTGCCGAGTATAGGAAACTGTTGCCGGATAGCATATACATCGAGTTCTTTTTGTATTGTCGCAGATTCTGTCATGCTAAATCAAATTCCAATCGTTCTGAAATCAGTTGATCTACATAATTGCGGATGGCTGCAGGTTTTATTTTTTCCAGTATATCAATTGCGAAAGCATGTACAAGTAATGATTTTGCAGCATCTTCAGGAATGCCCCGCGATCGGAGATAAAACAGGCCTTCTTCATCCAACTGGCCAACTGTACACCCGTGCGAACATTTTACATCGTCTGCAAAAATTTCCAGTTGCGGTTTTGTATTTACACTGGCATCAGCGGAAAGCAGTATGTTTTTATTCGATTGATAAGCGTTTGTTTTTTGGGCCTGCGGTTGCACAAATATTTTGCCATTGAATACGCCGCTGGATTGATCACTCAATATGCCTTTATATAACTCATTGCTTAAGCAATTCGGTTTTACATTATTCACCACCGTATGGTTATCAATATGGCCTTTGCCCTGTTGAAAATATAATCCATACATATGCGCTTCCGAATATTCCGCCTCCAGGATTATATTCAGGTTATTGCGAACAATATTTCCGTTTAATGAGATGGTAACTGTATGCGTATAACTCTTTCCCGTTTGGCGGATATGCGTTGTACTTACCTGGTTGGCGTGCGCCGCGTCATTTTGTATTTTATAATATTCTACATGCGCATCCTTTTCTACTACTACTTCCATTACCTGGTTGGTAAAACTTTCGCCCTTACCGATTGTTGCATAGGCTTCTGCCATTTCCAACTGTGCATTCTCGCTTACATATACCAAACTGCGTGGTTGTGAGAAAATATTTACCGTTCTTGTATCCGTAATATTATAAATGTAAACCGGGTGCTCAATAACAATACTTTTCTTTACGTAAATAAAAATACCTCCATTCGCAAAAGCTGTATTTAGTGCATTGATACCATCTTTATGATAATCGCTGCTATGACCAAAATGTGTAGCAACGATATTGGCATATTCATTCTTTGCCGCTTCTTCCAACGGTAATACAACTAAATCGGAAGAACGGATAAAGGAAAGTGCTGATGAGAATATACCATTAACAAATATCAACTCATTCGCTTCTTCATGACCTGGTAAACGATAAGGATCAATATCAGATTTTGTTATCGTTGTTGGTTCCAGCTGAAACGGCACTTCATATTCTTTATTAAACAATGGGCTGATGCGGGTATATTTCCATTCTTCATTCTTTGCGGTAGGTACACCTCTTTCAGTAAAAGCATTCATTGCTTTTTGTTGTATTGCTGTAAGATTGCTTTTACCATTCGCCGATTGCAATTGGTCAAACCGTTC
>JAFDYH010000016.1:0-16686 GCA_018267535.1 Bacteroidota bacterium
GGAAGGATCACAACAAAGAATTTTATTATTAATGAATACTAAATTTAAAAGCTATTCTTTGTCCCTGAAAATTTTTCTTCTTCTTATGCTACTTATCATATCAGATCCCGCAATTTTCAAAACTCACTGACAAGTTAGTTACTATCAGTTTGGATACATCTTTCATCTTGTTCCGGTACCTTATCTTTTTCCAGTCGGCCGGCTTGAGTTCATAAATGGATGATCCTATTTCTTTCTGCCGTCATTTCAATAATCTGACTATTCTGATTTCAGGCTATAGAATAATCCACGGAATGATTTGTACAAAATCTTTTTACAAAGGCATAGTGAAACAATGCGATTATAAATGGGAAGGGAAAAGTAACATGTACGGTGCGGGCCATTGGCAATAAATAAAAAATCCCGCCAGTTGCGGGACTATAAGATAAATAAGGGAAAAACTACTTTATCCTTTTCCAGTTTTCACCGCTCTTGATGCGGTACATAGTCATTTCGCTTACTTTATACTTGTCTGCAATTTGCTTAATGGTAAGTTTCCTGTTTTTATCTTTAAGCTTGTCTTTAATTTGTTTTACCTGTGCAGCAGTTAACTTTAAACCTGTGGTTTTATTCGCCTGCTTTTTCTTGTATGCCACTTTCGCAGGGCTATCCTGCTGATGACCGATCATATCATCCAATGTCGCCCATTGCAGGTTTTTAAAACTATTATCAAGTTTATTGTGATTTTTATGAATTACATACTTGTGTTTTGGCGTCGATCTTTTCACAAACAGCCTCGCTATTTCACGATGTATATACAACGTACCCTTGTTACCAGGGCGGTGAAGATTCAATGTACGGTAACCCGTGGTTAGCGATCCGTTGAGCAGTTTACCATCTTCAATTATTTTTTCTTTGTAACTGGCTATGCGGCCTGAAGAAGACAGCGCATATTTGTTTCTTAATTGTTTCCAACCTGGAAACTGTAATGGCTTCCATACTTCGCCGGGAATTTTCTTAATCATGGTTCGACTTTTTAAACCGGGATAGGATGCAGTTTATTATAGGTATGTGGACAAGCATACTTCTAAGTTAAATCTTTTTTCTTTGAATTAACCTAATCATTTTTTATTTATCATGGAAAGGAACTCTTCTTCGGATATAATCTTTACAGTATTTATCTTTTTTGCCTTCTCTAGCTTGCTACCCGCATCTTCGCCAACCACCAGGTAGTTAAGCTTGCTGCTTACACCACTTACAATGGTTCCACCATTCTGTTCTACCATTTGTTCAGCTGCACCCCGTTTCAATGTGGGCAAGGTACCTGTGAATAAGAAAGTCAATCCACCGAGGTTGCCCCCGGTTGCCAATTGCTTTTTATCATTTTTTAAACGAAGGCCTAACTTTTCGAGTTGCTTTAGCATATGGATATTATCCGGGCTGCTAAAGAAATGGTGAATACTGCCTGCTACTTTCGGGCCTACATCTTCCAGGTTTTGTAATTGCTCCAATGAAAAATCTTTAAAGTCGAGCAGGTGACTAACGGCATTGGCTAAAGTTTTTGCTGTTGTTTCTCCAACGAATCTTATACCTAAGCCAAATATCAGGCGATTTAAAGGTTGATTCTTTGAATTAATGATGGCTTGTTGCAAATTATCAATGGATTTCTTTCCAAAGCCTTCCATTTCGCCAATGGTACTAAAATTCAACGTGTAGATACCCGGTATATCTTTTAATAGATTCAGTTCATAAAATTTGCGAACATTGGCTTCGCCGAAACCGCGGATATCCATTGCATCTTTACTTACAAAGTGGATAATCCTTTCTACAACTTGTGCAGGGCATTCGATATTAATACAACGCCATACCGCTTCCCCCTCTTCTTTGAATAACCGGCTATCGCAAACCGGGCAGGTGGCTGGAAATTTTATCTTCTTTTCTGTTCCTTTCCTTATGTCAGCCAATGATTTTACAATATAAGGTATCACATCTCCTGCCCTTTCCACCAATACTCTATCGCCGATCATCAGGTCTTTTTCTTTTATCACATCTTCATTAAACAGTGAAATAGAGCTAACCGTAACACCTCCTATAGCCACCGGCTCAATCTTTGCGACCGGTGTTATAGAGCCCGTTCTGCCTACCTGGAACTCTACATTTAATAGTTTACTGGTTGCCTGTCTGGCTTTAAACTTATACGCAATCGCCCATCGGGGGTGGTGGGTGGTCATTCCCATTTGTTCCTGCAACTCTACCTTATTTGTTTTTATTACCATGCCGTCTATCTCATAAGGAAGGTTATCACGTCTGATCTCAAACTCATTGCAGAACTCAATAACCTTATCGATAGAAGAAAAAACTTTCATTTCCTTTTTAGGGCTGCGGAAACCAAGATCCCAGAGCAATTCAAGTGAGCCGGAATGTGTTTGTAATTCTTCAGGAACCCTTTTCCCTTTTAGCAATGTATAATCGCTGATATGATAAACAAATGCTTCCAGGTTCCTGCGTCTTGCTTCTGCCGGATCCTTTATACGAAGAGTGCCGGAGGCCGCATTACGGGGATTTGCCAGGGGCGGCAAACCTTCGTCAATCAGTTGTTGATTATATTTTGCGAAATTGGTTTTATTGATCAATACTTCTCCTCTTATCTCTACCTGCTGCAGGCCATATTTTGAAAAAGCAGCAGATAATGGAATTGTACGAATTTGTTTAATATTTGTAGTTATTTCATCGCCTTCTGTCCCATTTCCCCTTGTAGCGCCACGAACCAGCATATCGTTTTCGTATATTAATGAAATACTACCGCCATCAAACTTTGGCTCGGCACAATATTCTATTTTATTAGTACCGGTAAGTTCTTTTGCCCTTCGGTCAAAATCCTTAAGGTCTTCTTCATTATATGAGTTATCCAATGACAACATAGGAACCAGGTGCTGAACAGTAGGAAATTCCTTTGTAAGCCCTTTCGCTACACGTTGCGTAGGTGAATCTGGGGTAACCAATGAATTGTTTTCTGCTTCTATTTTCTCCAACATCTTGAATAACTGATCATATTCATAATCTGAAATCAATGGATCATTAAGTATATAATACCTGTATTCATGAAAGCGCAAAACATCTCTTAGCTTTTCAATTTCTTTTACCGGCATTTTTCCATTTTCCAGCTCTTTCATTAACTGGGTTGTATTAGCCTGCAATTTTTGGGTTGCCTCTTTTGAAAACATATATCCTGGGATTGTCGGGTAAAGTTAATATCTCCCGCTATTGAAACGGTATACCCTTTATAAATCATTTTTTACTAAGCTCCTTTGTTATAATTAGTAAATATTTGTTTCACAATTACTTCATATTAAATTTCCGGGCCTGGCTCCGGGATTAACTGTACCTGTCTTGAAAATATACCGGTGAAAGAAGATTGGATGGCAAACATTCCAATGCTTACGACTATTTACTATACATTTGTTTTCCCTAAACATTCTAATGGATAAACTTCAACACCTTAAAACCGCCGAAACAGAGAAGATCAGCCATATTGATTATTTTAATATAGCCATATCTGTTGATTGTGTAATTTTTGGTTATGATAAAAAAGAATTGAAGGTTTTATTAATTAAATCCGACCTCGAAGAATTTTCAGGTCTCTGGTCGCTCTTGGGAGATCTGGTCAGGCCTAATGAAGACCTGGAAACGGCCTCTTATCGTATACTAAAAGAAAGAACAGGATTAGATGACGTTTACCTTGAACAGGTTTATACCTTTGGTTCACTAAACCGGCATCCTTCGGGTCGTGTCATTACTGTTGCCTATTATTCCTTGGTAGACATCAATCATCACCAGCTAAAACTTACCAATAACGAGTTGCACTGGCATAAACTAAATGATATAAAACATCTCGCATTTGACCATAAGGTTATTCTCAATACCTGCCTTGAGCGTATCCGCGAACAGGTGCTGGAAAAACCAATAGTTTTTAATTTATTACCGGAAAAATTTTCACTACGTGAACTACAGGAGCTATTCCAGGCTATACTGGGTGTAAACCTTGACAGGCGCAATTTCCGCAAAAGAATTTCCTTAAAAGACTGGATAATAGATATTGATGAAATGGAAACCGATGTTCCTCATCGTCCCGGAAAACTGTACAAAGCAAAAGTTCAGTTGCGAAAAAAACAAGCAAAGAAAAGAGCGCATTTATCTGTTTGATTCATTCAGGGAACTAAAATACGAATGCCCTACTTTTCTATAGGGCATTCGTATTTTGAAATATTCTTTATTGGCTAATTCTATGGCAAAGGCCTTACCATAATATCTTTAAAATACACTTTGCTTTTGGGATCATGCCCCTGCAATGCAAATGTACCACTGGAAATAACTCTCCCTGGATGGTTAGAGGCAGCTTTATAACCATCAGGCTCGGTATAATCCACTACCTGTTTATCATTGATCTTTATTATTACATGCTTCCCTTCTACTTTTATATATTCAGTATACCATTCGTTATCCTTGGCATAAGTCTCCTTTACGTCCTGTATATCGTATAAACTTCCTGTTCTTTTCCAATCGGTATGAGAATTATTAACCTGTGCTTCAAAACCATTATCAGGAAACCCCTCTTCCTGGTATTTTGTATGAAAATAAATTCCTGAATTAGAACCAGGTGTTGTCATTACCTGTGCTTTGAATTCAAAATTTTTAAACTCATGGTTATTTACATCCCCCACATAAAACAAATGGGCAACGGGACCATTCACAATTATCATTCCGCTATCTACCCTGAAAGAAGAGGCATTCTTGCCCACTTTCCAACCATTAAATGATTTCCCGTCAAATAAACTTATCCATCCATCGCCGGAAACATTTTTTTGGGCACTGCATGAAGAAATAATAATGAAAGCAAAAAAAGGCGTTATTAAATTTTTCATCGCTTATTGATTATATTTTATGAAGCTACAGTATTTACGGTAACGAAAACAATTTTCAGGATTTAATAGCCCGCAATCAATTATTTATAATTATTGTTTTGCCCGTAGGTATTGAGAAGGCCATTGTATCTCTGCGCCCAGTTCTTTTGCAGCATGCAATGGGAAATAAGGATCCCTCAGTGATTGCCTTGCCAAAAGAACAATATCTGCTTTATTGTCTGTTATTATTTCCTCGGCTTGCTTTGCCGCTGTAATCAACCCGACTGAACCGGTAAGTATTCCTGTTTCTCTTTTAATTCTTTCAGCAAATGGCACCTGGTATCCCGGCCCTATAGGTATTTTTTGATGGGCTACCAATCCGCCGGTTGAGCAATCAATCAAGTCGACTCCTTTATTTTTCAAAATGGAAGCGAGTTTTACAGATTCATCAATATCCCATCCTCCTGCAGCCCAATCAGTAGCTGATATACGTACAAATAATGGTAGCTCCTGCGGCCATACTTTTCGCACAGCTTCTGTAACCTGCACGGTCAGCCGGATTCTATTTTCAAAATTACCGCCATACTCATCTGTGCGGTGATTGCTTAAAGGAGATAAAAATTCATGCAGCAGGTATCCATGTGCTGCATGAATCTCAACAACCTTGTATCCTGCTGTTAATGCTCTTTCGGTTGCTTTTGTAAAATCATTTATAACTTTTTCAATGCCGCTTTTATTCAAAGCTGCCGGCGCTTCATCTCCTTCATGAAAAGCAATAGCAGAAGGCGCTACTGTTTGCCAGCCGCCATCGATTAGCTTTATTTGTTTTCCGCCTTTCCAGGGAGAAAATGTGCTTGCCTTGCGGCCTGCATGGGCCAATTGTATACCAGCCACTGCCCCTTGTTGATGTATAAATGAGATGATCGGTTTTACTTTTTCAATATGTTCATCTTTCCACAAACCCATATCATCAGGGCTTATGCGCCCTTCTGGTGATATACCGGTAGCTTCTTGTATTATTAACGCCGCACCGCCAACGGCCCGGCTGCCGAGGTGAACCATATGCCAGTCATTGGCAAAACCATCAACAGACGAATACTCACACATAGGTGAAACAACAATCCTATTCCTGAACGTAATATCTTTTATTGTAAGTGGAGAAAAAAGTAATGCCATGTTATTTAATATTTCAGAATGATTAGTACTATAACCAATAATCATTGATTATGTTCACAAAGTAAATTTACTTCAGGCAAATAAACGCACCGTGCCCTACTCCCAGAAATGCGCCTATTTTAAATTTACCATAACTTTCATTTTGAATATTTCTTTTATGGACAAACGTTCTTTTTTAAAAGGCCTTGCACTGGCTGGCATAAGTGCCCCTTTCAGAGGAAATGCGATGACTGAATGGATCAATAAGTTCAGCAGTTTGCCGGCAGATAAATTGGCATCGAATGAAGATTTCTGGTTAGGCATCCGCAGTGGTTATAAACTGAAGCCCGACTATATCAATCTTGAAAATGGCTATTATAATTTTTTGCCCGAAGAGATACTGGAAAGTTTTATTGAACATGTAAAGGAAGTAAACTACCAGGGTTCTTATTATATGCGCACCGTTCAGTTTGATAATAAAAAAAATATGGCCGCAAAACTGGCTGCCATCGCCGGTTGCAATGCAGATGAGCTGGTAATTACAAGAAACACAACAGAATCGTTGGATATGATTATAGGCGGCCTTGATTGGAAAGCTGGCGATGAGGCTGTGATGGCAGAACAGGATTATGGATCCATGCTTGAAATGTTTAAACAGGTAGCAAAAAAATATGGGGTTGTAAATAAAATTGTATCTGTCCCTAATCATCCTGCTTCGGATGACGAAATCGTCAACCTGTATGCAAATGCAATCACTGGCAAAACACGTTTGCTAATGGTTTCGCATATGATCAATATCACCGGGCAGATCCTGCCTGTTCGTAAAATATGTGATATGGCCCATAGCAAAGGGGTAGATGTATTGGTGGATGGCGCACATGCATTCGCCCATATTCAATATTCCATTCCTGACTTGCATTGCGATTATTATGGCGCCAGTTTACACAAATGGCTGAGCACACCTCTCGGCGCAGGTATTTTATATGTAAAAAAAGAAAATATAAAAAAAATATGGCCCTTATTGGCTGAAGGGGACAGGAAGGAAGATGATATTTCCCGGTTGAACCATATTGGCACTCACCCGGTGCATACCGACCTGGCAATAGCCAATGCAATTGATTATTATCTGAAACTGGGGCCTGAAAAAAAAGAAGCCAGGCTAAGATATTTACAACAATACTGGACGACCAAAGCAAGAAAGCTGAACAATGTTATTGTTAATACTCCCGCCGATCCTACTAGAGCCTGTGGCATTGCCAATGTTGGTATAAAAGGAATGAAACCGGCACTGCTTGCTGAAACACTGTTGAATAAATACAAAATTTATACAGTAGCTATTGATTATGCGAATGTGCAGGGTTGCCGCATTTCGCCTAATATTTATACAATGCCCCAGGATCTTGATGTATTAATCACGGCATTGAAAGAACTTGGCGAAACCATAAAAAACTGATATGCTTTGCATAGTATAATTGATTATTGCAGCTCATCATAACATAGCGAAATATACTATCCTACTCCGCATATTGATGTGGAAATTCTGAATTAGTTTTACTTATTTAATCTATTAACCGCTACAGCTTTATTTTAAAAACTGCTTTTCGCACCGTCATGGGTGCGTCAATAAATACTTCTGGCTGATGTATATCTGTTGGAAAGAAAATGATGAATTCGCCTGGCGGCAGAGTAATGTAATTTATTTTATCTGTAGGAATATTGTAAAAAGCCACATCATTATCCGGCAGAAAATCAGTAGATGGTTGCTGATTTGTGAATGCAGTGTACCCAAATTTTTCCACTCCTCTTATCATAAACTGTATATCTGTATAAATTCTGTGCTTTTCCGGTTCACATTCAGAAGCTGGTTTGGTACTGTATTCATTCACCATATAAAATATCTCGTCCGATTCTATTTCATATTTTCCCGGTGTTATTTCTTCAAAGTTTGTACTTAAAATATAATCAATTGCCTTTGCGAGATTTGGATGAATGTTCCTGTAAAGTGATAGGTTTCTGATAGTAGAAGTAATCATTGACGCGTTTTCTTTTGTTGGCGCAAATGTACCGTTTAGAATAGATTAATATCCAGTAATAAAAGTCTTTTAACTCAGTTGCTGAACACAAATTCAATCAACGACTACTCAATCCTTTTTTAAACCAAAATTTAAGATGAATTAGATTCAAGTATTGGTTGCTGATATAACCAGGTGAGCGGAACAGGAAATTATTTATGCTTATGCAAAAAACATAAGCAAAGAAACTTAGATACAAAATTCGCAAGTCACTCTCAGAAATAATGAATTATACCCTTAATTAAGAAATAACCTTAGAGAATTTTACGCTTTCTATTTGTTCTTAGTAGTTAAAGAACCTAAACCAGTTCAATATCAAAGTTGACTAATTGCTTAAACTGTTGAATGCGGGCATCAATGTCATTTCGGGTAATTTCTTTCAGCCGCGTAGCGCCAAATTTTTCTACACAAAAACTGGCCATAGCGCTGCCGGTTATAATTGCCGTTTTCATGTTTTCAAAACTGACATCTTTCGTCTTTGCCAGATAACCCATGAATCCACCGGCAAATGTATCTCCCGCCCCTGTTGGATCAAATACTTCCTCCAATGGCAATGCCGGTGCATAGAAAACATTGTCTTCATGAAAAAGAAGAGCTCCATGCTCACCTTTTTTTATTATAAGATATTTTGGGCCCATCGCTAAAATGGCCTTAGCCGCCTTTACTATCGAAAACTGGCCGGTAAGTTGTCTGGCTTCTGCATCGTTTACCATTAACACATCCACCATTGTCAATACCTTCTTTAGATCTGGCATTGCAATTTCCATCCAAAAATTCATTGTATCCATTACAATCAGCTTTGGCCTTTTTTTCATTTGTTGTATAACACTGATCTGCACAGCCGGTGCAAGGTTGCCCAGCATCAGGAATTCAGCAGATTGGTAATTATCGGGAACTTTTGGTTTAAAATCGGCCAATACATTCAAATCGGTAATCAATGTATCCCGGCTATTCATATCTTCATGATAACGGCCGCTCCAGAAAAACGATTTTTTATCCGGCACTATTTCTACTCCATCCAGTTGTACACCACGGCTTTTTAAGTCTTCCATTTCCTGTTTAGGAAAATCATACCCAATGATTGAAACCTGTTGTACGGGCTTTACAAAATTGGAGGCAGCATAGGCTACGTAGGTTGCGGAACCACCAACAATCTGATCTACTTTTCCAAAAGGAGTTTCGATAGCATCAAAAGCCATTGTACCAACTGCGATAAGAGACATTTTTTATTTGATTTTTTGTTTTTGAAATCAGCGGCGAAGCAAGATTATCTTCTCTTGCTCCTGCCTGTCCGGTGGGCAGGTAGCCCATTGCACCATTTCCTAACTCTATTCGCCTTTCCGGCGTGCAAACTTATAGGAATTTCATTTGTCTTATTAGCAAAAATAATTTACATTATTTGTATATTTAGTTTTGTCTCTGCCCTTGTAACATTTCGTTACTCTTTTGCCCCGTATTAAAATCAAAATAGACCTTTTATGCCTAAATTTTTACGCTACCTGCTCATTATTATCGGCATTTTGGTTATTGCAGCCGGTTGCTTTGCAGCATTTATAGCTATCCGCGGTATCCCGCACTATACTGCCGAAAAAATTACAGTTAAAGTGGAACCCACACCTGCACGATTAGAAAGAGGAAAGGTATTGGTTTCTCTTCTTTGCAAGAATTGTCATATGGATGAGAAGACCAATAAACTGACAGGTCGCGAATTGGCTGAAGTACCCCAGTTTGGACAGGTCTTTTCAAAAAACATTACAAATGATCCTGTATATGGTATTGGTAAATGGACCGATGGTGAAATTATATACCTGTTGCGAACCGGTTTAAAGCCAGATGGAACTTATCTTCCACCCTATATGGCCAAAGTGCCGCATATGAGTGATGAAGATGTTTATTCTGTCATATCCTTTCTTCGTTCAGACAATCCGTGGGTAGCGGCAGACAAGACAGTTCATCCGCCAACAAGTCCATCTTTTCTGACTAAATTCTTATGCAGTATGGGTATTGTAAAGCCCTTTCCTTATCCCAAATCAGTAATTCCACCACCTGATACAACAAATGCAGTTGAGCTTGGCCGTTATGTTGCCTTTAACTTCGAATGTTTCAGCTGTCATTCGGAAGACTTCAAAACAAACGATTTTTTGAACCCGGAAAAAAGTAAAGGATTCTTTGGTGGTGGAAATAGTTTTAAAATGCAGGATGGAACTGTTGTGCAATCATTAAACCTGACCCCGGATGAAGAAACAGGAATTGGTAAATGGACCGAAGATGAGTTTGTAACTGCGGTAAAATCAGGCATATTGCCCGGCGGACAACATGCCCTCCGCAACCCACCGATGACCCCCTACGCAGGGTTAACTGATAAAGAAGTAAAAGCAGTATATGTTTACCTGAGGTCTGTTCCAAAAATCAAAAACAAGGTTGAAAGAAACATCGTTGACAAATAGCCTGTTTTTTCAAAGCTTTCTATATTATCGTTTAATGGCCGAGAACTTACGTTAGTATTTTTTCAAGGTTCTGCTTTATCTTTGGAAGCATGGTAAAGAGTCCGCGTCGCAAAGCGTCTAAGAAAGATATAATACTGCAAAAGGCTGCTGCTATGTTTCGGGAAAAAGGTTTCGCCGCAACCTCCATGCGTGACCTGGCAGAATCGGTAGGTATCGAAGCCGCCAGCCTGTACAATCATATCCGCTCCAAAAATGAAATATTGGAAGCTATTTGCTTTAATGTAGCCAATCGTTTTAATGAAAATATGGAAGCTATTGAAGCTGGCAATGGCAATTCTATTCAAAAGATAGAAACCTTGCTGCGCTTTCATATCAGGCAGATGGTTGAAAATTATGAAGAAGTTTATGTAAGTGACAGGGAATGGAAACACCTGGAAGAACCATACCTGAGTAATTTTCAAAACCAGCGCCGTAATTACCGTAAACGCTTTGCCGCAATTATTGAAAATGGCATCCAGAAAAATGAAATAAAAAAAATTGATGCCTCTACCGCTGTATTGATTATACTCCATGCAGTAAGTGGTATTGAAAGCTGGCATCGTTCAAAAGAAAAAATCAACGGCGAAGAGTTGGAAAATAATATGGTAGTAATTATGACAGATGGCTTAAGAAAGACAATTTAGGTTGTTTGATGGTTTAATTGTTAGTAGGGTTTGCAATAATTAAGCTAATCAATCGGCCATTGCAAACTTCTAATGGAATGTCGCTTCACTTTCACAAACTGAAAATAAAAGAGGTAAGGAAGGAAACAGAGGATTGCGTTTCTATAGCTTTTGATCTCCCTGACGATTTAAAAGACATCTACTCCTTCTCGCATGGACAGAATATAACTTTACGCAGTTTCATATCCGGCCAGGATATCCGCCGCTCTTATTCCATCTGCACAGCACCTTATGAAAATGAATTAAGGATAGCGGTTAAAAAAGCGGAGTTTGGATTATTTTCCCGTTTCGCGAATGAACAGCTCAAAGCAGGAGATGAAATTGATGTGCTGCCGCCTACCGGTAAATTTTTTACAAAAATTGATTCTACAATTCATAAAAACTATCTCGCTTTTGCTGCAGGCAGCGGCATTACTCCTGTTATTTCAATTATCAAAGCAGTTTTAAAAAATGAACCTTCTTCACAGTTTACGCTGGTATATGGAAATCGCAGTCGTAGCGCAATTATTTTTTTGGAAGAATTGGAAGCATTAAAAAATATTTATCTGGATCGCTTTACACTTATTCATATCCTGAGCCGCGAAAAAACGGATGCCCCTGTTAATTCGGGAAAAATAAATCCGGCGAAACTGAAAGAGCTGGAAAAACTGGTTGATTATAAAAAGATGGATGAAATATTCATCTGTGGTCCTGAAAAAATGATTTTTTCAACGGAAAAATTTCTTACAGAAAAAGAGATCGAACCCAAAAAAATACATTTCGAACTGTTTACCACACCCGGAGCAAGTGTAAAAGCCAGCGCCGAAAATAAAAATTCAACAATTAAAGACCCTGGCCTGACCAGCACCGTTACAATTAAAATTGATGGCAGAAGTTTTGATTTTGAGTTGCCCTTTGATGGTGAAACAATATTAAATGCCGGGCTGAAACTTAGTGCAGACCTGCCTTTCGCCTGTAAAGGGGGGGTATGTGCCAGCTGCCGGGCAAGACTTATGGAAGGTGAGGTGGAAATGGAAATGAACTGGGCTCTGGAACCCGAAGAAGTTGAGCAGGGTTATATTCTTACCTGTCAAAGCCACCCAAAGACAAAAAAAGTTACAATAGATTTTGATAATCCCTAATTTTATATAAATACTTTTTTATATATGGCTGTTAGAAAGCCCATCCGGTTTCTCAAAAACGAAAAATGGAAGGATATTCCAGGTCATGAATCCAAGGGATCAGTTTGGTACAAATATGCAATCTCTAATCAGGGGCGGATTGTAAAATATAATCTTAAAATTGAAGATGGATTCCTGCTACGCCTAAGCCGCGAAGGTGGTTATCCAATCTGGCGTAAACGTTTAAAAGGCAAATATTTTGCTGCGCTTCTTCACAGGTTAGTGGCTAAATATTTTTTACCAAAACCAGGCACTAATCAAAAGTTTATTATTCATCTAGATCATGATAAGGAAAACAACAGGGTCAGCAACCTGAAATGGGCTACTCAGGAGCAGGTATCAAAGCATAATAAAAACAATCCCCGTGTAAAAGCCTTTCTTAGAGATCGAAAATTGAATCATAATGTTACCTGGTCGAAATTATCCGAAACAAAAGTGGTCCGAATAAAACAAATGTTGCAGCAAGGAAAGACGTTGAAAGAAATAGCGGGAAAGTTTGGGGTTTCAGATATGCAGGTTCATCGTATTAAAACTGGTGAAAACTGGTCGCATATTACAGTACCGAAGAAATAAATTATCCTTTTTCGCAAAGCCACTGAAATAATAAGGGCTTTCCCCTCTATAATTTTCTTATTTTAATATTCTTAAACCACACACCACCACCATGGTCCTGCAGGGCTATATATCCTTTTTTTGCCTTTCCATAATCAGGATAGTCTTTAAACTTTCCTGCATTCTTTAATTGCTCCCATTCGGGTGTCCATGCATGAAAATCTGCGACCTTTACTCCATTTAACCAATGCTCTATATGATCCCCTTTTACCACGAGCCGCGTTTGATTGTACTCTCCTGCCGGTTTTGCCATTAATGAGCCTGGGGCGTGCATGGCATAATCTGCCCCGCTTTTTTGCCAGTCTTCTAATTTTTCAGAATAGTTAACATCATCTATCAATTGATATTCGGGGCCGGTTTCATAAGATATATCATGTGTTTCCAGAACGTGATAAATAATACCGCTGTTCGCTCCTTTTTCTACTTTCCAGTCCACCTTCAATTCAAAATCTGCATACTGCTGTTTGGTAATTAAGTCACCATGCTTGATTTGATTTTCTCTTTTGGTATGCAGTTCACCATTTAAAACTTCCCAGCTATCCTGTTCCCTGTTTTTAAAAGGCCGCCAGCCATCAATGGTTTTTCCATCAAATAATAGTTGCCACCCCGCTTTTTTTTCAGATTCAGTAAGTGTATTGTCTGGTTGTGATGGGATGAACGACAAGCCTGACATCACAAAAGCAACCAAGATAAACAATGTGGTTTTCTTTTTCATAAAGTAAGTTTCAAGACTTAGTTTTAATAAAAGCGGAAGCGAAAGTTACTTATTTTCCAGGTGCTGCTACAGGATTCTGTTTAAAATAATTAAATAAAGAATGCATATTTCTCTTAAAAATTCAGTCGCCGGTTCAACACTTGTGGCTTAATTTTGTTATCCTTATAATTTAATCATTCATTGAAAATTTTAGTTATGGCATTTACATTACCTGCGCTTCCTTATGCACACAACGCTTTGGAACCGTATATAGACGAACTGACCATGCAGATTCATCATGGTAAACATCACCAGGCATACGTTGATAATCTTAATAAAGCAATAGCNNGGTACTCCCAATGAAAATAAATCACTCGAAGAGTTGGTAAAAAATGCAGGAAATATCAGTCCGGCTGTACGCAATAATGGCGGTGGTCACTGGAACCATAGTTTCTTTTGGGAAATACTCGGGCCTAATGCTGGTGGTAAACCTTCCGGTAAATTAGGCGAAGCCATTAATTCAACATTCGGCTCTTTCGAAAGTTTCCAGGAAAAATTTGCTGCGGGCGGTGCCGGCCGCTTTGGCAGTGGCTGGGTATGGCTGATTGTAAAAGGCGGTAAACTGGAAATTACGTCTACGCCTAACCAGGATAACCCGTTAATGGATGTTGCCGAAGTTAAAGGTTTCCCTATTTTGGGGGTTGATGTATGGGAACATGCTTATTATCTTAAGTATCAGAATAAACGCCTTGATTATCTGAAAGCAATCTGGAATGTGATCAACTGGGATAAAGTAGCAAAACATTTTGATGTTGCTTCGAAATAGTTTTTTATCCGTTTTTATGAACCGTTCTGCGATTGCAGAACGGTTTTTTTACATCCAGCTCCTTATTCACCATTTTTCATCCTCATTGCTTTCTCCTGTCTCTTTCTTTTTGAACTCATTCCTTACTCTTATTTTCTGCAATTGTCTTTCTATTATCAAATCTGCAATCAGTAATGCCGCGTCTATATCCGCATTGTCTTTCAATAGCTGCTTTAATTTATTTTCATTCACATCCAGCCGATAAAGGAGGTTTATAAGTTTTTCAAAATTTTTGTCCAGTAACTGGTTAATATAAGCTGCAAGTACCGGACGAAGCTGCCGGCTGCTTTCTTCCGGCAGAAGAATCGCCAGCTCATTCTGCAGGGATAATATCAGTTCCTTATTATCCATGTTTTTCCATAGCTCCTAATGCAAATAAAGCAAAATCATATTTAACGGGATCTTGCGGGTCAAAATTCTTCAGGCTTTCCGTTAATTCCACAGCCGCATTCCAATTCGTTTGCTTTTCACTCAACAGCCGGAAATGCCTGGCAACCCTTGCTACATGTACATCTAAAGGACATATTAATTGTGAGGGCAGAATGTTTTTCCATATTCCAAAGTCAACACCTTTTTTGTCACTACGTACCATCCAGCGCAAAAACATATTTAACCGCTTGCATGCGGACTTTTTAAAAGGAGCTGCCACATGCTTCATTGTTCTTTTTTCGAATCCTATATTACTATTAAAAAAATAACTGTAAAACCCATTTAATGCATTTTCTGTATCCTGATCTTCATTATTCATGTGCATTGCAAACGCCGTTTCCAAAGATTGTTCCTTTTTTACTGCATAGTGATAATGCAAAAAATCTAGAAACGTAAACAAGTCTGAGGAATTAAATGTGCGATGAGTAAACTTTGTGAACGAGTTCAGCTTTACGGTGCTATCGTTTTTATGCATTATAAATTCGTATGGAGTGTTGCCCATCAGTTCAAAAAGCCGTTTGCAGGAATTGATAATACTTTTTCTTGTACCCCATGCAAAAGTGGCTGCAAAGAAACCTGCAATTTCAATATCTTGTTTTTTTGAAAAAAGATGGGGGATGGAAACAGGATCGTCGTTAATAAAAAAAGGCTGATTGTATTCATCAACTTTGCTATCCAAAAAATCTTTCAGCTTTGCCGTGTTCATCAGCGGCAAAAGTAATTTAACCTTTTGAAAAAGGGCTTTTACCCCGTATTATGCAGAGTAATATCGTAATGACTGCCATAATCAACAATGTATGTATGATGCTGCCGGCCGAGTAGACAAAATAACCCAATAACCAGCCCAGGATTAGAATGAAAGAAAGAATGTAAAGAAGGGTACTCATACAATAGTGGTTTTAACTTTCATAAGGCAATGACCGTACCACAATAAAAAAGCCGTGGTTAACATAAACAACGGCTTCAAAAGCTTTTCTATTGTATAGCTTATTGCAGGAATCTTGCCCCGGGCTCACGGATGCTATAAATCAACACATTCTATCCAATAGCCGCATCCAGGTCATCCACCAGGTCATCGGCATCTTCAATGCCCACACTTAACCGGATTAATGAATCGCTTAAGCCATTTTTAATCCTTTCTTCCCTCGGAATGGAAGCATGCGTCATAGAGGCAGGGTGATTAATGAGCGACTCTACGCCACCCAAACTTTCTGCCAGGGAAAACAACCTGGTTGAGGTTAATACCCGCCTGGCATTTTCTATACTATTGTCCTTCAATTCAAAGCTGATCATTCCTCCGAACCCTCTCATTTGCTTTCTTGCGATGGTATGGTTGGGATGGTCTTCAAAGCCCGGCCAATACACTTTACCGATTTTAGAATTACTACGCAGCCAATGCGCAATCTTTTCACCGTTCTCACAATGCCTTTGCATACGGAGATGCAATGTTTTTATACCCCGTAAAACAAGAAAACAATCTAGCGGGGCAGGAACCGCACCACAACTTTTCTGCAGGAAATAGAGATCATCCCTCAATTTTTGATCTTTTATACTCAGTGAACCCATAATAACATCACTATGCCCTCCAAGATATTTTGTAACAGAATGCATAACGATGTCCGCCCCCATATCTAGGGGGTTTTGTAAATA
>JAFDYH010000016.1:16755-17619 GCA_018267535.1 Bacteroidota bacterium
GTTGGGGTTTCCAGCCAGATCAATTTTGTATTGCTATTGATATAGTTACTGATGTTTTTGGCATTGCTCATATTTATATAATGAAAGCGGATACCAAACTTGTCAAACACTTTACTGAACAACCTGTATGTACCTCCATACATATCATTCGCTGCAATTACTTCATCACCAGGTTTCAATAATTTTATCACTGCATCTGTTGCGGCAACACCGCTGCTGAATGCAAGTCCGTAGTTACCATTTTCAATTATTGCCAGCGCTTCTTCCAAAGCCGACCGGGTCGGGTTACCGGCTCTTGAATAATCGTAGCCTTTATGAACTTCGGGGGCATCCTGTACATAAGTTGAAGTCTGAAATATAGGAGTCATTATTGCACCGGTAGATGGGTCCGGATGCGCGCCTGCATGTATAAATCGGGTAGCTGGTTTCATTTTATCAGTCATAAATTATATTTATTGCGTTGCAAAGATGTAAAATCCCTGACTATTTATTTAAATAAGATTAGTAATGATTGCATTGACCACTCATCCCTGACTGAAAGTGTTTAACAAATGCTTAACCCACGAATTACAGTAGTAAGAAATCACGATTCAAGATAGTAAAATGATTTTTTAAACCATCGTATTGCCGGTTTCGGTTTCTCCTGATCCGCTTACTATTCGCCCCGGTTATTTTTTACACTTGCCGATAATCGATTATTGCTTGATTTCAGTATTGTTCTGTTCTAATTTAGAATTGTTATTTGATTTACGGATTATTAAAGCCATTTGCCATGAAAAAGATAATATTCTCTTTACTTGTATTTGCTGTCATTAATGCCCGGGCAGCAACCCCTCCTGAAGTAAATGAAAAAATACTAAAAGC